>NZ_JAELUG010000038.1 GCF_016429255.1 Rhizobium sp. ASV8
ATCTTGCCGGTGATGTTGAATGACGGACAAGATCGTACATGGCGGCGGCATTACCGCTGCCGCTCGTCAATATGGCGGCCGGCCGGAAGACTGGCTGGATCTGTCAACCGGCATCAACCCCAATCCCGTCGCCTTGCCGGATGTGCCTGTCGCGGCCTGGCATCGGCTGCCAGACCAACACCTGCAGGAGCGGGCACGCGAAGCGGCGAGGGGATATTATCGGAGCGGCGATATTCCACCCTTACCCGTTCCAGGCACGCAATCCGTTATCCAGCTGCTCCCCAGGCTCCTGCAGGGCGGAAGCGCTGCCATCCTGTCGCCCACCTATGGTGAATATGCCCGGGCCTTCACGCTCGCCGGCCTGCGAGTGCGGCAGGTTTTGACGATGGACGATCTGGCCGAGGACGATAGGCTCGTCGTCGTGGTCAATCCCAATAATCCCGATGGGCGGCTGTTGTCGATCGATCAGCTGCGTGATTTGCACGAGAGGCAATGCCAACGCGGTGGCCTTCTCCTGGTCGACGAGGCATTCGGCGATGTCGAGCCGGAAGCCAGCATCGTGCCCTATGCATCGTCCATGCCGGGCCTCATCATCTTCCGGTCGTTCGGTAAGTTTTTCGGCATGGCCGGCTTGCGGCTTGGCTTCGTCATTGCCGAGGCGTCGGTCTTGGACCGATTCGAGGATTGGCTCGGCCCCTGGGCGGTATCCGGTCCGGCGCTGTCGATCGCCGCTTCCCTCATGGAAAGCGATGCGAGTGTCATTCGCCACCGCATTCTAGACCGGCGTTTCGCGCTCGAGACGATTCTTCGTCGCTCCGGCCTGTCCGTCGCGGGTGGCACGGCGTTGTTCACACTGGTTGCCGACGACCGTGCGGAGGGCCTATATACGCATCTCTGCCGCCACCATATTCTTGTCCGCAAGTTCGATTATGCGCGCAATTGGCTGCGCTTCGGCCTTGCTCCGGATGAGGAGGCGGACCGAAGACTCGCCGGGGCACTGGGGTCGGATGATTTCAGGTCTGTTCGACCTAAAATCTGAATCCGCTTCAGAAACAAATAAGTAGAGCATGATGTCATCCGAAAGCGGCTGACACTTTTCGGTATCCTGCTCTAGAGGATTATTCGATATGACCGCCGACGAACATCTGCTCATTCTCGTGCTTGCGTTGCTGCTGGATCGCATCGTTGGGGACCCCGATTGGCTGTGGCAGCGGCTGCCGCATCCGGTCGTGTTGTTCGGCAAGGCGATTTCCTACTTCGATCAGCGTTTCAATGGGAAGCATCTCTCCGGCGTGCTTCGGCGCCGCAATGGCCTCATGTCGATCGTCGCGCTGCTTATGGGCGCGATCATCATCGGCTGGGCGGCCCATGGTTTTCTCGCTTTCTTCGGCTGGCTCGGTATCTTGGTCGAAGCGGCGTTGGTGGCCGTGTTCCTTGCGCAGAAGAGCCTGGCCGATCATGTGGGCGAGGTGTCCCAGGCTCTGCGGACCGATGGATTGGAAGGCGGCCGTCTTGCGGTTTCGCGTATCGTCGGCCGCGATCCCGAAACGCTCGATGAGCCAGGCGTTTGCCGGGCGGCGATCGAAAGTCTCGCCGAAAACTTTTCCGATGGCGTCGTGGCGCCGGCACTTTGGTACGGAATTTTCGGCCTGCCTGGGCTGTTCTTCTACAAGATGCTCAACACCGCTGATTCGATGATCGGCCATAAATCCGAGACCTATATCGACTTCGGGCGGGCTGCCGCTCGGTTGGACGATATCGCGAACTGGCCGGCTGCAAGGCTGTCGATCCTGCTGATCGCGATCGGTGCCCTTGCCAAGCGCGGGATCTCAGCACTCGGAAATGCCATTCGCATCGCGGTCAGGGATGGCGGTCTGCATCGGTCGCCAAATTCCGGAAGGCCGGAAGCGGCCATGGCCGGCGCGCTGGATATACAGCTCGCGGGGCCGCGCATTTATGGTGGCGAGCTGGTGCGCGAGCCGATGATCAATGGTGCGGGCCGGGATACGGCCACCGTCAGTGATATCGAAGCCGGTATCACTATCTTCTATTCGGCATGCTCCGTGCTGACGTTTCTCGCCTTCGTGGGGTTCCTGATCCTACTCTGAGCGGTCGCTTCCATTAATAGATTGCTCACTATACGTATTAATTTGGTATAATTAGCCTGCTGCTAAGCTTTCCCATCGTCTGAATTGTTTCACGAAGAAGCAAACAGTCGGAGGGGATAAGATGAAATATGTAACGATAGCTGTTTCCGCATGCCTCTGTACACAACTTCACGTCGCTTCGGCGAATGCAGGCACTGTTCTTGCAACCGTGGATCTTCGCGCGCAGACAATGACCGTCTCTGAAGATGGTATTCTCAAGTATCGCTGGAAGGTATCGACGGCTCGCAGGGGCTACGTCACGCCGATCGGCTCTTATACTGCCAAATGGCTCTCCAAGGATCATCGCTCGAAGAAATACGACGATGCGCCCATGCCCTATGCCGTTTTCTTCAATGGCGGTTACGCGGTTCATGGAACCTACGAGGTGAGGCAACTCGGCAGGCCGGCATCGCATGGCTGTGTGCGGCTCGAGACCCGCAATGCTGCAACCTTCTTCGCGCTGGCGTCGGATGTCGGGCTGCATAATACGCGCATCGTCATCAGCGAGTAATCGCCAGCGATCGTGCGAAAGGCATTGCAAATGCGGTCGGCGGCGAGGCTGACGCATCTTGAATGCACGGCGTCCGGTATCCCTTCAGTTGCGGCACGGGCGCCGTTTTGCTGTTTGCGCAACAGTGGCCTGCCAAATTGCCGGGGTTTCTGGTGGAAACCATTGGCTTTTGGAATGGATTTCCCTATGAGGGGGATTGAATTATTATTTCAAGAGGTATGGGCAGTGACTGCTACATTTGACAAAGTTGCCGACATCATCGCTGAGACCAGCGAAATCGACCGTGACACGATCACTCCGGATAGCCACACGATCGACGACCTTGGCATCGACAGCCTCGACTTCCTGGACATCGTTTTCGCTATCGACAAGGAATTCGGCATCAAGATCCCGCTGGAACAGTGGACGCAGGAAGTCAACGAAGGCAAGGTTTCGACCGAAGAGTACTTCGTGCTGAAGAACCTCTGTGCCAAGATCGACGAGTTGCGCGCCGCTAAGGGCTGAGCAACATCCTTGCACTTTTTTGACGCCCAGCCGCCCGTGAAACTGGCGGCCGGGCGGTTTCATTCTTAAATAGCGTATTCCGCCCGTGGCATCTAGCGTTTCGGGTTTAGAGCGGAGGCGTTGATGCTGCTGGAATATTTCCAGATGATCGACAAGGTCGAGTCCGTCGATCTGTCCAAGGGCCTGTTGAAGGCGCGTTCTGTCGTTCCGGCGAAAAGCCCGGTCTTCGAAGGCCATTTTCCCGGCATGCCGTTGGTTCCCGGCGTTCTCCTGATCGAAACGATGGCGCAGGCTTCGGGTATGCTCGTGCTTGCCGCGACGAAGTTTGCCTACATGCCTTTCCTGATGTCCGTCGACGGCGCCAAGATGCGCACTTTCGTCGAGCCTGAAGCGGAGCTGGATATCGAGGCCGAGCTGGAGCACGATGGATCCGGTTTTGCGGTCACCAAGGCACGCATCACTATTGCCGGGAAGAAGATCTGCGATGCGCAGTTGAAGCTGCGCACCATGCCGTTTAATGAGGTGCCGCTCGCCGATATCGTGCGTAAGCGGGCAGGCGAAGTCGGACTTCTCGACGCCATCGCCGCCAACGGTTGACGCCGCCGGCTTGCGGGTACCGCATTCGAAGAGGATTGATGAATGAGCAAGGCTCAGAATGATGTGGTGATCACGGGTATCGGCATCGTCACCTGTCAGGGTGTCGGCAAGGATGCGCATGTCGCCCTTCTGACTGCGGACAAGGCGCCGCCGACCATCGTCGAAACCGAAAAATTCAAGCCCTATCCCGTACATCCGCTGCCAGAGATCGACTGGTCACAGCAGATCCCGAAGCGCGGCGATCAGCGCCAGATGGAAAACTGGCAGCGCATCGGCGTCTTCACTGCCGGCCTGGCGCTCGACGATGCCGGTTTCAAGGACAATCTCGAAGCCTGCGGCACCATGGACATGATTGTCGCGGCCGGTGGCGGGGAGCGTGATACCAACGTCGACACGCTGATCGTCAACGAAGGTCTGAAGCGCAACGATCGCGAACTCCTGCTGAACGAAAAGCTGACGACGGAGCTGCGGCCGACCCTGTTTCTAGCGCAGCTTTCGAACCTTTTGGCCGGCAATATCTCAATCGTCCATAAGGTGACGGGCTCATCTCGCACGTTCATGGGCGAAGAGGCCTCCGGCGTTTCCGCTGTCGAGACCGCCTTCCATCGTATCAAGTCCGGCGAATCGACCCATGCGCTTGTCGGTGGTGCGTTTTCGGCCGAGCGTCTGGACATGATCCTATTGATCGAATCCATCAACGCACATGCGATCGGCGACTGGCATCCGCTCTGGTCTCGCAAGCCGGAAGATGGCGGCGGCATGATCATGGGATCGCTGAGCGCTTTCCTTGTGCTCGAATCACGCGCCCATGCCGAAAGCCGCCGTGCGCGTATCTACGCGACCATGGATGCGGTCGAGGGCGATCGTGGCCGTCGTGACGACGGCAAGTTCGAGGCCCGGCTGGAACGCATGCTTGCACCTGCCAAGCAGGGCCTGGAAGGTGCGACGGTGGTCTTTTCCGGCACGACGGCGATCCCCGATCTCGCCCAGCGCGAAAAAGCGGTGCTCGAGGCACAGCTTCCAGAGGCGGCCATCCGAGCCTATTCCGGCATCTCCGGTCATGGGCTGGAAAGCCAGTTCCCGCTCGGCATTGCTTTCGCGGCGCTTGCCGTCGCCAATCAGGCCAAGGTGCCGCCCTTCGATACCACGCACGAAAAAGCGATGGCGGCTGGTACACGTAATGCTGTTGTAACGACTGTTGGTCATGTACGCGGCGAAGGCATCGCCGTACTTTCAGCTGAAGCGTGAGGAGCAGGATTATGACCGCATCCGCCTACAAGGACCACCTCGGACGCCCGATCGTCGCCGTCACCGGCATGGGGATTATTACCTCGCTCGGGCAGGGTCTCCAGGACAACTGGAACGCACTTTCCTCGGGCGTTTCGGGCATTCACAATATTACGCGCTTCCCGACCGACGGTCTGTCGACCCGGATCGCGGGCACGGTGGATTTCATCGATATTCCCTCGCCGAATGCCGTCGAGCGCTCCTATGCCTTCGCCCGCGAGACGACGATCGAGGCCCTGGCTCAGGCCGGAATCTCCGGCGACTTCGATGCGCCGCTGTTTCTTGCCGCGCCGCCGATCGAGCCGGAGTGGAGTGCACGTTTTGCCCTTGCTGATCGCTCGCCGCCGGCCGATCATGAAGGGGATGCCTATGAGCGCTTCCTTGCCGCCATGCGTCAGCGCCCGGATCCGACTTTCCATGAAGCAGCGCTGTTCGGCGCCATTTCCGAGCGTCTTGCAGACCGTTTCGGCACGCGGGGCTTGCCGGTGACTTTGTCGACCGCCTGTGCATCGGGCGTCACCGCCATTCAGCTCGGTATCGAAGCGATCCGTCAAGGACGCACGACGCGCGCACTCGTGGTTGCGACGGACGGCTCGCTGAGCGCCGAGGCGCTCATTCGCTTCTCGCTGCTGTCTGCTCTTTCGACACAGAACGACCCGCCGACCAAGGCTTCCAAGCCATTCAGTAAGGATCGCGACGGTTTCGTCATCGCGGAAGGCGCGGCGACGCTCGTGCTTGAATCGCTTGAGGCGGCAATTGCTCGTGGTGCCAAGATCCTCGGAATCATGAAGGGCGCCGGCGACAAGGCCGATTCCTTCCATCGTACCCGTTCCTCACCCGATGGTGGTCCGGCCATCGCCACAATCCGCGCGGCGCTATCCGATGCCGGCATGGATGAGAGCGATATCGGCTACATCAACGCTCACGGCACATCAACGCCGGAGAACGACAAGATGGAATATGGTTCCATGTCCGCGGTTTTCGGAGAACGGCTGCCAAGCATTCCCGTGTCGTCGAACAAGTCGATGATCGGCCACACGCTAACTGCGGCCGGCGCGGTCGAGGCGGTGTTCTCGCTGCAGACGATGCTGACGGGCACGCTGCCGCCAACCATCAACTACAACAATCCCGATCCGTCGATCGATCTCGACGTGGTGCCGAACAAGAAGCGTGAAAAGCAGGTGAATGCCGTTCTTTCGAACTCTTTCGGGTTCGGCGGTCAGAACGCCAGCCTTGTCATGGCGCTTGAACCGGCTTAATCGGGCTTTTGAATATTAAATGATAACTGCGCCCAAGGGGCGAAGGACTTTGCCATGCGTGCTTTGCAACTGATCGACGACCGAAAACTAGAGATCACCGATCTGCCGGAGCCGGAAGCGCCTGGCGCAGGCGAGGTGACTTTGCGTGTCAAGGCCGTCGCCCTCAACCACATCGACGTATGGGGCTGGCGCGGCATGGCGTTTGCCAAGCGCAAGATGCCGCTCGTCATCGGCGCCGAGGCTGCCGGCGTGGTGGAGGCGATCGGGCCGGGCGTTGCCAACGTACTTCCGGGCCAACTGGTATCGATCTACGGCGCTCGCACCTGCGGTCTCTGCCGTCACTGCCGCGAAGGCCGCGACAATCTCTGCGAACATGTCGGCGGCGTGCATGGTTTCCATCTCGATGGCTTCGCGCAGGAGAAGGTCAATCTTCCCGCTCGCCTGTTGGTTCCCGCACCTCCCGGCGTTGATGCGATCGGCGCGGCACTCGCTCCTGTCACCTTCGGGACGGTCGAGCACATGCTGTTCGACAATGCCAAGCTGGAGCCAGGCGAAACGATCCTTGTTCATGCCGGCGGTTCGGGCATCGGCACTGCCGCCATCCAGCTTGCCAAGAAGATCGGCTGCACCGTCATCACCACGGTCGGCTCCGACGACAAGATCGAGAAGGCGAAGGCTCTCGGCGCCGATCACGTCATCAATTATCGCACCGACCGGTTTGAGGGCGTCGTGCGCAAGCTGACGAAGAAGAAGGGTGTGGACGTCGTTTTCGAGCATGTCGGCAAGGATACCTGGGCAGGTTCGATGCTTTGCATGAAGCGTGGTGGCCGTCTCGTCACCTGCGGATCGACATCGGGCGTTTCGACAGAAATGAACCTGATGATGCTGTTCCAGCAGCAGTTGAAGCTGCTCGGCTCCTTCGGCTGCCGCATGGAGAACATGGCCAATGCCATGCAGAAGATGGCGCGCGGGCTCGTTCATCCGGTCATCGACACCGAAGTGAGCTTCAGCGACATCGACCGGGCGCTGGAGCGGATGGAATCGCGTCAGATTTTCGGCAAGATTATCCTGAAGATGGATTGAGCCGCGTGAAGCTCTTCATTACCCGGATCGTCCTTGCGCTTCGAAATTTCCGGCAATGGCTGGTGGCGCAGGTCATTTTCGGTTTCTTGAATTTTTTGAAACTGTTTCCGGCTGACGGCGGTATCAGATTTGCCGACTGGCTGACCCGCAAGATCGGGCCGCGCTTGCGCCGGCACAAGCTGATGCTGACCAATCTGCGTAACGCCTTTCCGGAGAAGAGCGATGCGGAGATCGAGGAAATTGCACTTTCCAGCTGGGGCAATATGGGGCGGCTCGCGGCGGAATACGTCTTTCTCGATCGCCTCTTCGATTTCGATCCTCATAGCGACAAGCCGGGCCGTGTCGAAGTCTCGGGAATTCCGATCTTTCTCGATCTGAGGGATAATCCGCGCCCCTTCATCGTCTTCACCGGCCATACCGGTAATTTCGAGCTGCTGCCTGTCGCAGGGGCTGCTTTCGGGCTGACAGTGACGGTTCTCTTTCGTCCGCCAAACAACCCCTATGTGGCTGAGAAGGTTTTCGATTTTCGAGCAAGGCGCATGGGCAAGCTCGTGCCGTCACATGCAGGCTCGTCGTTCAGCCTGGCGCGCGAACTGGAGGCCGGGCGCGGCGTTGGCGTGCTGGTGGACCAGAAATTTCGCAAGGGTTTGAAGACCTTGTTCTTCGGCCGCGATGTCAAGACCAATCCGCTGCTGCCGAAGCTGGTGCGCCAGTTCAATTGCGAGGTCTATCCGGCTCGCTGTGTTCGCCTGCCTGACAATCGCTACCGGCTGGAGATCGAACCGAAGCTGGAATTGCCTTACAACGAACAGGGTAATCTCGATTTGACCGCCACGGCGCAAATGCTGAACGACAAGGTCGAGGGCTGGGTGAGGGAACACCCCGAACAATGGCTCTGGTATCATGATCGCTGGAACATCAAGGATGCGGTGTTCTAGAGCGCTTTTCCGTCCGGAATGCGTAAAAGAACAATAGGATTGAGCGCCTTGGCGACTTGATGAAAGGCGGAGGCGCAGTTTCCCCCTGCTATGGCTTCATCCGGCGGTACCGGTGGAGCGTTCTGCGCGGTTTCGGTACACTCCTCGCCTTTGGTAAGTCTTTCGTTTCAGAAAGCTCCTCTTTGCGGACAAGTTCGATTCACCTGCATTGAAACGCCCGGTAAGTCATGTTAATTCACATGGTAGAAAGTTTGGTGAGAATGCGGACACTAAACTGAATATCCTTGGGCATGACAACGCCGGGAAACGAGGCCTCGGTGTTTGACAATGGTCAAGGACAGGAGGGCAATTTGCTGGCACTCTTTCATGCGTTTTCCATGAAATGCAGTCAGATTCAGCGTGCGATCAAACTTGGCGACGACGAGCTCGTAGATTCGCTTGATAGCGAGTTGGAGCCGCTTATTTCAGCTATTTTGGCCTACAAAGCCACGAGTCTGCTTGAAATTTACATGCAGCTGCAATTCCTGAACAATCTCATCCGAGAAGAGTCGGATGATAGGTCACGAGTGGTACGCAATTCGTCATCGCTGTCTGTACTGATCGATCGCTATTTTGGCGGCGCAAATGAATCTGCGGCGGATGTCTTGATGGCATTCTCGACCGACAGGGAAGAACGCGACGATCTCTTCGGCTTCGACGAGGGTAGCGTCTTGAACGATGTCATCCTCGACAGTCTGCCGGATCGCGTTGCCGTCATCACGCGCGACTATCGTTATCTCTACAGCAACGCTGCGAATTCGGAATTTCTGAGATCGAAGCAGATGGAACTCGTCGGTCGTCATATCGCCGATTTCGTCGGCTCTGACTATTTCGAGAGCAGCGTCAAGGTGAAGCTCGATGCCTGCTTTGCCGGCGAAAAGGTCGAATGCCTTTATCCGTCCTATCGTCAGGTTGAGCCAGGCAAGGTCTTTCATTGTAGCATGACGCCATTGCGCACGAGGTCGCAGGTGATCGGCGCGTTGCTTGTCGTGCACGAAGTCAGCGTCGTACCGGCCAACATGCTGGTGGCCTGAACTCGCGTTCAGGCCCCGAATAGCATTCGTTCGATCGAATCCGCCACTACCGGCGGATTCGTCTGATTGTCTGGATCGCTGTCTTGATCCAGGCCTGCTGCAGCGCCTTGCAATACCTTGCCTTTCGGCCTGTCGTCAGGGCCGCACTCTACGCAGTAGCAGCGAAACCTGATTACCTTCGGCTTTTTCATATCGCAGGCCGGCTCCAGCTTGCGAAAGGATCCGGCAGGTTGCGCCAGCGCTCGGGCGTAAAGCGATCTGTTTTGATCAAGCAGGCATCCAACTCGGCAACGATCTGTCGCTCGTTCATCGGATCTGCGCCGATGAACACAAGTTCCTGACGGCGATCGCCCCAAATGGGATCGAGATAGGACGAGAGAGCCTGCTTGAACGAGGGATCACGGGGCCATTGATCCTGCGGCACAGCTGCCCACCATAGGCCCATTTTGCCGGTACGAACCAGCGCGCCGGCCTGACTCATTTCGCCAACGTGGTAAGGGCGGGTTGCAAGCCAGAAGAAGCCCTTGGCGCGCACGACGCCCGGCCAGGGTTTGTCGAGAAATGCCTGAAATCTCGCGGGATCGAACGGCTTCTTCGCGCGATAGACGAAGGAGCGGATACCGTATTCTTCCGTTTCGGGAACATGATCCTTGAAGCCGTGCAATTCCTTGTACCAAAGCGGATGCGTCTCGGCGCGGTCGATATCGAAGCGGCCGGTGCCGAGAACCTCGGCCGGCTCTACCGCACCGAACTCGGCTTCGATCAGACGTGCATCGGGATTGAGGCCGACGATGATCTTGCGCGCGGCATCAAGCTGATCTGATGTTGCGGAACCGACCTTGTTGAGAATGACGACATCGGCGAACTCGATCTGCTCGACCAGCAGGTCGACGATGGTGCGGTTGTCGCCATCGCCAGCGGTCTCGCCGCGATCGGCAAGGAAGTCCGTCGATCCATAGTCGGCGAGAAGATTGGCCGCATCCACGACGGTGACCATCGTATCGAGCTGGGCGACATCGGAAAGGCTGCTGCCATCCTCGTCGCGAAACTCGAAAGTGGTGGCAACGGGCAGGGGTTCTGCGATCCCGGTGGATTCGATCAGAAGGTAGTCGAAGCGATCCTGCTCGGCGAGTTGCCGGACCTCCTTCAGCAGATCGTCGCGCAGCGTGCAACAGATGCAGCCATTGGTCATTTCGACGAGTTGTTCTTCCGTGCGCGAGAGGTTGGCACCGCCGTCGCGCACCAGGGCCGCATCGATATTGACCTCGCTCATGTCGTTGACGATCACTGCAACGCGCAAACCCTGGCGATTGTTGAGAATGTGATTGAGCAGCGTCGTCTTGCCGGCGCCGAGGAAACCGGAGAGGACGGTGACCGGGAGCTTCTTGTTCATGTCAACCTCTTTGTAATGTAATATCATTACATTTGCTATTCGGAAAAAAGCGAGCGCTTGGCTCGCTTCCTTCGGTTATCTTCAGCCTTGCGCCGCAAGGCAGGTTTTCAGAGAGCTTGCGATGCCGCGCATCAGATCGAAGTAGAGATCCGGCCCTTGCGGCAGTGTCGCGGCTTCGGGATCGAGCACGCCCGCTTTGGCGGAGGTGCCTTCCAGCACGACGTTCACCAGTTTCGGTTCGAATTGAGGCTCGGCGAAGACGCAGGTTGCGCCGAGACCAGCTACTTTACTGTGAATCTCTGCAACGCGCTGCGCACCAGGAATGGTTTCCGGGCTGACGGTGATGGAGCCAGAGACGCGCACGCCGTAACGATGCTCGAAGTACTGATAGGCGTCGTGGAAGACGATGAAAGGCTTGTCTTTCACGGGAGCGACGGTCGAGGCGATTTCTGTGTCCAGAGCATCGAGCTTGTCGTTCAAGGTCTTCTGGTTTGCTTCATAAGTCAGTGCATTCGCCGGATCGGCGGCGACCAGCGATGTGGTGATTTCGGCGACCATGGCCTTGGCATTGTGCGGGTCGAGCCAGAGATGTGTGTCGAACTCTCCATGATCATGATCGCCATGGTCGTGTGCATGGTTGTCGCCGGCGGTTGCCTCGTCGCCATCACCATCGTCATGCGGCTCGAAAGCGCCGCCTTCGCGGAATTTGAGCTTGGTGATGCCCGGTGCCTGATCCAACTCCACGACGGTGGCGTTGGCACCGAGGGAAGCGAGTGGCTTCTGCAGGAAAGCTTCCATGCCAGGACCGACCCAGAAAACCACCTGTGCCTGTTGAAGGCTGCGGGCATTCGAGGGTTTCAGCGCATAAGTATGCGGCGAAGCGGCGCCATCGACGATCAGATCCGGCGTTCCTACACCTTGCATGACGGCGGCGACAAGCGAGTGGATGGGCTTGATGGAGACGACCACCTTGGGGGCGTCGGCTGCGGTTGCGGCGGTGCCGGCAAGCAAGCCCGAAAACAGGAGAGAGGCGGCTAGAGGAAGGAAAGCTTTTGCTGCATTCATGCGATTAGTGCCCTTGAATGGGTATGTAATGTTATTACATCAATTGCGTTATGCTATAACGTGTGCGATAGCAAGGCGCAATAGTGCAATTGGAAATTTCATGCTTTCCTCCATAGACAGCAAGAGCCGGCCCCTTGTGTCGCTCCATGATGTCGGCGTCCGCCGCAGCGGCCGTTGGCTGGTCCGTGGTGTCGATTTTTCCGTGAGCCGGGGCGAGATCGTTACGTTGATCGGGCCGAACGGTTCGGGCAAATCCACCAGTGCCAAGGCGGCAATCGGCGTGCTGAAGCCGGACGAGGGCCATGTCGATCGCGTTGCCGACCTCAAGGTTGGCTACGTGCCGCAGAAGCTTGCCATCGACTGGACACTGCCGCTCAGCGTGCAACGCCTGATGACGCTCACGGGCCGCTTGTCGGAGCGTGAACTCGCTGCTGCATTGGAGGCGGTTGGCATCGCGCATCTCGCCAAGGCTGAAGTGCAGCATCTTTCCGGCGGCGAGTTCCAGCGGGCGTTGCTGGCCCGCGCCATTGCCCGCAAGCCCGATCTTCTAGTGCTGGACGAACCGGTGCAAGGAGTCGATTTCAACGGCGAGATCGCCCTTTACGACCTCATCAAGTCCATTCGTAACTCGCAAGGTTGCGGTATCCTGCTGATTTCGCACGACTTGCATGTCGTCATGGCCGCGACCGACACGGTCGTTTGCCTGAACGGCCATGTCTGCTGCCGCGGCACGCCGCAAGCTGTCAGCCAGAGCCCCGAATATGTGAGGCTGTTCGGCACGCGGGCGGCGCAGTCGCTGGCGATCTACAGCCACCATCACGATCATACGCATCTGCCCGACGGCCGCGTGCAGCATGAAGACGGCTCGATCACCGATCATTGCCACGCCGAAGATGGCCATCACCATCATGAGCATGGCGATCATCACCATGATCACGATGACCATGGCCATGACCATGGTCACCATCACGGGCACGATCATGCCGAGGGAGGACGTCATGTTTGACGATTTCTTCCTGCGCGCCATTTTTGCCGGCGTCGGGCTGGCGCTGACGACCGGGCCGCTGGGTTGCTTCATCATCTGGCGGCGGATGGCCTATTTCGGCGACACTATCTCGCATTCGGCGCTTCTGGGCGTCGCGCTGTCGCTGCTGTTCCAGCTGAATCTGACGCTTTCCGTCTTCGCGGTTGCGGCGCTTGTTTCGATCCTGCTGCTTTTTCTACAACGGCGGCAGGCGTTGTCTGCGGATGCGCTGCTCGGCATCCTGTCGCACGCGACGCTTGCGATCGGCCTGGTTATCGTCGCCTTCATGAGCTGGGTGAGGATCGACCTCATCGCCTTCCTCTTTGGTGATATTCTCGCCGTCAGCCAGTCCGACATTGCTGTGATCTGGGGCGGCGGCATTTTCGTACTGGCGGCAATTGCGTGGCTTTGGCGGCCGCTGCTGGCATCGACCGTCAATCCCGAATTGGCCGAAGCCGAAGGGCTGCGGCCGGAGCGGGCCAAGCTGTTCTTCATGCTGCTGATGGCTGTGGTGATCGCCATTGCCATGAAGATCGTCGGTATTCTGCTGATCACGGCGCTGCTGATTATTCCCGCCGCCACCGCGCGTCGCTTTGCCGGCACACCGGAAACAATGGCCATTTTCGCCTCGCTGCTCGGCGCAGTCGCCGTTGTCGGCGGGCTGTTCGGGTCGCTGCGCTACGACACGCCATCCGGCCCGTCGATCGTCGTTGCGGCGCTCATTCTATTTATCGTCAGTCTGCTGCCCCTCGTTCGCAGGAGCGGCACGCCAGCGGCGCAACAGAGAGGACAGTCGTCATGACCACTCCGATGCTCACCAAGAACCAGTCCCTCGTCTTCGATGTCCTGACCAAGGCGGAGGCGCCGCTCAGCGCCTATACGATTCTCGACAAGCTGCGCGACCAGGGTTTTCGTGCGCCACTACAGGTCTATCGGGCGCTGGATAAGCTGCTGGAGTATGGCGTCGTGCACCGGCTCGAGAGCATCAACTCCTTCGTCGCCTGCGCCCATCCGCATGAGGATTGCCACAGCCATGGCCTTGTTGCTTTCGCCATTTGCGAAAGTTGCGGCCAAGTGATCGAATTCCACGATCATGAAGTGGATCATCGCCTGATGGATTGGCTGAAATCGCAGAAATTCAAGGCGGAAAAGTCGACGATCGAGATCCGCGGCCATTGTGCCAATTGTGCAGCGTGAGCGTCTGACGGAGTCTTATTCGCTACTCCGTCAGTTATTTATTATGGTTTTCTAATCTAGTCTTTTAAGATCGCGCGCGAAACGCTGCCAGTTGGCGACGTAATTGCGGGCTGAGCGGCGAAGGCCTTCGATTGCAGCTTCATCCAGCGTGCGGATCGCTTTGGCCGGAGCGCCGACGATCAGGGAGCCGTCCGGAAACTCCTTGCCTTCCGTGACAAGTGCATTGGCGCCGACAAGGCAATTGTTGCCGATCTTGGCGCCGTTGAGGATGGTGGCGCCCATGCCGACCAGGGAGTTATTGCCGATCGTGCAGCCATGGATAATGGCGTGATGTCCGATGGTGCAGCCTTCGCCGATGATGGCGGCGAAAGCCGGATCCGTATGCACCATCGTGCCTTCTTGGATGTTCGTGCCCTTGCCGATGATGATCGGCTCGTTATCGCCGCGCAGCACCGAGCCGAACCAGATGCCGACATCCTCGCCGATCTCGACCTTTCCGATCACGCTGGCATCCGGGGCGATCCAGTATCGTCCCGGACCGGGCGTTTTGGGCGTCAGGTCGGCGAGGGCGTAAAGCGGCATGGAAGATCCTCCTCGATCAGATTACATTCAAGGTCAGCGTCGCGACGCCGTCGACGGCGCAGCTGATCCGGTCGCCACGCGAGACGGGGCCGACGCCGGCCGGCGTGCCGGTCATGATGATATCGCCCGGTGCGAGCGTGAAAAGCTTCGACAGTTCGGCGATAACTTCGGGCACTTTCCAGATCATTTGCGAGAGGTCGCCTCTCTGCGCAGATTCGCCATTGCGCATCAGCCAGATGCCGCCCTTGTCGGGGTGGCCGACGCGGGTTGCCGGCGCCAGCGCGGAAACGGGCGCCGAGTGATCGAAAGCCTTGCCGATCTCCCAGGGGCGGCCGAGTTTCTTGGCTTCACCTTGCAGGTCGCGGCGGGTGAAGTCGATGCCGACGCCATAGCCATAGACGCAATCGAGCGCCTGTTCGACCGGAATGTCTGCACCGCCACTGCGTAGCGCCACCACCAGTTCTACTTCGTGATGCACGTCCGATGACAGCGCCGGGTAGGGGAAATCGCGCGATACAAGCAGATTATCGGGGTTCTTCTGGAAGAAGAAGGGAGGCTCGCGGCTGGGATCATGACCCATTTCGATGGCATGATCGGCGTAGTTACGGCCGACGCAATAGACGCGGCGCACGGGGAAATGCTCGGCTTGCCCCTCGATCGGCAGCAGGACTGGCGCAGGAAGGGGAATTACGGTCTCAAGCTGGGCGGTCATATGGGCTTTCAAAACTCTCATTGCTCTCGGACAACATGTGCCATCCGACTCCACGCGGCAACCTAGCATCATTGTTACTGCCGGGAAAACTGGCCTTCGCAAAGGTTTTGGTGTAGAGCGCGGGGCAGAAAGGTATCCCATGTATAGTGACGCATTGAAAAACGGCCGCAAGATTTTTGCCGTGGCCCCGATGATCGACTGGACTGACCGCCATTGCAGATATTTGCATCGGCAGATCAGCCGGCATGCGCTGCTCTACACGGAAATGGTTGTGGCCGACGCGATCATTCATGGGCCGCGTGACCGATTGCTGGGCCATGATGCTGCTGAGCATCCCGTTGCGCTGCAACTGGGCGGTTCGGATCCGGCCAAGCTCACCGAGGCGCTACGGATTGCCGAAGCCTATGGTTATGACGAGATCAATCTCAATGTCGGCTGCCCTTCGGACCGCGTGCAATCCGGCACGTTCGGCGCCTGCCTGATGCTGACGCCGGAGACGGTGGCGGCTTGTATTGCGGCAATGAAGGCGGTGTCTAAGGCGCCCGTGACGGTGAAATGTCGTATCGGCGTCGACGAGCAGGAGCCGGAAGAGGCGCTTCCGGAGCTGATGACAGGCGTGCTCGACGCCGGCGCGGACGCGATCTGGATCCACGCCCGCAAGGCCTGGCTGAAAGGCCTGTCGCCGAAGGAGAACCGTGAGATCCCGCCGCTGGACTATGAGATCGTCTATCGCATGAAGCAGCGCTGGCCCGAGGTCTTCATCGGCATCAATGGCGGCATCCAGACGCTGGATCAGGCCGAGGCACATCTTGCTCACGTCGATGGCGTCATGCTCGGCCGCGCCGCCTACCAAAATGCCGCTATCCTTGCCGATGTCGATCATCGCTTCTATGGCGAGCCGGCCGTCGAGGCCGATTGGAACGCTTTGCGCGACCGGATGATGGCCTATACCGAGCGCCACATCGCCGATGGCGGACGTCTGCAGCACGTCGCGCGGCACATGGTCGGCCTGTTCAGCCGCTTGCCCGGCTCGCGCCGATATCGCCAGATCCTTTCCACCGACGCGAATAAGCCGGGCGCAGGCCCTGACGTGATCGCAGCCGCCTTTGCAGCGGTCGATTTTGCCGGTGAGGGCGAGCGCGCGAGCGCCTGAGAATAGGATTGATCCCAATCCGCCCTCGTGGTTCGAGAGCCCTGCGGGCCACCTCACCATGAGGGCTAATTATCCGCGGTCGACCAGAACCGCAGCATCAAATTTACTCTGAATGGCGCGGCTAAACTCGCTCCGCCCTCGAAGGACGAGAGTGGCCTCAGCCACATGGATGCTTAAAAACGAAAAACGGCGCGGTTTGCACCGCGCCGTCCGAAACCTTTTCAGGCAGTCATCAAGGGCTTAGTTAGCCTGGATGTTGACAGCCTTCGGGCCCTTGCCCATGCGATCCGGCTCGGTGTCGAAAGTGACCTGCTGGCCTTCGCGCAGCGACTGGATGCCAGAAGCCTGGAGAGCGGAGATGTGGACGAAAACGTCCTTAGCGCCGCCTTCCGGGGTGATGAAACCAAAACCCTTGTCCTGGTTGAAAAATTTTACGGTGCCCTTGGTGGCCATGGGGGATAGTCCTTTACCCATCAGTCTTAATTAGTCCGGGAAACCCGGACGGCTTTGCCTTCGCGCCATGCGAAAGCCAGTCGAGAAGTCACGTACGGGGAAAGAACGTCTGCGCGGGTCCGAAACCCCACCACTGCCTGCCGTCAGCGGATCACCAAATCAGTCCAGTCACCGGCATGCAAATGCCCGAGCATGCGTATGGGTGACAGGGTTTGTGGAAAAAGGCAAGGGGCAATATTAGGGCAGGGTGGGGAAACGGGTGGGATAGGGTGGGGATTTCAAGGGGTTGGAGGGCATCGGCCAGCTCAGATGACGGATTGAGCCATTCACGCAGAACGGTTTTAATGAGCTTTCTGCCGATCTCGGCAGCGTGCCGGGGCCGATTCCGTGGGTGTCGGATGTTGTCATGTTACTGTAGCAAAAGTCGGTATGTTGCCATGATACAACCTTAAATGACGGGAGCTGCGATTGCTGCATGGTTGAATTGGCCGATGAATACATGATGGGACTTGCCTTGGGTGAGGCTCGCATTGCACTGGATAAAGGCATATTTCCCGTCGGCGCGGTTTTGTCGGCCGGAAACGAGATTTTGGGGCGTTCCCACAAAACTATGCTGTCGAATCACCTGAGCCACGCTGAGATGAACCTCTTCCATCAGGTATTTAAAGGCGACTATACTTTCTCAAGGGCTGACGACCTAACGCTCTACACGACGCTTGAGCCGTGCATCATGTGCTTCGGCACGATGTTGCACCTGCCTATAACGCGGCTCGTATTCGCGATGGACGATACGTATGGCGGATGTGCGCATACGAGGCTCGAAAATGCTCCTCCTCGCCATCTTTCCCGGTCGATAGAGATCGTCGGCGGCGTTCGGCGACTTGAGGCTTGCAAACTCTTTGCAGATTTCCTCGCTACGACCAGGGAGGAGTTTTGGTTGACGGGAGGTGCTTCCCATTTCAGAGCCACTGTGGAAGCCGAGATAACGGCGCACGCAATGCAGGGTTGATCGCATGTTCGCGCGTGCGAGCTGGAGCTCGTTTCCCGGTTATGCCTCCACCAGCGTAAAGACCTCGCACGGTTCGATAATCCCACGCAATTCGTGTTTCCCCAACGGTGCTAGTGGCATACTCGTTTGCACCGCAACGGCGCCTGAGATCAGCACGTTGCAGCTCAGCGGTTTGCAAAGGCTTTCCAGGCGGCTGACGAGGTTCACGGCGGGGCCGATGGCGGTGAAATCCAGGCGGTCGGCGGCACCGACGTTGCCCCATAGCATGTCGCCGAAATGCAGAGCCGCGCCGAAAGGGAGAGGTGGCAAGCCCTGACTTGCCCGTGTTGCGTCGAGGTGCGCCATGCCGGCGCGGATGGCTGTAACGGCGCGAAGCGCCGCCTCGCAGGCTTCGGCCGATGTTCCGGTCACCGGAAAGATCGCCAGGACACCATCACCGATGAATTTCAGCACTTCACCGCCGAAGGCATGTACAGCGCCGGCGACACGATCGAACCACGCGTCGAGGGCTGTTATCATGACGGTCGGCTCCGTTACTTCGGAGAGGGCGGTAAAATCCCTGAGGTCGGCGCAGAGCAGTGCTGCGCGAATGGTCTCGCCGGTGCTGCGACTGAGTGCTCCCGCTTGCACTCTGGCGGCGCTTCTGCGGCCGAGATATGCTTCAAGCAGGGCCGAGAGTGCTGCTCGCGCCGTCAAGCCCGCCAAGGATGCTGCGGCGAAGCGCGCGATCTGACGCAGGCTATCCGTCTCAATGGAGGTGAAGGGCCGATTGCCTGCCCAGGCGAGCACGGAGTTATCGGGCGCAATGCCGATCGTCTGCTCGCACATCGGGCCGAGCTCGCCTAGCCAGTCGCGGCCGGCTTGTCCGAGCGGCGTGCCCGCGAAGCCAAGCGCTTCGATCACCGCATCGGTTTCGGCGCGCCAGAGCCAGGTGCGTTGGGTAATGATCGGATGCGGCGCAGCAAGCGTCAGGGCACCACCGGCAACAGGCAGTCCGGCGGCCCGCAGACGTCCGCCCAAATCGGCCAGGAACCGTTCCGGGTTCGGGGAGGTGCCGGCTTCGTCGACCAGCCAGGCGATAGGGGCGGGTAAATCCATGCCTCGATCATGCCATGGCTGTTGCGGGCTGTCATCCGTGGTAGCGTAACCTTCTGTGCGATGCGTGATTGGCCCGCTTCGGGCTCGGAAGTGATTGTCGCCCACGGGGGACGTTCGTTGCCTTTCAAGTCATCCGGTCAAGGATCTCGCGCATGAAATATCGTTAGTCCTTGGCGGTAGCCGTTCTCCAGGGATCCGAACCGGGATCGCGCCCTGCTGCCACATCCGTCAAACGACCGAGATAGTGAGCCCAGCCCTTGGCATGGCCCTCGCATTCTTCCGCCGTCGGCAGGCCGGTATGGGTGAGGCGGACCAGCGTTCCGTCCGACTGCTCAATAAGATCGATTTCAACCAGGCTCGATCCTGGAGGCACCTCTTCGTTGCCTTCCCAGCCAAAGCTGTAGGCAAGGCGGTGTACAGGCACGACCTCACGGAACGAGCCGCGTGCGACGCGGGTTCCGGTGACGTTGACGAGATAGATGCCACCGGGTTGCAGCTCTGTCTTGGCTTCCGTACCCATCCAGCGCAGGATCTTCTCGGGATCGGTCAACAGCGCGAATATCGCGGCAGGCGGTGCGGGAACATGCGTCTCCCGGTGGACGACGAGGGGCTCTGGCATCGATCTCTCTCCCGTGGTTTCTGTCGCTTCCCCACTTTGCGGCGTGCAACCGAGCGCCTCCGTTCATCCGTGGGTCACCTCATGCAATGGTATGCATTTACGGGCACCGGACCAGCAAGATACCTCCCGACCGGCAGGCATTCCCCGTCACAAACCAGCGGCTCCACCCGACATCGGCTTTATCGCCCGGGCCGTCCCGTCTTGCCCTTCGTGCGCCCCTTGCGCTGCTTCTCGTCCACCGGATCCTCGTAGGAGCCGACGCCGGGCTTTGCACGGGTGATCGGCTTGTCCGGCATTTTGCCGGCCACTGGCTTCTCAGTGCGGCCGACGGTCATTTCGTCGAGCGTGTTCTTGCGGAAAAGCGGCGTGCCGGCATCGCTGCCCGGTCCCATTTCGTCGAGGTTGGGCTTGGCGAAATAAGAGCGGGATGCCTCCGGGTCCGGAGCCGGAGGCGCACGTTTGCCTGACCCCCCACGGCTTTCGAGGCTTTTGGCCTCTTCGCGCGCCAAGGGATCGTCCATCGCGGCGAGTTCGACCGCCTTGAGGCGCTTGATTTCGTCGCGCAGTCTCGCGGCCTTCTCGAAGTCCAGATCGGCGGCGGCATCGCGCATGGATTTTTCCAGCGCGTTGAGATGGGCCTGCAGATTGTTGCCGACGAGGTGGCCGCCATCGGCAAAGCCCTTGCCGGAAGCCCCGCCAATATCGGCGCGGACGTGGTCCTTTTCGTAGACGCTGTCGAGAATGTCGGAGATCTTTGCCTTTACCGATTCCGGCGTGATGCCATGTTCGATGTTATAGGCCATCTGCTTCTCGCGACGGCGGCTGGTTTCGTCCATCGCCCGTTGCATCGAGCCGGTGATGTTATCGGCATAGAGGATGACCTTGCCGTCAACGTTACGGGCGGCGCGGCCGATGGTCTGGATGAGCGAGGTTTCCGAGCGCAGGAAGCCTTCCTTGTCGGCATCGAGGATGGCGACGAAACCGCATTCCGGAATATCGAGACCTTCGCGCAGCAGGTTGATGCCGACGAGCACGTCGAAGGCGCCCAAACGCAGGTCGCGGATGATCTCGATGCGCTCCAGCGTGTCGATGTCGGAGTGCATATAGCGTACGCGCACGCCCTGTTCGTGCAGATATTCGGTCAGGTCTTCGGCCATGCGCTTGGTCAGCACGGTGCAGAGCGTGCGATAACCCTTGGCGGCGGTTTCGCGGATCTCGCCGAGCACGTCGTCGACCTGGCTGCGGGCCGAACGGACCTCGACCGGCGGGTCGATGAGGCCTGTCGGGCGGATGACCTGTTCGGCGAAGACACCGCCGGACTGTTCCATCTCCCAGCTGCCCGGCGTTGCAGACACCGCGATCGTGTCCGGACGCATCGCGTCCCATTCCTCGAAGCGCAGCGGCCGGTTGTCCATGCAGGAGGGCAGGCGGAAGCCATATTCGGCCAACGTCGCCTTGCGCCGGAAGTCGCCGCGATACATGCCGCCGATCTGGCTGACGGAGACGTGGCTCTCGTCGATGAACAGCAAGGCGTTGTCAGGGATATATTCGAACAAGGTCGGCGGCGGCTCGCCGGGGTTGCGGCCGGTGAGATAGCGCGAATAGTTCTCGATACCGGCGCAGGAGCCGGTGGCTTCCAGCATCTCGACGTCGTAGCGGGTGCGCTGCTCGAGGCGCTGCGCTTCGAGCAGACGCCCAGCCTTTTCAAGTTCGGCAAGCCGGATCTTCAGCTCTTCCTTGATGGCCTTGATGGCACCGTTCAACGTCGGACGCGGCGTAACATAGTGCGAGTTGGCATAGATCTTCACCGACTTCAGGTCGCCGGTCTTCTGGCCGGTCAGCGGGTCGAATTCGGTGATGGAGTCGATCTCGTCGCCGAACATGGAGATGCGCCAGGCGGCATCCTCCAAGTGAGCCGGGAAGATTTCGATCGTATCGCCGCGGACGCGGAAGGAGCCGCGGATGAAATCCATATCGCGGCGCTTGTATTGCTGCGCCACGAGGTCGGCCAGAAGCTGCCGCTGGTCCAGACGGTCGCCGACATTCATCTGGAAGGTCATCGCCGTATAGGTCTCGACCGAACCGATACCGTAAATGCAGGAAACCGAGGCGACGATGATGCAGTCGTCACGCTCCAGCAGCGAACGCGTCGCCGAGTGGCGCATGCGGTCGATCTGTTCGTTGATCGAGCTTTCCTTCTCGATGAAGGTGTCCGAGCGCGGCACATAGGCTTCCGGCTGGTAATAGTCGTAGTAGGATACGAAATACTCGACCGCGTTGTCCGGGAAGAAATTCTTGAATTCGGAGTAAAGCTGCGCCGCCAGCGTCTTGTTTGGCGCCAGGATGACGGCGGGGCGCTGTGTGGCCTCGATCACCTTGGCCATGGTGAAGGTCTTGCCGGAGCCGGTGACGCCGAGCAGCACCTGGCTGCGGTCGCCGTTGTCGAGACCTTCGACGAGATCGCGGATCGCGGTCGGTTGGTCGCCGGCGGGCTGGTAGTCGGAAGCCATCCGGATCTGGATACCGCCTTCCGTTTTTGCCGGTCGGGCGGGGCGGTGCGGCGTCCAGAGCTTGCCATCCTTGAAGAGCGGATTACCGCTTTCGATCAATTTCGACAGCGCCTCGACCGTCGCCGTCACTGCAGTGCCTGCATTGGCTGCGTTTTCCAGCGATGTATCCATGCCGGATACCGGATTGAGGCCGGCGGCGGCGCGGGTCTTCGGATCGGTCGATCCGCCCATCGAGGTGCCGCGCCCGGATTTGGAGGCGGCGATTTCCACTTTCTTGCGGTGCTTGCCGGCCTTGGAAGCGATCTCACGCTGCGTCTCGACGCCGGACATTTCGGCGTCGGCTTCAAGCTGCTTTACCCAATCGGCGACGCTGCCGCTGAGCGGCGCACCTTCAAACGGCGCCTGTGGCGCCTCTTCGAAACCGGACGGGGCGGAGGTGTTTTTCGGTGATCTGGCCATGGGGCGAATATGGAGACAGATCGCACGGATGTGAAGGGGCAAAGGGTACAAAAGGGAAACAAAGCGATGGATTTTTCCATTCGTCGATGATGTCAAATGTGTTACAACCCAAAGGCGGCTGGTACGCTATTGCTGATCCGAATATCCGCATAGCGCGATCCTCACAGGCGCCGCAGGAGGAACCACCGCAACGTCGACATGCCCGGCCAGTGCCGGGTTCCCCCAGCTTCGACGGCATCCGGAATTGCCCGCCTCGCCGCCGCCATCCGGTCGGAGGATCATGATGACCGCATTGGATAGCTTACGTTCCTTGTCCCCCCAGCAACGAAACACCGTCATCGCGGCCTATCTCGGCTGGACGCTGGATGCTTTCGATTTCTTCATATTGGTATTCGTTCTCAAACACATAGCCGAGGAGTTTCACACGGACGTCCCGGCGGTTGCCGTCGCGATTTTTCTCACTCTGGCCATGCGTCCGATCGGCGCCCTGATCTTCGGCCTTGCGGCCGACCGTTACGGCCGGCGCGTCACGCTGATGATCGACGTGCTGCTTTATTCGATCTTCGAGTTTCTGACCGGCTTTTCGACGGGGCTGACGATGTTCCTCGTTCTTCGGGCGCTCTTTGGGGTGGCCATGGGCGGCGAATGGGGTGTCGGCGCGTCATTGACGATGGAGACCATTCCCGAGGAGTCGCGCGGTCTGGTATCCGGCATCCTGCAGGCGGGGTATCCCTCCGGCTATCTGATCGCCTCGATCGTCTTTTTCCTGCTGTTTCCCATCATCGGCTGGCGCGGCATGTTCATCGTCGGCGCCGTGCCGGCGCTTCTGGTGCTTTACATCAGGCGCAATGTGCAGGAATCGCCGGCTTTCGTGCAAAGGCAATCCAAGCCACAACGACCGTTTCTTACCGTGCTGCGCGAAAACATTCCGCTGTTCATCTGGGCTGTTCTTTTGATGACGGCGTTCAACTTCTTCAGTCATGGCACGCAGGATCTTTATCCAACCTTCCTCGAAACCCAGAAGCAGTATGACTCCTATACGGTCGGTGCCATCGCGATCGTCTATAATATCGGCGCGATCGTTGGCGGCCTGTCCTTCGGAGCGCTATCCGAGCGTATCGGCAGGCGTCGCACCATCGTCATTGCTGCCCTGTTGGCGATCCCGGCTGCGCCGCTCTGGGTCTATGGACACGGGCCGGTGATGCTCGCGATCGGCGCATTCCTGATGCAGCTCTTCGTGCAGGGCGCCTGGGGTATCGTCCCCGTGCATCTCAACGAGTTGTCGCCGGACGAGGTGCGCGGCACTTTCCCCGGTTTCGCCTATCAGCTCGGCAATCTGCTGGCGTCGGGTAACGCGTCCATCCAGGCCGGATTGGCGAAGCGATGGGGTGGCGACTATGCCCTTGCATTGCTGGTCGTGGCCTGCATCGTCGCCGTCGTCGTGGCTGTATTTGCCGGATTCGGATTCGAGAAGAAAGGCGTTCGTTTCGGCGGCAAAAGCGCTGATCCGGCGGACCGCGCCGTGCAAACCTGAGCCGGCTCGTATCTTGTTCGGGTGGGGCCGGCTGACGCCGTCGGCCTCCGCCTTACTTGCCGCATATCTCGGAGATTTTCGCCTGCGCGAAACCGCGGGCGAGTTCCTGAAGCCCGCCGACAGATGATATCAGCCCGCCAATCGGGCCGTTGACGCCCAGATGGAGGTCGGTGATGTGACACGCGCCGACATCAACCGTCATGGATGCATCGAGTTCGCCTTTGATGGTTGCCTTCAGCACACCATGCGATTTGCAGGCCATTTCCGCATGGGCATTGATCTGAACGCCGCCGTTCGGGCCATCGCAGACATCGAGCGATTTGACCTCGAACTTGTCCTTGTGATCGACACCCGGCAGCTTCTTGCAGGGATCGGCCTCATTCACAGATTTTTCGATCTCCGGGCCGAACTTGCTGTGCAGCAGCGACCAGCACGAGCCGGGGGCCGCTTCGGCCGCCGCCGCAATCATGGGCAGCGGCGATAGCAGCAAAACGATAGCCAAGGCCAGAATGGCCACTCGAAGCAGCGCTAAACGCGAGGAAGGAGATACGGCAGATTTCGGATTCACGGCGATCTGACCCCTAGAAGGAAGCGAAGCAAAACATGTCCCGGCCTTGCGGCAGTCTTTCATGCCTTCCGCCAACAAGGCAATCCCCCGTATTCACGAGCGTTGTTTCAGCCCCTCACAACTTTCGTGTCGCAGAAGGAGATAGCACGACCTACCGAGATTTGGCAGCGAATGAGAGCTGTGTCATCGATAAATGGAGCCGCTAGCGGCGAACCCGTCCGCTCCGCTCAGATCGGGATGCTGCTCGTGTCGGCAGGGGCGGTTTGGTCGCCTTCGCCGTCACCCTGGTAGCCAAGGCTCTTTGCCTTGCGGAACCATTCCCGGGCCTTGGCCATATCGACCGGGACGCCGTCGCCGTCGCGATACATGACGCCGAGATTGTTGGCGGCGTCTGCATACTGATGCTCGGCTGCCCGCTCGAACCAGAAGATGGCCTGGGCAGGGTTTTTGGCAACACCTTCGCCGTCGCGGAACATCACGCCGAGATTGTATTCCGCTTCGACATTATCCTGCCCGGCCGCCTTCAGAAACCAGATGATCGCTTCCGGGTCATCCTGCCTGATTCCGTCACCGTCGGCATACATCGCGCCAATATTATATTGGGCGTCCGCATCTCCCTGTTCCGCCGCCTTGCGGAACCAAAAAAGGGCCTTGGGGCCATCCTTTGCAACGCCTTCGCCATCGCGATACATGATGCCGAGATTGTATTGCGCCTCGACCTTACCCTGGTCTGCAGACTTCAGATACCAGACGACAGCCTGGCTCTTGTCCTTTCTCGTGCCGTCGCCCTGATCATACATGACGCCAACATTGTATTGGGCGTCCGCATCTCCCTGTTCCGCCGCCTTGCGATACCAGACAAAGGCCTGCGCCTTGTCTTGGGGGATGCCTTCACCCGTGTCGTACATGACGGCCAGATTGTATTGTGCGTTGGAATGGCCCTGTGCCGCGGCCTTCTTGTACCACTCGATCGCCTGGCCCTTGTCTGCGGGCACACCTTCGCCCTGGTCATACATGGTGCCGACGTTGAATTCTGCCTCGGCGCTGCCTTGGTCGGCAGCCTTTCTATACCAGCTGAACGCGAGCGTGAGATTTCTCGCGACACCTTCGCCTTCCTCGTACATCTGACCGAGTTTCATCTGGGCCGTGACGTCTCCCTGGTTTGCCAAGGGGCGCCAATAGTCGAGGGGCGATCTGAAGTTTCCGCGATCGTAGGTGTTCCGGCCGACATCGGCATGCGCTGCGCCCATGGATGCCAATGCGAAGAGCAATCCTGCTGCTCCCTTGTTCCAATTCACGGCCTACCCCTCAGTCGATGATCCGTCTGGATCAATATCATGTATTTGCTGCAGCTAAAGCGCGTCGCGATCTTTCGGATCCGCCTCAAACGCTTCGACTCCTTGATTTCGCGCATGCCGCAGTCGCAAAACCACTGCACACTTTTGCGCGACATGCCTTAAGGCACAAGCGCCATCAACAGGTGGAAGACAACCCACCCCGACGATCCGCCGCTATTCCTGTCGCTCGTTCGCCCTTCAGCCAATGGTCCGAGATCCCGGACGGGACCATCGCCGTTGGCCTCCATGTAGCTCAGCCCGTTCTGCGCCTCCGGCAATCCTTGCGCGGCCGCCTTGTTGAACCATTCTGCAGCGATTGCCGTGTCCTTGGCTACTCCGTAGCCGTTATAATACAGATATCCAAGACCATATTCGGCGCGTGCGTCGCCTTGTCCCGCCGCCTTGCGAAACAGATCCGCCGCCCGACCGTAATCCTTCGCCACGCCGTCGCCGTGATAGTAGAGAAAGGCGAGGGCGTATTGCCCTTGCGGGTTGTTCTGGTCGGCTGCCTTGCGATACCAGTCCGCTGCCGTCGCCTTGCTCGTGCTGGTCGCCTGGCCGTTGTCGTACATGTAACCGAGTGCGTATTGCGCATCCGCATGGCCTTGAGCCGCGGACTTCCCATACCATTCGAAAGCCTTGCCGTAATCCTTCGCAACGCCGCGCCCCCCTGCATACATGTAGGCGAGGGCGTATTCACCTTGCGCATCTCCCTGCAGGGCCGATTTGCGGTACCATTTCACGGCAGTTGGATCGTCAAGCTTGACGCCCTGGCCATTGGCATAGAGGTAACCCAGCGCATATTGCGCGTCGGATCGTCCCTGGTCGGCTGATTTGCGATACCATTGGAGCGCCTGTCTGTAGTCCTTTTCGGCTCCCAACCCGTTAGCGAGGCTGTAACCGACGGCATATTGCGCGTCGGCACGACCCTTTTCCGCTGCCTTCTTGTACCAGGAATAGGCTTCGGCATCATTTCGTTCGACGCCCTTGCCATTGGCATAGGCATAGCCAAGGGCATACAGGCCCTGCCCATCGCCCTGATCTGCCGCCTTCCTGTACCAGACGACAGCGGCCGCCTGATCCGGTGCGACGCCCTGACCGTTTTCATAGATGTAACCAACCGCATATTGAGCATCCGCTCGGCCCTGATCGGCCGATTTGCGATACCATGAGAGAGAGATCGCGGCGTCCTGCTGAACGCCGCGGCCGTTGGCATACATGTAGCCCAGAGCGTATTGGGCCTGGGCCTGACCTTGAGCTGCGGATTTCTGGTACCAGCTGACGGCCTGTTCGTTGTCGACATCCATGCCGCGGCCATTCGCCAGAGAATAGCCTATCGCATATTGGGCATCGGCGTTGCCGCGTTGCGCCGACCGTAGATACCAGTCGTTTGCCTGCTTCTGATCGGCATCGACGCCACGGCCGGCGGCATACATGTAGGCGAGGGCATATTGTGCCTGGGCGTTCCCCTGCTCGGCTGCCTTTTGGTACCAGTCGACGGCCTGGGCATCGTCCTGCTCCACACCTTGGCCGTTAGCGTAGCGATAACCGAGGCCGTATTGGGCGGCAGCGTTACCTTGCTTGGCGAATTCCAGCCAGTATTTCAGCGAGATGGTCGTATTGGCAGGGCCGGGTGCCGGGTCTTCGGCATGAGCGAGTATGGGCAATGAAAGAGCAAGCGCCAATCCCAATGCATAGCTCTTCAGCATCAAGGCCAGAATCTCCCATCGCCGTTCCAGAGGACAATCGATCTGAACAATATGGCGGTGTCTTGGTCAAGAAACCCAGAATATCGAAATGACAGCCGTTTTACGCAGGATTGTTTGCAATCCTATCCTGGAAGCACGTCGTAGAGCCGGAAGATCCATGTGATCTGGTAGACTAGCCCCAGGATTACGAATGCAGCCTGGAAGCGTCGGTTGGCGGTGATCGCCGCGACGATGCACAACACGATATAGACGATGTTTCGGGTCGGGTATTCCCAGCCGAGAGATTGAAAATAGGCTTCACCCTTCAGCAACGTGTCTATGAGATCGACCGCGTAGGTCACGGCGAGCAGTCCGAAAAACCAGCGGCGGCGGGAAATGAAATATTCCTCGAAGCCGCCATATTCATCGATGGACGGCGGATTGAGGAGCACGCAGAGGAAATAGAAGAGGCAGCAGAAGCAGATCAGGAAAAGATAGACCGCGAAGGTAATGCCCTGCACCGACTGCAGCCGATATTCCCACCACCAGAAATGGATGATGTAAAGGAACATCGACAGCACCCAGCCGATATGGACGAAGTAGATCTTGTTCTTGCCGGGCGCCTGCACGAAGCCGGCCAGCCGTGTCAGGAGCTGGGCCAGCGAAAGGCCGATCACCATGCTCATGACAGTCCGGATGTAGACGTAAACTTCCGGTGCGTGTGCGGCGCCCATCATATCAGTTCTCCACGGGCACGGCCTTGGGTGCGCCATTTTCGTCGAGAGCGACCATGATGAAGGTGGCGGCCGTGACCTTCTCCAACGTGTTATAGCGCGCGCGATGCGCCCATGCCTCGACGCTCAGCGTGATCGACGTGCGGCCGACGCGCTCGATGTCGGTGAAGACGCTCAGCGTGTCGCCGATCTTGACCGGCAGCTCGAATGCCATCTCCTTCACGGCGGCGGTGACGACACGGCCACGAGCCCGCTCGGCGGCGCGGATGCCGCTTGCCAAGTCCATCTGGGCCATGACCCAGCCGCCGAAGATGTCGCCGGCGGGGTTGGCGTCTGCAGGCATCGCCAGCGTGCGCAATGTCAGCTCGCCCCTTGGTTTGACGCCGTCGTTCATTCGTTCGCTCCTGTCGCAAGCTATTGATTCCGGTATCCAGCCTATGCAATCCCGCCGCGATGGGAAAGGCCGCTCTGTCGCTTCCGTCTCGCAGGGTCGCAACCGGCAAGCCGGCATAACCCTTCATCGAACGTCAAAGTGCCATGCGGACACAGGTCGGTTCGCGGCGGTAAGCTTTCGTTCACCGTTCCCGTTTAGGCTTTGTAAGTGCTACCGACCGTGGCTGGGGCAGCGGATCAGGACTATGACCTATTTACCCATTCTGCGGCGCGCACTGCTGCCGTTACTGTTGTCGTCGGCGCTGGTCGCCTGCACGGCTGACGGTCTCGTGCCGCCGTCGAATGTCGACAGCGCCTCGCGCGTCGGCTCAATCAAGCCTCATCGCAGCGCGCCACAACGGCAGTTCTCTTATCAAGGCATGCAGGATCCCGTCGTTTCTGCCTCCAACAACTATGCCAATGGCAAGCGCGGCTCCGGAACGGGTGAAGCCGTGACGACGACGGATGTCGAAACGGGTCTGGCGCCACAATCGAGCATTCCGTCCCAGGGCGTCAATATGGATGCCGAACTCGGGGTTGGACCTGCCGAAGAGGCTCAATCCGCGTCGGTCGTGGGGTTGGCGCAGGAGGAGCAGCAGAATATTGCCGAGGGCCAAACCGACGAGCCCGTGGTCGACGGCATCGGCTCGGATGCGCCGACGCAGACCAATCGTTCCGTTCTTCAAAGGTCGGCCACACAGGTGGAACTCAATCGCTCGCCGATATCAAGGCAGCAGCCGGGGACGCAGGTCGCCATGCTGCCCCGCGTCGACAACCCCGTATCGCGTCTCGATCGCCAATTTGATGCGCCGCAATCGTCTCCCGGGATGATGCCGCCCTCCGAAATCGCCTGTCGTCAGGAGCTTCGCCGTATGGGCGTCATCTATACGGACAAGCCTTCGATCTCGAACGGACCAGCGTGTCAGGTTCCTTATCCGATTTCTCTAAGCGGGCTTTCCGGCAATATCGCGGTCCGTCCGGCCGTTACATTGAATTGCCAGGTAACGCTTGCCTTCGCGAAATGGGTCAAGAACGAGTTGGCACCGGCGGCGCGCACACGCTACTGGTCGGGCATCGGCACGATCGTTCCGCTCGGCGGCTATTCCTGCCGGCGCATGAACAATAGCCGGCAACGCTATAATCCGATGTCGGAGCATGCCCACGGCAATGCCATCGACGTCGGTACATTCGTGCTGAAGAACGGCCATGTGATCGACGTGCGCAAGAAAGGGCTGTTCTCTTTCCGCGAAGGCGGTTTGCTGAAGGCCGTTCGAACGGATAGCTGCCGCTATTTCGATACCGTGCTCGGCCCCGGCAGCAATCCCGAGCATTGGAACCATTTTCATTTCGATCTTCGTGATCGGAAGGGCGGCCGGCGCTATTGCAGCCTTTGATTGGCTCTTTGCCGGGTATACATCTGCTCTTGCCTGAAGCGGTCGCTGATTTATTTAAAGCGCGTCGCGATCTCCAAGCTTCGCTTTTGCGCTTCAGATCTTTGATCTTGGGCATGTCGTTGTCGCAAGATCGCTGCATATTTCGCGTGGCATGCTTTGGTTGAGCAAGCATGGCCAGGTGTGGAGAGCGGAGGCAAGCGAGGATTTCATGGAAGACGTGCCGAGACGGAAAAGAAGCCTTGGAAGAGCGCTCATTGCTGCCCTTATCGCCATTGTCGTTGTCATTGGCGGGCGTTGGTACATCTATGTCGCCTATGCCGAGGATCCATTTGATGAGGTTGGGATCGGTCTCAATACGATGATGCCGACGCCCATCCGCAACAAGGGCTGCGAAATGCTGAAGGCTCGCTTCGAGCACAAAACGCTGCCGCCGGCCGGTTGTGGCGTAAACGGCAGCTGGTAACCGTCGTTTCGGTTGTCAAAGCATGTAGAAAAGAAAAAAGCCGGCAAGTGCCGGCTTGAGTGGTGCATGGCAACGACGGGGGATCCTTGCCTGCTCCAGAAAAAAACTTCATGTTGCAATGAGGCACGCAATATGAATGCGAGGGCAATAAATCGTCCAGTAAAATAGGCGCTTACGTGTCGCCAAGAGGCGTTGGGCGGAGTGCGACAAACGTTGCTTACCTAACGAGCTATATGCCCGACGAAGGTCACGATTTAATGACAGCTTATTTGGCTTACGCGAACGCTGTGTTTAGTCCTCATAGGATGGTAAAAGCCTGAGCCCGGCTATATAGCGGGCAAACGCCGACAAATTCATCATCATTACAAGGCCGGACTTGCCCGCATCATGGCTCCGATCATTTCCATTCGTAATCTCACCAAAACCTACGGCAACGGGTTTCAGGCACTCAAAGGTGTCGATCTCGATATCGAGCAGGGAGAAATTCTTGCCTTGCTCGGGCCAAACGGAGCGGGCAAGACGACGCTGATCTCCATCGTCTGCGGCATCGCCAATCCGAGCAGCGGCACGGTGTTGGTCGGCGGCCATGACGTCGTGCGCGATTTTCGCGCCACGCGCAGCATGATCGGCCTCGTGCCGCAGGAGCTGACGACCGATCAGTTCGAAACCGTGTGGAACACGGTCAGTTTTTCGCGCGGTCTCCACGGCAAGAAGGCGAACCCTGCTTACATAGAGAAGATCTTGCGCGACCTTTCTCTGTGGGACAAGAAGGACAACATGCTTCGCCAGCTTTCAGGTGGCATGAAGCGGCGCGTCCTGATTGCCAAGGCGCTCTCGCACGAGCCGCAGATTCTTTTTCTCGACGAGCCGACCGCAGGCGTGGACGTGACCTTGCGCAAGGACATGTGGCATGTGGTCGAGCGCCTGCGGGCTTCCGGCGTGACGATCATCCTGACCACACACTATATCGAGGAGGCCGAAGAAGCGGCCGACCGCGTTGGCGTCATCAATGGCGGCCAGCTTCTCCTTGTGGAGGACAAGAAGGCGCTGATGGCCAAACTCGGCCGCAAGCAGCTCATTCTTGAGCTGACCGAGCAGCTCGACGCAATACCGAACTGTCTCGAAGGCAATGGGCTTTCGCTCGGGCCGAACGGCATGACCCTCATCTATGATTTCGATAACCAGAACGAACAGTCGAGCATTGCCGCGCTGCTGTCGAAGCTCGCTGCCGAGGGAATTCATTTCAAGGACCTCTCGACGCGCCAAAGTTCGCTTGAGGATATCTTCGTATCGCTGGTTGGAGCAGGCAAATGAACTTCGAAGCGATCAAATCCATCTACATGTTCGAAATGGCCCGCACGCGGCGCACGCTGCTGCAGAGTGTCGTCTCGCCTGTTATTTCCACATCGCTCTACTTCATCGTTTTCGGGGCGGCGATCGGCTCGCGCATCAATCTGGTCGAGGGTGTTTCCTATGGGGCGTTTATCACGCCGGGCCTGATCATGCTGACGCTGCTGGGCCAGTGCATCAGCAACGGCTCCTTCGGTATCTATTTTCCGAAGTTCACCGGCACGATCTACGAAGTGTTGTCGGCGCCGGTCGCCATGACGGAAATCGTTCTTGGATATGTCGGTGCTGCGGCGACCAAGGGGATGCTGATCGGCTTGATCATTCTGGCAACGGCGAGCTTCTTCGTCGATATCAGGATCGAGCATCCTCTCATGATGATCCTGTTTTTCGTCCTGACAGCCGTGACTTTCAGCCTGTTCGGTTTCATGATCGGCATATGGGCCGGCAATTTCGAGCAGCTGAACCTCATTCCCATGCTCGTCGTGCCGCCGCTGACTTTCCTGGGCGGAAGTTTTTATTCGATCAACATGCTGCCGCCATTCTGGCAGGCGGTAAGCCATCTTAACCCGGTTCTCTACCTCGTCAGCGGCTTCCGGTGGAGCTTCTATGGTATTGCCGATGTCAATCCGGTGCTGAGCCTGGCGATCATCACGCTCTTTCTCATCGTCTGCCTCACCGTCCTCGGATGGATCTTCAAGACAGGATATCGGTTGAGGAACTGATGACGCGGACTGATCCGCAAATTTAGGACCTTGCGGCGCTTGCCGCCGCATGGAACTGATTGGTCCTGACTTGATGTAGCGAGATGGTCGGATGTCCGTACGCGTCGAAGACGGTCGTGCCACTTGCCGCCACTCGCATGGTATCTCGACGAAGGTATATCATGCCACAACCCGCTTGCGACCTGTCCACCGCGCTCTCCCGGCTCGACCAACTGACCAATTGGGAGCGTAAGCCACGCGGCGAGATGCGCGTCGGCCTTGAGCCGATGCTCGATCTCATGCATCGATTGGGCGATCCTCATCGCAGTTTTCGTGCCATTCACGTCGCCGGCACCAAGGGTAAGGGGTCCGTTTGCGCACTCACGGAAGCGGGATTGCTTCAGGCCGGTTGGCGTGTCGGCCGTTATGCGTCGCCACATGTCGACCGGGTGAATGAGCGCGTCAGCGTTCTCGGCAAGGAGGTCGAGGACGATGCGCTGGCAAAAGCGATCATGCAGGTGCTGGATAGCTATGAGAGCGCCAAGGAGGCAGCAACGGCCGGAGAAGACGCCACCTGGTTCGATGTGATCACGGCCGCCGCCTTCGTGGTGTTCAGAGATGCCGGCCTGAACTGGGTCGTCGTCGAGGTCGGGCTCGGCGGCAGGCTGGACTCGACGAATGTGGTCTTCGGTGAGGTTGCGATCGTTACCAATATCGGGCTTGAACATACTGAAATTCTCGGCACGACGCGCGAGGCGATCGCGCGGGAGAAAGTCGGCATATTGAAAACAGGCGCAACGCTGGCCACCACGCTTGCTGCCGAAGACGCCGCAGGTCGGGTGTTGCAGCAGCGCGCCGATGAACTTGGTTGCGATGTGCTTCGAACCGATCTTGCCGGCGATGCAACGATCGCGGAAACAAATATCGCGCTTGTCGGCCTGGTATTCGATCATCTCGGCCGAAAAGGCGAGTGTGTCCTGGAAGGAGAGGCGAAGGGGCAGCCCATCGGGCCGTGGCTGCTGCAGCCTGACGTGGTCGCCAAAGCACGGTTGCCAGGGCGAATGGAACGCTTCGATTTCTCGCTGCCGCCGGCACTGCGAAAAGGACGGGAAACGGTGCCTTTGATGATGGACGGTGCTCATGTGCCGTTCAATATCGAGGCTGTCCTTCGCGATATTGCGCGCCTGTCGGATGTTAGCGGCAAATGCATTGCTTTGGTTGCGTTGGCATCGGACAAGGATGCTCCCGGCTTCCTGGCTGTGTTGTCACGCCACGCTTCCTACGCTGTATTCACGGAGGCGTCGGGATCGGGTCGTGCCCATACTGCGTCGGAACTGGGTGAAATTTGGCAGTCTATGGGAATGGCGGGGGACGCCGAACCGGATCCGCACAAGGCGCTGGATCTGGCTCTTGAGAAGGCTTCAGACGGTGGTGGCTGGATACTGGTGACCGGCTCTCTCTATCTTGTCGGCGCGCTGCGCAATACCGTCTCGGGGACGATCGGGTGACCGCGGAAATTGCGATCAGACCAGCTGCGGTCACCGATGCGGCCGATATTGCCAGGCTGCACCGCCTGGTCTGGTGCGAGACCTATCGCGACCTCGCGCCGACGGAGGTCTATCACACGCTTGACGAAGATTTTCGGCGAGCGCGATGGAGCGACATGATCGCCAATCCCAGCCTGCATCAAGCCATATTGCTGGCGGAACAAGGAGACCGGCTCGTCGGCATCGGAGCAGTCGGCGCGCCAACGCACTCCGCCTTTGAGGGACGAGGCGAAATCCGCTCGCTTTACATCGATCCCTCTGTGAAGCGTCAAGGGCTTGGGCGTCGCCTCATGCGGGAACTGGTGGCGGAGCTTGCCGCCTTCGGTTATTCGAGCGCGGCGCTGGGCGTCGTGGTCGGCAATGAACCGGCGATCGCGTTCTACCGGTCGCTCGGAGGTCGTATCGTCGGGCAATGTACCGATCCCGGACCGGTCTGGCGCTCCGACAATTTGGTTTTCGTCTGGGACGACCTGTCGTTGCTGCATTGATCTTCTGTGCAGCGTCCACTGCAACTCACTCTGCGGTGACCTTCTTGCGCGGGGCGATGGTCATGGCCATGACACCGGCGACAACGCAGACGAGGCCGATGGCTGCTGTCGAGGATACGGGCTCCCCCAGGAAGATCACGCCGATGCCGACGCCGATGGGGACGCGCAGGTAAGCCTGGGCGGTCGTGGCGACCGAGCCGAGGGTCTGGATGAGCTGGAAGTAGATGCTGAAGGCGAGAGCGGTCGAAACTACCGACAGGCCGAGCAGCGAGAAAATCGAGGCTGTGGAGGGCGCCAGCTGCCAGGGATGTTCGACAATCAGGCTGGCGGGAATGAGGAGCGCTGCTCCGCATAGCAACGAGCCAGCCGCAGGCATCATCGGATCCAATCCCTTGAAATTGCGTCCGAACAGCGCTGCACTCGCATAGCAGATGGATGCGGCAACGACGGCAAGCTGCGCAGGGAGTTGTTGACCTACTCCGTGAAGCGCGTCGACCCCGATGATCAGGCAAATGCCTGCCATACCCGCGATGACCCCGAAGAGCTTGCGGCCTGTCAGCCTTTCGGTACGCAACAGGATTGCGGCGATCAGAAACGCGAAGATCGGCGTCGTGGAATTCAATATGGTCGCCAGACCAGCATCGAGTGTCTGCTCCGCCCAGGCGATTAGCGTGAAAGGAATGGCGCTGTTGAGGCAGGATTGAATGAGGAACCGCCGCCATACCGCTGGATCCCTCGGTAGGCTCAGGCCGCGCCAGCGAATGATGACGAGCAGGACGACACCGGCAATCAGCGTGCGGGCGGCAATCAGCGTAATCGGCGGAATGGTTGCTACGCCGACGCGGATAAAGCTGTAAGACGCCCCCCAGCAGGTGGCGAGAAGCAAAAGGAGCAACAACTCCTTGGTTATGTCTGTCTTAGCGGGCGCCATGGTTGTCTCACTCTCCGGCTGTTCGGGTCTGACTCTTTTTAGAGTGAAGAGACCAGCGAATGCTTCGGTCTCCGCCGAACTATCGATTGCCGTTTTCGCCGTGCTCAATCGCGAAGGCGAAGTTCATCGGTCTGCATCTGCATCGATCCCAGTGTTTCCAGGAAGCTCATGCCGAGCAGACTTTGATCCAGCTTGCCCGCTTCGGCCACACTTGCCTTGACGTCGTGACGCTTGATCGGCCCGATCGACACAGAACCAAGCTCGACGGGCGCCGCGCTGGCGCGACCATTCGCGGTCATCACGGTCATCGAGTAGGTGAGATTTTCCGGAATGATCCCGACGCGCTCGGCGTCTTCCTGCGACAAGGCGATCGTGCTGGCGCCGGTGTCGACAAGCATGTCAATCGGCTGTCCGTTGATCCTGACCACGGCCTCGAAATGTCCGCTGGATCGCTTGTGGATAATGACTTCCTGTCCGCCTTCGCTGGTGGTGACGACGACCGCACGGCCAGGTATCAGGCCGGCAAAGAGGCGATTACCGACCCGTTCGGCGTCGTAGCGATAGATGTAGGCGGTCGCCAGCGCCATGATGATGACGAACCAGATCAGGAGATTGCGCAGCGATTGGCTGAGGGTGTGGCGACTGCCCCACACGGCGGCGCTCATCATCAAGGCTATCGGCACGAGGTAGATGACGCGGGCAAAGTCGTCATTGTGCATGCCGAAGGTCATGCCGGTGTTGTTGTTGAAGATGAGAAGCGCGAGGCCGATGCCGAGAATGGCGAGAACGATGTTCAGGCGGTTCATACGGCGCTGCGCTCCTGTGTCTGTTGCGACGGGCCAATATCCTCGCCGGGCCGAGGTGCGAGCTTGGTCATGCGTGCGGGAAGAATTTCCATGACCGCGCGTCGCTCGTCGTCGCTGTAGCTTATCCACGCGCCGATTTCCGCGCCTGTACGGCCGCAACCGAGACAGTAACCGGTGTTTTCGTCGAGGGAACAGACAAGGATGCAGGGTGTTAGCATAGGATCATATATCGAGGCTTCAAACACACATGGCAAGGGTACACAGCGACGCGATCTCGCAAATCTGCTGGGTCGCGCCGATCGTGTCTCCGGTATGGCCGGACAGTCTTTGACGCACATGTCTGTTCGACAAAAATGTCGTGATCGCGACAACGAGAAGGCAGGAGACGAGTGAAGGAATGCCCAGGGTGGGCCAGATTAGCAGGAGGGCAAGCCCGAGCGTTGTGATCAACGCCAGTTGCATGGCGTTGCCATCGGGTTGGCCTGCAGAGGCGGCGACGCCGTCAGGCTTTGCCGAAGGGAGGACGTGCCAGTGCCACACCATCGCGCCGCGGCTGAGCGCGGCTACGGCGAGCAGCGCGGCGGCTGCGTCGGTAGACGATACATGGCGGGCAATGGCAGCGAGCGCGGATGCCCGCAGCCCGAAGGACAGGATCAATGCGACCGCGCCATAGGTGCCGATGCGGCTGTCCTTCATGATACCGAGGGCGCGCGCGCGATCCTTGCCGCCGCCAAGTCCGTCCGCGGTGTCGCTGAGACCATCCTCATGCAGGGCTCCAGTCGTCACGGTCTGTACCGTAAGGGCCAGAAACGCCGCCATGAGCGGATCCGCATGCATCGCAAGCAACAAGCCGAACACGATGGCGGCGGGAAATGCGACCAGCAAGCCGGCAACCGGAAAGGCGCGTGACACCGTCCCGAGCTTGCCGTCATGACCGGCAAAGAAGGATGCCGATACGGGAATGCGGCTCAAGAAGGCGACGGCGCGCGCGATATCGCGCATATATTCCCGCATTTCTTCCTCTCCCCGCAATTCGCTCGACAGCATCGAACGCTTTTGGAGTTGTTCGCGCCGGTTCCGACGACTAATAGAGTCGCACGCAAAGAACCTGATTTGAGACCAAAAGACAAGGAACGGCATTCATGAGCGTAACCGGCTTGCCATTCGACGATTTCCGCACGCTGCTGCGCGACCTTCCAGGCCCGGATGCCCGCGCGCTCGTGGCGGCACGCGAGCGCGACGCACAGCTCACCAAACCGCCAGGCGCGCTCGGCCGTCTCGAGGAGATAGCTTTCTGGCTGGCTGCCTGGTCTGGTCGCCCGCCTGCCGTCACCCGGCCGCTGGTTGCCATCTTCGCCGGCAATCACGGCGTTACCAAGCAGGGAATTACGCCATTCCCGCCTTCGGTTACGCAGCAGATGGTGGAAAATTTCGCAGCCGGCGGCGCGGCGATCAACCAGATCTGTGTCACCTATGATCTCGGCCTGAAGATCTTCGACCTGGCACTCGATTTTCCGACCGCCGACATTACCGAGGAGCCGGCGCTCAGCGAACGCGATTGCGCTGCCACCATGGCCTTCGGCATGGAAGCAATCGCCGGCGGCACGGATCTGCTTTGCATCGGCGAAATGGGCATCGGTAACACCACGATCGCCGCAGCGATCCACTACGCGCTTTACGGCGGGAAGGCAGAAGACTGGGTCGGCCCGGGAACCGGCTCCGAAGGCGAGATGCTGAAGCGAAAGATTGCGGCTGTCGAGAAGGCGGTTGCACTTCATCGCGCTCATCTTTCCGATCCGCTTGAAATCCTGCGCCGCCTCGGCGGCCGCGAGATCGCTGCCATGGCTGGCGCGATCCTGGCCGCGCGCATGGAGCGTATTCCCGTCATCATCGACGGCTACGTCGCGACCGCTGCCGCTTCCATCCTCAAGGCTGCCAACCCGGCGGCGCTCGATCACTGCCTGATCGGCCATGTTTCGGGAGAGCCGGGACATCTGAAGTCGATCGAGAAGCTCGGCAAGACGCCGCTTCTGGCGCTGGGCATGCGGCTCGGAGAAGGTACGGGTGCGGCACTCGCGGCGGGTATCGTCAAGGCCGCTGCCGCATGCCACTCCGGCATGGCGACTTTCGAAAGCGCTGGTGTCACGAACAAGCATTGACCAGATATCGTGGCGAGGTGCCAGAAGCGCATCTTGCCACCGATTTTCCTGTGGAACTATCAGTTCGCGTCATAAATCTGTAATGAATTCCGAGTGGCGTTCTGAAGTGCCGACTTGCTTCAAAGGAGGCGAGGCGGTATTTGCAAGTCGCCCAAAGCCCGTCGCGATCTTTCAGATGCGCTTTCGGCCATTGATTTCGCGCATGTCGTCGTCGCAAAACCGCTGCACATTTTCGTGCGACATGCTCTAGATTTGCAATCGGGATAATACGGGCGGAGCAGGCATGGCCGAGTTTTCGAAACCTGCAGTTACCAAGGAAACCGGGATCCGGCATTTCTTTGCGGCCGCCAGCTATTCATGGGGCGGCTTTCAACGGCTGCTACAAGAGTCTGCCTTCCGTCAGGAGCTTTTCTTTGCGGCTATATCGCTGATCCTGCTGATCGTCGTCGGGGCGAGCCTCGGCGAGATCGTCATCGCCATGGTGCTTTTCCTTGGTGTCTTCGCGATCGAGGCGATGAACACGGCAGTCGAAGAGGTCATTGACCGGATCTCTCCGGAGATTTCGAATGTCGGCAAGCACGCCAAGGATCTTGGCTCGTTCGCGGTGCTCTGCATGCTGGTCGCGTCCGGCCTCTACATGCTTTACGTCATCGGCAGTCATTTGTTTTTCCGCTAGGCGTGGAAACTCAGGTCTCAGGCGAAGCTCTTCTTCCGCCGTCCGGCCAACGGAGCGTCCTCAACGGCCGGCAGACTTTGCAAAACGCGCTTGGCCGGCAGGATCGCGATGACCTCTGTGCCTTCGCGCAGCTTGGATTTCAGCGCGAATTGACCGTCATGCTTGGCGAGTATGGCTTGCACGATCGGAAGGCCGAGACCGGTGCCTTGCTCGGCGCTCTTGATGGCAATCGACCCTTGACCGAAAGCCGAGAGTACGATCGGGATTTCCTCCTCGGGGATGCCGGGGCCGTTATCCTTGATCGCCACATATTCCCCGCCGCCGGCCGTCCAGCCGACTTTGACGCTGATTTCACCACCCTGCGGCGTGAATTTCACGGCGTTCGACAAAAGGTTGAGAATGACCTGCCGCATCGACTTCTCATCTGCCCAGACGGAGGGAAGCTGCGGTTCTATCTGCGAGGAGATGGAAATGTTCTTGGCGCGGGCGCGCAACTGCACCATGCCGATGCAATCTTCGGCGATATCGAGCAGCGAGATCGCCTCTTCGTTCAACTCGTATTTGCCGGCCTCGATGCGCGAGAGATCGAGGATCTCGTTGATCAGGTTGAGCAGGTGCTGGCCGGATCGATGGATATCGGTGGTGTATTCCCGATAGGTGGGGTTGTTCAGGGGTCCCATGACCTCGGCTGACATGACTTCAGAAAAGCCGAGAATGGCGTTCAGCGGCGTCCTCAATTCATGCGACATGGAGGCAAGGAAGCGGGATTTGGCGAGGTTAGCCTCTTCTGCACGCCGGCGTGCCTCGTCGGACATGGAATTGGCGACTTCCAGCTCCGCGATCAGATCGTCCTTTTCCGACTGGAAAGAAAGGATCTTGAGATTGGACTGGAACATCCGGTTGGTGATGAAAGTGAAGAAGATCACGGCAACCGAGACGGCTGCGGTCAGTGCTATATCCGAGGGATTTCGGGTCAGTATCGCGGTAACGACCAGCACCACGGTCGGGGGCGCGAAGGCGAAAGGCACGGCACGCGGCAACATGAAGCTCGCCATGGCCGTGATGCAAATCGCCACCAGCAGCGTCGTGCCCTTGTACAGGCTGAAACTGTCGCCGCCGCAGGTCGTGCAGGTCTGCATTGTGAAAACCGCCCAGCACAGCCCGGTCAACAATTGCCCCAGCAACAGGATCTGCCGCCACTTCCGGGCGCCTTCGATGGTCATTTCCTGCTTCTTGGCGCGCCGGCCGAGCAGCATGTTGATGGCGTGCGCCGTCAGGATCGGAATGGTCCACAGAAAAATAGCGATGTCGCGCGTCAGATAAACCCCGAGTGCTGCGACGACGACGATAAAAATGGGGACGACCGCTGCGCCCTGCAGCAGGGAGTCGATGTGCATGACCATGAGTTCGCGGTCGAAATTGCTGCTATGCCCCGTCTGCAGGCGCTCACGCGTCTGCCGCACGGCCTTCGACACAGCCCGGTTGCGGTGGCTGCGCGATCGGTCGACGATGTTCTTATCTGTCGATGTGCTGGCGCCGGTTCTCATGGTTTCATTGAAACTTGATCTTTGTGAGATTAGAGACTACCGGCCAATTCTTAAGAAGATGCTGCGGCGAAATGTTTTGTTTGCCATCTTCGCCAAGGATTTGTTGTTAAAGGAGGCAAGAACGTGATGCGGTCAGGCCGCCTTTTTCGCGACGGCGTGGCCACATTTGCTTTGCTCGGCATTCTCGCTCTGCTCGCGTCGAAATTGAATAATCGGCCGGAACTCGTTCAAACTGGTAATTTTTACGTCGTTGACGGCGATACGCTTTCCGCCAATGAAGAGCGTCTGCGGCTGAAAGGCATCGACGCACCGGAATATCGACAACGGTGTCGACGCGATGGCGCGGATTGGGCGTGCGGCGAGGAGGCGCGCAAGGCTCTTGTCACAATCGTTAAAACCGGTAGGCCGGAATGCCGTGGTGCGGAGAGAGATCGCTACGGTCGCCTTCTGGTGACATGCATGGTTGGTGATGTCGATATCAATGCTGCCATGGTTCGCAGCGGCATGGCATTATCCTATGGCGGTTATGCAGCCGAAGAGCTGAAAGCACGACAAGCGAAGGCGGGCGTATGGGCTGGCGATTTCGAGCGGCCGAGCGACTATCGCCGCGAGGCGCGTGTGCAGCAGGCGGCCGGGGGCGATCCGATCAGGAATCTGGCAGACTACGTATGGCAGCTCGTTGGGTGGGGCGTGCAATGATGCAAAAGGAAGAACTGCAGGAGTTGAGCCGGGCAATTGCGGCCTGTCGCGTCTGTCGTGACATGCCTGCCAAAGGAGAGGCGCATAGGCTGCCCCACGAGCCGCGGCCGATCGCGACGCTTTCCGGGACAGCGCGCATTCTGATTGCGGGGCAGGCACCTGGCTTAAGGGTTCACGAGAGCGGCTTGCCCTTCAATGATGCTTCCGGCGATCGGCTGCGGCAATGGCTAAACGTCGATCGCGAGAGTTTCTACAACCCTGAACATTTTGCCATGCTGCCGATGGGCTTCTGTTTCCCCGGCTACGATGCCGCCGGCAGCGATATGCCGCCGCGCAAGGAGTGCGCGCCTTTGTGGCGAAAGAGAGCCATGGACGCGATGCCGCAGATCGAGCTTATCCTGACGATCGGTCAATATGCCCAGGCGTGGCATATGGGCCCGGAGCGGATGGCTTCCATGACGGAGACGGTCGCCGAATGGCGGCGCTATCTTCTGACCAACCGGTCGCCTGCCATATTACCCTTGCCGCATCCAAGCTGGCGCAATAGCGGCTGGCTGAAACGCCATCCCTGGTTCGAGGCGGAGCTGCTTCCCGTATTACAAGAACGTGTGAGAATCCTCGTTTCTTGAAACAAGTTTCTTTTATTTCGCCGATAATAGGCTATAGAGAGAATATAATTCGAAGGGATGCTGAAAATGGACCGTCTTGACCGCAAAATCCTGCGCCTCCTGCAGGAGGACTCCACTCTGGCCGTGGCCGACCTTGCCAAGAAGGTCGGCTTGTCGACGACGCCGTGCTGGCGCCGCATCCAGAAGATGGAAGAGGATGGCGTCATTCGCCGTCGCGTGGCGCTGCTCGATCCGGAAAAGGTCAACACCAAGGTCACGGTTTTCGTATCCATCCGCACCAACAGCCACTCTATCGAATGGTTGAAGCGTTTTTCCGAAGTGATTGCCGATTTTCCGGAAGTGGTCGAGTTCTACCGTATGAGCGGCGACGTCGACTATCTGCTGCGTGTGGTCGTTCCCGATATCGCCGCCTATGACGCTTTCTACAAGCGCATGATCGCGAAGATCGAAATCCGCGACGTCTCCTCGGCTTTCGCGATGGAGCAGATCAAGTATTCGACGGAACTGCCGCTCGATTACATGCTGATCGAGAATGCCAAGTCCAACGAGGACTGACCCGAAACGAGCGCCGTCGTGATGCGGCGCTCGCTCCTTGCTGCGTTGGGCCGCAGCGTTCCTTACTTCTTGTCCAGGCGCGCGAGCAGCGAGGAGGTATCCCAGCGATTGCCTCCCATCGCCTGAACGTCGCCGTAGAACTGGTCGACAAGCGCCGTCAGAGGTAGCTTGGCCTGGTTGCGGCGCGCTTCCTCCAACACGATGCCGAGATCCTTGCGCATCCAATCCACGGCGAAGCCGAAATCATATTTGCCTGAATTCATCGTCTTGTGGCGGTTTTCCATTTGCCAGGAGCCGGCGGCACCCTTGGAAATGACCTCCACGACCTTCTCGATATCGAGGCCGGCCTGCTTTCCGAAGTGAATGCCTTCCGCCAGGCCCTGAACGATGCCGGCGATGCAGATCTGGTTGATCATCTTGGTCAGCTGGCCCGCGCCAACCGATCCCATCAGGCCGACCATGCGCGCATAGGCTTCGATGACGGGACGTGCCTTCTCATAGACCTCTTCATCGCCGCCGCACATGACGGTTAGTACACCGTTCTCGGCACCGGCCTGGCCGCCGGAGACCGGGGCGTCAATGAAGCCGATGCCCTTGTCCTTGGCCGCATCGTAGAGCTCGCGGGCAACTTCGGCGCTTGCGGTCGTGTTATCGATGAGAACGGAACCGGCCTTCATGGCCGAGAGCGCGCCGTTTTCGCCCGTCGTCACCGAGCGCAGATCGTCGTCATTGCCAACGCAGGTGAAGACGAAGTCGGCGTTCTCCGCAGCTTGAGCCGGGGTAGGGGCGAACTTGCCGTCATATTGCTTGGCCCATGCCTCGGCCTTGGCGACGGTACGGTTGTAGACGGTAACGTCGTGCCCGCCCTTGACCTTCAGATGCCCGGCCATGGGGTAGCCCATGACGCCCATGCCGATGAATGAGACCTTTGCCATTCCTGTAACTCCCTGTCCGAATTTGACTCGAAGACTTAGCGGAAAGCCTGATTGGACGGAAGGCCGATCTATCTGGCAACTTGTCACCGTGGCATGATGGTTGAAATCTTATTTCTGAATCTGGCATTTATGGGAATGGAATTTCGCCGCAGGTTCGAAACTTCATAATATCTTTTGTCGATATAATCTATGGATTTGCGATCCTTGGCTATCGACAACGAGCCGATGGCCGCGAGAGCGCCTGAGCCTCATGAAAGGGATCCTCCATGATTTCGCGCAGACAGACACTCGGCCTCCTCGGCGCTACCGCCGCCGCCTTTGCGTTGCCGTCGATCCGGTCGGCGCGAGCAGCCGCCGCAACGACGCTTCGCATCGGCTGGCAGAAAAACGGCGTACTGGCGCTCGCCAAACGCAAGGGCGCGCTGGAAAAGCGGCTCTCCGATCGCGGCATATCCGTCGAATGGTCGGAATTTACCTCAGGGCCACCGCTTCTCGAAGCGCTGGGCGCGGGCGCGCTCGATTTCGGCGCCACCGGCGACGTGCCACCGCTCTTTGCGCAGGCCGCCAATGGCAATCTGCTCTATGTCGGCCTCTATACCGGCAGTCCCGAAAGCTCGGCCATTCTGGTTCGCAAGGATTCACCGATCCAGACACTCGCCGATCTCAAGGGCAAGAAAGTCGCTTTCAAGCGCGGTTCCAGCGCCCACAACGTCACGGTTAAGGCGCTGCGCAAAGGAGGGCTTACGGTCAACGACATTCAGGCACTGGATCTTGCGCCGCCGGATGCTTCAGCAGCGTTCAAGACCGGCGCCATCGATGCCTGGTCCATCTGGGATCCGTATCTCGCCATCGCCGAGGCCGACCCGGACACTCGCATCCTGACAACAGCGCGCGGTATCGTCGACTCCTTCAGCTACTTCCTCGCCAACACTGATTTCACCAAGGATAACCCGCAGGTGGTCGCCGACATCATCGATGAGCTTGCCAAGGTCGGCGCAGCGGCGCAGTCCCATCTGGATGAAAGCGTTGCAGCGCTAGCCGAAATTACCGGCGTTCCGGCAGCGGTGACCCGGGTGACACTGACGCGTCCCGGCGCCGATCTCGGCGGTGTCTCGACCATCACGGATGCAGCAATTGCCTATCAGCAGGGCTTGGCCGATGAATTCTACAATCTCGGGATCGTGCCGAAGAAACTGACCGTCACGGATATCGTCTGGCGACCGAAGGCGAGCTGAGGAGCGGCCACTGCCGCTGCGGCAGCCCACATCCGAAACACTACGGATGTGGGTCGCTTCAGCAAAAATATTCCGTCCAATGCCTGGCAATAGAAAATCTGCATTGTCGATATAATCCATAGTCTATGTCACTATCCAGGTCGAACATCGGGAAGTGGCTTCCGATCACGCGCATCCAGAAGGCAGGAAAACGTCATGACCGCGACCGCAAAACCCATCGATTTTCTCTGGTTCATTCCGACTTCCGGCGACGGCACCTATCTCGGCACCTCCGATCTCAATCGGGGGCCGGAGATCGGATACCTCCAGCAGATCGCGCAGGCGGTCGATCGCCTTGGCTATTCCGGCGTATTGCTGCCGACAGGCGTCTCCTGCGAGGAATCCTTCGTTACCGCAGCTGCTCTGTCCGCCCATACGCAGAAGTTGAAGTTCCTCGTCGCGATTCGCCCGGGTACGGCGTCGCCAGCCTACTATGCGCGGCTCGCCTCGACGCTCGATCGTGTCTCCAACGGCCGCGTGCTGTTGAATATCGTCGTCGGCGGCAGCCCGGCCGAGCTCGCGGGTGATGGCATTCATCTGGAGCATGACGAACGCTACGCCCATGCGGACGAGTTCTTCCACGTCTGGGAGGAGCTGTTGGAGAAGGGTTCCTCAACGTTCGAGGGCAAGTACATCAAGGCGACCAATGCACGGCTTGGCCTGCCGCCGGTGCAGGCGCCGCGCCCGCCGCTCTATTTCGGCGGTTCTTCCGATGCTGGTATCGAATTCTCTGTCGGCCGGGTCGATAAGTACCTGACCTGGGGCGAGCCGCCCGCGCAGGTCGCCGAAAAGATCGAGAAGGTGCGCGCCGCCGCTGCCAAGCGAGGGCGCGAGGTCAGCTTCGGTATCCGTCTGCATTTCATCGTCCGCGAGACGGATGAAGAGGCATGGGCCGCTGCCGACAAGCTGATTTCCAAGCTCGACGACGAGACCATCCGTGAGGCTCAAGAGCAATTCGTCACGCAGTCCGACTCTGTCGGCCAGAAGCGCATGGCAGCGCTTCATGGCGGCCGACGCGACAAGCTCGAAGTGTCGCCGAATCTCTGGGCCGGTGTCGGTCTGGTGCGTGCCGGTGCCGGTACGGCACTGGTGGGATCGCCGAAGACGGTGGCGGCAAGATTGCGTGAATATCAGGAACTCGGCATCGAAACCGTCATCGGGTCCGGCTATCCGCATCTGGAGGAGGCCTATCGGGTCGCGGAGCTCCTGTTCCCCGAACTTGGATTGAGCCGCGAAGAACAGCGCGCCGGGTTCCGCAATGAGTTTGGCGCCAAACAGATCTTTGCCGGCGGTAGCCATGGCGGCAATCTGAAGGTGGTTTCCGGCTCGTAACTCGTCCTTTCAGGGAGATCCTCATGTCGGCATTCGATACTTCCTTCATACGCGTCGGCGCCGAAAGCCGGACCCGTCCGGTCAGGACGGCAAGGCAGGTCATCTCGTTGCAGAGGTTTCTGCCTTTTCTGCTGCCAATCGTCGTCATTGCGGCCTGGCAACTCGGGTCGACGTTCGGATGGATCTCCACTCGCATCATGCCGTCGCCGGCAGCTGTCGTGGTTGCCTTCTGGCAGACGACAATTTCCGGGCAGTTGCCAAACAATATCCTGGTCAGTGCAGGCCGCGCATTCGCCGGCCTGCTGGTCGGCGGCTCGATCGGCTTTCTCCTCGGCATCGCCAATGGCGTGTCGCGGCTATCCGAACAGCTGACGGATACGACGCTGCAGATGCTGCGTACTATTCCGCATCTCGCCATGGTGCCGCTCGTCATTCTCTGGTTCGGTATCGGCGAGGAATCGAAGCTGTTTCTGACCGCGCTCGGTGTGCTCTTCCCGATCTATCTGAACACCTATCACGGCGTTCGCAATGTCGACCGCGGGTTGATCGAGATGGGACGGGTCTATGGTATGAGCAACTGGACGCTGTTTCGGAAGGTCATTTTCCCCGGCGCCTTGCCGTCCATTCTCGTCGGCCTGCGCTTCGCGCTCGGCATCATGTGGCTGACGCTGATCGTCGCTGAATCGATCGCCGCATCGTCCGGCATTGGTTACATGGCCAACAACGCCCGTGAATTCGGCATGACCGATGTCGTTGTCCTGACGCTGGTCATTTACGCAATTCTCGGCAAGCTTGCCGATGTCGTCGCGCGAACGATCGAGCGCAAGGCTTTGCGCTGGAACCCGGCCTATCAGAATTGAGGAGCTTGCCATGAGCGCTATCGCGATAGAACGTCCGAGGACGGAAGCCAACCATGTTGCTCCTCCCGTTGCGGGCGCTGCGGCGATCCATATCAAGGGTCTGGAAAAGAGCTTCGGAAATAACCGCGTCCTGCGAGGCATCGATCTCGATATTCCTGCCGGGCAGTTCGTTGCCGTCATCGGCAAGAGCGGCTGCGGCAAGAGCACGCTGCTTCGTATCCTGATGGGACTGGAAGAGCCGAGCGCGGGCCATCTGCGCTTCGAAGCTTTCGATGGCAAGGATGCGCAACCCAATACGCGCATCGTCTTTCAGGAGCCGCGGCTGTTGCCCTGGTTTTCTGTTGCCGACAACGTGGCCGTTGGCTTGGGCGAGGGCGTGCCGACGGAGGTATTGCGAAAGGAAACTGCGTCCGTTCTTTCCGAAGTTCAGCTCGCCGAAAAGGCCGACGAATGGCCCTCCAGTCTCTCGGGCGGGCAGAAACAGCGTGTGGCGCTTGCGCGCGCGCTCGTCAGCAAGCCCGGCATCCTCGCTCTCGACGAGCCGCTTGGCGCACTGGATGCGCTGACACGCATCAGCATGCAGGAATTGCTGAACCGCGTCTGGCGAGAGCTTGGTTTTACCGCGGTGCTGGTGACGCATGACGTCAGCGAGGCCGTGCATCTGGCCGATCGCGTCGTGGTGCTCGACGAGGGGCGGATCGTGCTCGATCTCGTCATTCCCTATCCACATCCGCGCCGCCACGGCAATCCGGCGCTTGCCGAACTCGAGGGGCAGCTTCTGGCAGCCATTCTTGGTGACATCAGGAGCTAATTCGGCCTGGTATCGTCTCCCTCGACATAGAGCCGGAGGTTATCGAAGCCGATTTCCGTACCCATCAGCCGTGAGCCATTGTCGCCGTAGCCATCGAGAAACACCACCTGTTCGACGAAAGTCATCTTCGTGCCGCCGGGCTCAGGGGCAAAATTGACCGTCGCTAGCGACACGGAAATTCTGGCGTCGTCGAGCATCATGTCGAATGCATAGATGAAGCGCCTGTTCTGGACGACGTCGATGTAGCGTGCCTCGTAGGCGTGCACGACGCCATCCGGGGAGGCTGTGCGGTTGCTCTCGCGGCCGCCGGCACGGAAGTCGAGCTGAAAATCCAGCTGTTTCCATTCGCCGTGGCAGGCAAACCATTGCCGCTTATGCTCAGGGATGGCCCAGGCGTTGAAGACCCTGGCCAAAGGCGCCTTGAAGTGGCGCTCAATGGTGATCGTCGTATGGTCTGTCGATCTCTCGCTCATTCGTCCGTCGCCTCCGTCGATGTTTCCGCCAGGAACAGGTCGAGCCGATCGAAAGTCCTGTTCCAGGATGCCTTGCGCTCGGCAATCCATCGCTCGACGGCTGCAAGTGCCTCCTTGCGAAGATGATAGGTTCGCACCCTACCGGCTTTTTCCGATAGAACGAGCCCGCTGGTCTCCAGCACCTGCAGATGTTTCATCACGGTGGGCAGCGCCATGTCCAGTGGCTGCGCCAGCTCCGTAACCGAGGCCGGTCCAAGCCCCAACCGATCAATCATGCCGCGGCGGCTCTGGTCGGAAAGGGCCTGAAACATGCGGTCGAGCGCCTGTGGTTCCTCAAGCATTCGGCATTTCCGGCCGGAATTGCTCAGGCAGATTCCGGCTATAAGGGTAAAAATGGAAGTAGGGCATGGCTTCCTTGAGGACGCGTGCGAAGGATGGGCGCGCGAGAAGGCGCCGGTAATAGGCCGTCAAGCTGCTATGCTCCTCGCCAAAGGGAACGAGCGTTTCGGCATAGAAAAGTGCCGGCGCTGCCGCACAATCGGCCATCGTCAGACTGTCGCCGGTGATCCAGATCTTTCCATTCAACTGCTTCTCGATCATTCCATAGGCAGTGTGTAGCAATGCCCTGGCGTCGGAAACGGTCTGGGGGCTTTGATCCTTCTCCGCCCGGCGCACGTCAGCGACGATCTTCTGCATAGGATCCTGCACATAGAGGTCGAAGAAACGATCCCAGAGGCGGACGCACAAGGCATCGGACAGCTCTGTCGGCAATAGCTGGATCGCACCCGGATAATGTCGGTCGAGATATTCGATGATGATGCTGGTTTCAGGAATGGTGCTATCGCGCGCTTCGTCACGAAGCACCGGGAATTTGGCAAGGGGCCAGAGCCGGACAAGTGAGGCGCGGGACTCTTCATTGCCGAGATCGATCACCCGGCTTTCGAACGGCGTCCCGTTTTCATAGAGCGCCATCAGGACCTTGTGGCAAAACGATGCGAGGGGATGCTGATAGAGAATGAGGGACATGCGACGACCTTTCCATGATCAAGGTTCGAGCTGATACTTGCCCTATTGGCTAAGTATCAGCTCGCCCGTCGTCGCGCAAGCAAATAGTTATCCTTTTGGGTAACTATTCATGGTGTCTGGCTTTCATAATCTTAGTCTGCCAGGCGGCGTGCGATCACCAGATGCCCGGGCGTCGGCTGGCCGTCTTGCATTCTGACGTTGATGTCGGTGATCTCGATCAGTTCGAAGCCGGTTTCCTTCAACCGTTCGCGGACATAACCGTCTGCGTGGGCGAAACGTTGATGCGGACCGACCATGTAGGGACGGCCGGCCATGGTCGCATCCGGCAGTGTCTCGGAGGAAAAGATGAAAAGGCCGCCAGGCGTCATGTTTTCGGCGGTGCCGAAGAACAGGGGCTCCAGCGCTCCGAGATACGGTAGCACGTCGGTGGCGGTGATGAGATCGAAAGGCTCTTCGTCATTGTCGTCGAGGAAGTCCTCGACCTCCGCCACGAAGAGTGTCTCGTAGACGTCCTTCTCATGGGCAACCTCGACCATGTTTTCGGAGATGTCGATGCCGGTGATGTCATCAACGACGTCGCGCAGCGTGCTTCCGGTCAAGCCCGTCCCGCAGCCGAGGTCGAGCATACGCTTGAACGGACCGAGACCGAGGGCCTGCAGGCGTTGCCGGACGAGCATGGGAACATGATAGCCCAGCTGTTCGACGAGGACGTCCTCGAAAACTTCGGCGTGCTGATCGAACAGCGTCTCAACATAGGCGTCTGGCGCCTTGACCGGCGTTTCGCCGCGTCCCATTGAAGCTATGCGCACGGCAGCGCCGCCGTGATCTTCCGGATCCAGCGCCAGGACCTCTTCATAGGCCCGCACGGCTGCATCGATATTGCCAGCCTTCTCCAGCTCAAGGGCACGGTTGTAGGCTTCCGCCAGCGCATCTTCGTCGATCTTTTTCTTTGCCATGGTTCAGCAGCCCTTCTGTTTGTTCTGCAGGCATTAAAATGCCTGATCTGCTTTTGCAATGCTTGCAAGGGAGGCGCAGAATATCACGGTCGACGACGGAGAGTTGGGGGACGCGATCCGGATAAAAAAATACGGGAGGAATGACAATGGATACCGAGTTGACCGTAACGAGCCCGACAGGCGATGCGACAGGACGCAAGGCTCCCTCATTGCCGGCGACATCGGCCGAGATCACCAACACATTGACCCATTACTATCGGGGCGAACTCGCGAGGATGACCAGCTGGCGGGATCGCATCGACCGGACGTCGAACTGGGCGATCACGGTGTCTGCGGCTCTGCTGTCCGTATCCCTGTCGACGCCTTCGTCGCATCATGGCGTGCTGCTGTTCGGTATGATGCTGATCACACTGTTGCTGATGATCGAAGCCCGGCGATATCGGTTCTTCGATGTTTACCGGTCGCGGGTGCGCCAGCTCGAGCGGCACTATTTCGCACAGATCCTGTCGCCGCAATCGGAGCTCAATCTCGATTGGGCGCTGCCGATTGCGACCAGCCTGCGCTCTCCACGCTTGCTGCTTAGCCATGCTGAAGCGGTGCAGCGACGCTTGCGGCGCAATTATTGCTGGATGTATGCGATCCTGCTGCTGGCATGGGTACTGAAGATTTCAACGCCGAAACTGCAGACCGCCGATGCGCCGCAGGAGTTGGCGCATTCCTGGAGCTATATCGCTGACAATGCGTCTCTTGGGCCGCTGCCCGGTCTGGCCGTCATCGTGCTCGTCGCGATCTTCTATGCCGTGGTTCTCTATGGCACCTTCCATCGTGGGGCCGATGACGGGGACTTCGTGCATGGCGAAGCGCATGTCTGATCGAGCGACGTCGAGCCGCCGGTAAATTTAACGCAACCAATCCGACCGGCTTTGGCGCGCTGCGATCTTCCAGATTCGTTTCCTGCGCTTGGCTCTTTGCCTCTGCGCGTGTCGTCGCCGCAAAACCGTGCATGCCGTGCGCGACGTGTTCTAGTGAAGGATGAATTCGCCTTTCACTGCCCGCCACTCGCTGGCCGATATCAGCTTGCGATGAACGTAGCGCACCGAATGTAGCGGTCCGTCGAGCGTCTCCTGCCAGAACTTCAGGAAGCCGCGCATTTCCGGGAAGTTCGGGGCGAGGTCGTAATCCTGCCAGATATAGGTTTGGAGAAACTGCGGATGATCGGGCAGGCGGTACAAGATCTGTGCGGTCGTCAACCCATAGCCTTGCAACTGCTTTTGCATGTCGTCGTGCATGAGCTTTCTCTTTCAGTTCCGTTCTTGTTCGTGACTCATGGTCACTAAGATATGGAAACAGCTGAAGGTAAACTCAAGCTTTACAAAAGTGTCATATACGGATTTTTATTGCAAATCAAAGTGTTAGCAGCGTGTCGTTGCGAGTGCTGCCAACAAGGGCGGCTTGCGCCGCCCTTGTTGGATCAACGCTTCAAGTGGCGCGTCAGCCGGCCTTCCATGAAGGCCCAGCCGTTTCTCATCAACTCGACGATCACCAGATAGAAGATCGCCGCCCACAGATAGATCTGGTAGTCGTATGTGCGGGAAAACGCGTAGCGGGTCTCGCCCATGAGATCGTAGACCGTGATGATGGAAACCGTCGCGGAACTCTTGATCAGGAGAATGATCTCGTTGCCGTAGGGGCGCAGCGCTACGATGAGGGCCTGCGGGATGATGATCTTGCGCAAGGCGACCCATGTGTGGATGCCGAGTGCATTGGCCGCCTCTCTCTGACCTTTCGGCACGCTCTGGATTGCGGCGCGAACGATCTCCGTCTGATAGGCGGCGGTGTTCAGCGTCATGGCAAAAACGCCGCAATAGAACGGATCCTTGAAGAACCACCACATGCCGATGTCTTCGAAGAACCAGCGGAAGCTCGGGAAGCCGTAATACACCATGAAAATCTGTGCCAGCAGCGGCGTGCCTCGGAACAGGTAGACATAGCAATAGGTCAGCGTGCTCAGGATCTTGTTGTTCGACATGCGCGCGACGGCGAGCGGCATCGACAG
>NZ_JAELUG010000374.1 GCF_016429255.1 Rhizobium sp. ASV8
CTACTAACCTGTTTCCCCTTTCAAACAGCAATTTCTGAAAAAGATAATCTACCAAATCATTTCTTTCTACATTTCTTGAAGGGATTTGGCCGAGCCGGAAATGTCGTTTGAAGGGCTGCAAGAGCGCCTTGTGGCTCTGCAGGAGACTACTACTCAGATCAAGGAGCTTATTGACCGTCTCGCGGAGCTCGAGTTCCAGCCTGGCTCTGTGCCGCTGGGCGCCGACGAGGAGGACAGCGTGAGTGGCGAGCTGAGTGCAGAGATTGGACAGCTTTTGCGCTCGGGACTGGAAGACCAGGAGCTATTGCAAGAAGAGATCAAGTACCTGCGGCCTGACGGCCATGAGAAGGAGAGGTTGCAGGATGGTGTTGCAAGGGTTGGCCGTGAGTCTGTCTCTTATACACATCTGACGCTGCCGACGACGTGTCGTGGGTGTGGGGCGGGGGGGTGGGGGGGGGGGGGGGGGGGGGGGGGGGGGGGGGGGGGGGGGGGGGG
>NZ_JAELUG010000375.1 GCF_016429255.1 Rhizobium sp. ASV8
GACCGAAGATACCGTGGAGAGAAGACAACGATACTGCTCCGTCGAGGCAACAGAGAAAGGCTTTTCTCTCCGAGAAAAGTCTACGGAAGTCGCTGTGGACCGCCACCTTGCAACAACGTGGACGGTTCCTGCAGTTGCCTCGAAGCCTGCGTAAGCCGGATACCTCACTATAAATACTATGGACAGTTGGCCATTGTTGGGGGAATGTAGACGGTTCGGCCTGGCAGAAGCTGCATTGTATATAGGCAAAGACCGAAAACCGGCAGACTTACCCGCTCTAAATATTACATTTGGTTTTCATCACGTTATTATTCTTTCCGTGTTCTTAGTGTTCACCATGCACATCACCGCCTTCCTCACGGCCAGTGCGTTGGCTTTGGCAACCACCAGTGTTGCCAGCCCAGTACCGGAACTGGAGCCTCGTGTATTTGAAAACTTTAGGAAACAGATGCTCGATGCCCAAAACTGGTACCGCGATCAGCACGGTGCAGCTC
>NZ_JAELUG010000376.1 GCF_016429255.1 Rhizobium sp. ASV8
TGTTGTGATTGTGGCTTGCAGAGGTCGAGAGCTAGCGTAGATTCTCTTCGGTGTCGAAAGAGGCGGATCGATTTGAGCTTGGTGCGAGCGGCAGGTGTAGAGAATGAGCGTCTAGGTGCGTCTCTAGGAAGATTTCAATAGTTCGATTGCCACGTAGAAAAAGAGAAAGCGAGCCGAATCTTGTAGATATTCCAAAGTCGAGGTTTGAAAAGGACGTTTGGCTGCGCCGCGACTGCTTGCGTGTTGATCGTCGCCCGGTCAGCTCAAATGGGGCAGACAACAAAAAATAGGGCGCTTGCGACGAGGTGGATCGGAGAATTTTCGAAACCAAGGACGTATAAGAATAAGAATGGAATAGTCAAAGATTTGATGAAATAAGGTGTATAGAGTAAGAGCCGTAAAATACGGAAGAGGTATAGAAGCGAACGTATGTCGGGCTCAAAAGAATGAGAACAGGGTACGGTGTTTGTCCGTTTGTCAGTCACAGGTGGTG
>NZ_JAELUG010000377.1 GCF_016429255.1 Rhizobium sp. ASV8
ATCTTCTTCCTTGCTACTACTTGGGTAGCGCTGCTGCTCACGTTTAACTTCAACCAGGAGGAGAATGTGACGGACAACTTTGCAACCGTTGGACGTACCTACGGAGCCACCTGGATCAAAATTGTCAGCTCCTGGGTCTGTCATGCCATGTATATCTGGACTCTTGTTGCGCCGGTTGTGCTCCCTGAGCGCTTTGACTTGAATTAGGTGTCTGGAGATCCATTTTGGAGTTTTGGAGCTCTTGTATTTTCCCCTTTCCATTTTAGCATAATCAATTCTACTATGAAGCGTTCTCTTTTTAATCGACAGAACATCACACGATTGCGTAAGGCTTCATTTTTGGGGGGGTTTAGTGAATAATAGTACTGTAATACTAGTCTAGTCAACGCCGTCTATAGACGGAGCAACCTTCTCTCATTTTCTGTAACGGTATATCCCTTGACTGGCCACGATATCATCCTCGTCTTCCGGTAGCCTCCGTCCAGCAAGAGAT
>NZ_JAELUG010000378.1 GCF_016429255.1 Rhizobium sp. ASV8
TCCTGAGGCAGCTTGCTACGCAGGTTGAACAAGCGGATGCAAGCTCGCAGGATCCGCAGAGCTGGATATCGCTGGACCTTGAACAAAAAGTCAACGTAGAAGTACACGGCTTCTTTGATGACGTTGTTGGTGGTGGAGCGGCCGTCCGTGCTTGGTCGACGAGGTTACCCCTTAGGGACTTTTTGAAGAAAGGGCCCTATGAGTGCCTTGATGAACGACTCCATGATGTGGATGGTACTCCTGAGGAAGGACAGTTTCTACGAACAAGAGGACGCACATCGCTGGCAGAAATTGACAGTCGGCAAGTTCGGACGCAGTCTGTCTCCCCTCCGCCGCTGCAGCATCCGCTGACTGTCAAGGATGCACTTGGAATCGATAGCAAAATCAACCCAGTACCACCTGCTTCTGCATCTGTTCCGCCATCCTCACCCGTACTTCGACCTTTCGACTCTGTCCGAGCTGGTCATGGAGCAGCAACTGTCTCTTATACACA
>NZ_JAELUG010000379.1 GCF_016429255.1 Rhizobium sp. ASV8
GGGCTGGGCTGGGCTGGGCCTGGCTGGCACCGTAAGGTACTACTAAACTGTCTGGAGGCGTTGAGCACCCCAGGCAGAAACTTCAATCCAAGTCGAAAAAGGGTCTGTCGGCAGTACCGGGGTACCCAACTCTGCGCAGGCGAGTGGCCGAACACCTGGCAACAGCTGTCAGAAGCGCTCAGCCAGCCGAAAAGAGTTGACTCACCCATTGCCACCCTCGTAATTGGTTGTGGCGGGTCAAAGGCCCCAGTTTTCAGTATTTCTATTCGTACGCCAGGCCAAAAACAGGCGGGCGAGCCATTGTACACAAGTACCTAGGTACCCCGTCGAGCGTGCACCAAGTACCACGGTACAAGTAGTTCCAAGCAGCCTGGCCGGCGGTCGCGCGTCATTGCCGACAGCCATTGGCAGCGGTCTTTTCTATTCTGCGCTCTTGGTTCGTCAGAAAAATGGGGGAGGGGGACTTGACTCCACCAAAACTGGGTGGTGCTGG
>NZ_JAELUG010000380.1 GCF_016429255.1 Rhizobium sp. ASV8
GCATAGGGCGATGCTGATGCGAGTATATCGCCGTGACTATGGAGAGCTACACGCATCCGTCATGTCGCAGCAACTCGGCCCTATTGTTACTCTGCACCTTCGCGCGGCGGCGCTGCACATGCGCCTGGCCGGTTTCTTCGATTCGAGCAATACCCCCGGCTACATGGATGATCTGATGGGACTTTGGCGAGCGACGACAAGCTTCCTCGATGAGCTCCTCGAAGTCGACAAGGTTACATCCCCGCGAGATAGCTTTGGAGGTGCTATTCTGTTGCACGCGACTAATTACACACAGCAAATGCTAATTGCGGCTTCCTTCACTCTGCTGAAGCTCATGCGTTCATTCTTTGCCAAGACCATCGACTTTCACCGAGGACGTAGCCTGTTCCACCGATCCATCCAGGCTATTCGGGCTACCAGTGTTGTAAACCTGTCTCTTATACACATCTGACGCTGCCGACGACGTGTCGTGGGGGGAGAGAGAGGGGGTCG
>NZ_JAELUG010000381.1 GCF_016429255.1 Rhizobium sp. ASV8
CCCCCCCCCTCCCCCCACCCCCACGACACGTCGTCGGCAGCGTCAGATGTGTATAAGAGACAGCCAGCACAGGCTTCGAGAGCAGCGTCCGCGCATCCAGATCCTGGCTTTAGTATGCCATCCGAGGCGCCACCGCACGGCGACTCTACCCGGCGATATTTGAATACTCAAGTTACGGGAGTCCTGCTTGAGGGAATGAAGAGGCTCGCAAAGGACCAGTAAGGAAAACTTAGTCAATGTTCGGTGCAACCAGCGCTTTCATCTAACAATTACAGACCAGACGACCCTCTGCGAGTACTAGGCGAATATTTGATACAGCGGTCGAAAGAATTGGGTGAATCTGCATGATGACTGGGAAATTTATTGCGATTAAGTCGTTTGCACTTGGCAATGCACAATTTGGCGTTACGTGCCACGGTTGGGACAATCTTCACATTATGATACCATGTCGAAATTTCTGTAGTGTTGATAGGCAATTGCTATTATTCCAGC
>NZ_JAELUG010000382.1 GCF_016429255.1 Rhizobium sp. ASV8
GTCCATGTGTTGCAAGTCGACATGGTCGGGTAAAAGCACTCACAGCTTTAGCAGTGTGCGGTTGGCATTGCAATCACAGTACTTCTGTTCGCACTGCTCCTGGAGGTAGTTCTCCAGGGTGACCACAGCCTCAGGATTGTAGCGCTCGAGGCCATTGATAATGCTGGTAACGTAGTCGGGCCTCTCGGGCGGATCCTCGCCGTTCATTTTGGGCGGTGGTCGAGGGGGGTATATTGAAGGGAGAGATGTCGACGGAAGATTCGTGATGGTGGGGCTTGGAAGAAGAATTCGAATGATTGTGGGAGTCGTTTCTTGTGCGCGCAAAAGGGGCTTAGCGCCGCCAACTCTGGGGCTGACTGGTGTGGGTGCCCGGTCGGACAGAGTGCTGCCGACTTCAAGGTTGGTCACGTGGCGTCGCGATGATGAATGTCATAGACCCGACCATCAAGATCGTGTTCGTGTTGGGCGTAAAACACGAACGCGTGTTCTC
>NZ_JAELUG010000383.1 GCF_016429255.1 Rhizobium sp. ASV8
CAGATCCTGCCCGGCGACGTCGCCTCGGCAATTCTCGGCCAGAATGCGACGCCCGAAGCGCTCGCGACCCTGCGCGAAAGCCTCGGTCTCAATCAACCGCTCCTCACGCGTTACATTTCATGGCTGACAGGTTTCCTGACCGGGGATCTCGGCACATCGCTTGCCAACCAGCAACCGGTGGCCGACCTGTTGTGGCCGCGCTTCTGGAACACCATGGCGCTGGCCGCCTTTGCCGGCGTCATCAGCGTGCCGCTGGCGATCTTGCTCGGCCTCCTGACGGCAGTGAAGCGCGGCGGCATATTCGATCGCGTCGTCAATATCATCGCGCTCGCCTTCGTGTCGCTGCCGGAATATTTCCTCGGCCTGCTGCTGATCCTCTTCCTGTCGATCCGTTTCAATCTGCTTCCGAGCCTCGCGGACACCTATGACGGGATGACCTTCCTTGAGTGGATACAGGCAACGGCACTTCCCGCGCTGACGCTTGTTC
>NZ_JAELUG010000039.1 GCF_016429255.1 Rhizobium sp. ASV8
CCCTTCTCGCCCGGCCGGGCAAACCAGGAGGAACGATACCACAGGCCGGCTTCGACGAAGCTCGCGCCATTCTTCTTCGCCCAACCATGCAGCGGCGACTCCCTCACCGGCTGCGCGTGCTTGTCCCGCGCAGTTCCAGCCAAGGCGCCGAAGGAAACGGGGGTATAGAACGGCCTGAATGTCGTCGTGCCGACCGCAGCTGGGCTGACGCCGCGCATGCCGGCGATGATGCCGGCGGCGTTGACGTTGCCGAGCTTGCCCTGATCCGTCGCCATGCCGCTCGTGGTATAGCGCTTGGCATGCTCCACATGGCCGAAGCCTTCGCGCAGGGCAAGGCCAAGATCCTTAGCATGGACATCGTTCTGGAAGTCGACGAACGCCTTGTCCTTCGCGCCGGGCAGATGCCAGATCGCCGCAAAGGATGGATCGTATTCGCCCTCGACTTCGGGCAGATCGCCCGCATGCGCAGTGCGGCCAAGGCTTTCGATCACCTGACGCGCCTTTTCTGCTCCATCGGCGAGACAACCGGAAACGCTTTCGACCCCTGCGGCCGATCCGGCAATCTCCAACTCGCCGCCGACGAGTGGCGCCATGAACGCCTGCTTTTCGTCCGACCAGACCGGCTTGGCGCCGCGCTGGCAGGCAAGATGAATGATCGGCGACCAACCGCCGGACATGGCAAGCGCGTCGCAGGCGATGAGTTCATCGAGGCCGCCGCGATCGGCGATGACGCCATTGATGCGATACTTGCCCTTGGTCGCATGGACATTCGCCGCATGAACCACCCGAGCACCCTGGGGCGCGACATCGGCGGATGCGGCACGCGTATCGAGGATAGCTGCGATCTCCACGCCAGCCGCCGCAAGATCGGCGGCCGTGCGGTAGCCGGAGCCGCCATTGGTGAAGACGGCCACCTTCTGGCCGGCAACAACGCCATAGCGATTGAGATAGCTGCGCATAGCGCCGGCCATCATGACACCCGGGCGATCGTTGCCGCCGAACACCAGCGGCCGCTCCTCGGCGCCGGAGGCGAGGATGGCGCGCTTGGCTGCAATGCGCCAGAGACGCTCGACGGGCAGATCCGGCGACGGCATCGCCACATGCTTCTGCACCTTTTCAACCGCACCGAAGACGTTGCCGTCATACCAGCCGAACACGGTCGTGCGCGGCATCAACGTCACATTCTCGAAGCTCTGCAGCTCGTCCAGCACTGTCTGCACGAAGGCATCGGCCGATGTGCCTGCGATAACAAGCCTTTCGGACAACAGCGAACCGCCGAGGCGAAAGCCTTCGTCCGCCAGTACGACACGCAGACCGGCACGAGCTGCCGTCAGAGCCGCCATCAAACCCGTGGGCCCCGACCCGATAACGAGCAGGTCGCAATGCGCCCAGGCTTTTTCATAGCGGTCCGGATCGGCCTGCATGACAGCCTTGCCAAGGCCGGCAGCACGCCGGATCAGCGGTTCGTAGACCTTCTCCCAGAAGGCGGCAGGCCACATGAAAGTCTTGTAGTAGAAGCCCGCGCCAAGGAAGGGCGAAAGCAGGCCATTGACCGAGCCCAGATCGTATTTCAGCGATGGCCAGCGGTTCTGGCTGACGGCCGTCAAGCCCTGATAAAGCTCGGCCACCGTGGCGCGCGTATTCGGCTCGGTGCGGCCTTCCTTGCCGATGGTGACGAGTGCGTTCGGCTCGGCCGATCCTGCCGTCAGAATACCGCGCGGTCGGTGGTACTTGAAGCTGCGGCCGACGAGCAGCTGGTCATTGGCGAGAAGAGCGGCGGCGAGCGTATCGCCTTCCAGCCCCCTCATCTCCTTGCCGTCGAATTTGAAGGACAGTGGCCGGCTGCGATTGACGAGACCGCCGGTCGAGAGACGATAAGCCGTCATCGTGCCGCCTCCTTCGCCTTGTCCTCGGCATCGGTAACGGAAAAGACCTCATGGGTGACATTGCTGCGGTCGACGACGAGCCAGCGGCGACATCCCGCGCTGTGATGCCAGTATTCTTGAATCCGGCCACGCTCATTGTCGCGGACAAAGACATAACGGTTCCAGTCCTCATCCGGCGCCGTCGGCGCCGGACGGACGACAGACGCCGAGCCGCGAATGGAGAATTCTTCCTTGGGTCGCACGCCGCAATGCGGGCAGTTGATCAAGCTTGCCATTGGTATTGTGCCCTCAATGCAGGTTCGGCTGCGGACCCTTGCCGCCCTCGTCGATCGCGAAGCCGCGCTCGAAGCGGTCAAGACGCAGGAGGCGGCTGACATCGTGGCTCTCGCCCTTGGCGATCAGATGCGCGAAGCAGAAGCCCGAGGCCGGCGTCGCTTTGAAGCCGCCATAGTTCCAGCCGCAATTCAGATAGAGATTCTCGATCGGGGTACGGTCGATGATCGGCGAGCCATCCATGCTCATATCCATGACGCCGCCCCATGCGCGCAACACCCGCACGCGTGACAGGCCCGGGATGAGCGCCACCCCCTCCTCCATCGTATGCTCGACGGTGGCGAGATTACCGCGCTGCGCATAGGAGCTGTAATAATCAATATCGGCGCCGAAGACCAAACCGCCCTTGTCGGATTGCGATATATAGAAGTGTCCCGCGCCGTAGGTGATGACATTGTCGATGACAGGCTTCAGCCCTTCGGAAACGAAGGCCTGAAGCACATGGGTTTCGATCGGCAGTTCGAGATCGGCCATATTGCCGAGGATCGACGTGTGGCCCGCAGCCGCAAGCGCCAGCTTGTTGCAGCCGATGAAGCCGCGATTGGTCTCAACGCCGGTCACGACTCCGTTCTCTCGGCGAATGCCGATCACTTCACATTGCTGGATGAGATCGACGCCCCGGCTGTCGGCGCCGCGTGCATAGCCCCAGGCGACCGCATCGTGCCGCGCTGTGCCTCCGCGCCGTTGCAAGAGACCGCCGAGGATCGGAAAGCGCGCGTGGTCGAAATTCAGATAGGGCATCATCCGGCGAACCTGCTCGCGATTGAGCAATTCCGCATCGACGCCATGCATGCGCATTGCATTGCCGCGCCGGGCATAGGCATCGCGCTGGCCATCGGAATGGAACAGGTTGAGGACGCCGCGCTGGGACACCATGGCATTGTAGTTGAAATCCTGCTCCAGCCCTTCCCAGAGCTTCATCGAGAATTCGTAGAAGGGCTCGTTGCCGGGAAGCAGATAGTTGGAGCGGATGATCGTCGTGTTGCGGCCGACATTGCCGGAGCCGATATAGCTTTTTTCCAGCACCGCGACATTGGTGATGCCGAATTCCTTGGCGAGATAATAGGCCGTCGCCAGCCCGTGCCCGCCGCCGCCGACGATGATGACGTCATAATGTGGCTTCGGTTCCGGCGTCCGCCACACCGGCTGCCAATGACGATTGCCTGAAAACGCCTGTTTTAGAAGCTGATATGCCGAATATCGCATGCATTCATCCCAATGCTACCCGGCCGCACATTCGCACATGCAATAAAAACGACAAGTCCCGTAAGGACGAAAAAGATTCGCAAACAGAACATGTTCTTTCCCGAATGCGCACGATGCGCGAGCGATCGTCTCCCGAATAACACACCGGCTGATCGAGGGACCTCGCGGCAATGCTGTGATGCAGAGCTTTGTTGCGAAAGCTTCGCTCCGGCGCTAAGGCATAAACAGCCGGATTATATTGACTCTAAACTTCGTGTTTGCGACTTCCTATCTATAATGTCCGGACACTTGCGGCGCGAACATGGCGCGGAAGACGAACAGGCAGATGCTTGCAACATTCGAAACAGCGGCACTCGCAGCGGGAAAGGCCATATTGGAGGTCTATCGCGCCGGCTATGCCGTTGCCCTGAAGCAGGACATGAGCCCCGTCACCCTCGCCGACGAGCACGCCGAGCGCATTATTCTCGAGCATCTGGCGCGCGACTTTCCCAATATCCCGGCAATTGCCGAGGAGGCTGTTTCCGCCGGTAAGATCCCGAATGTTCGTGGCCGCTCCTTCTTCCTGGTCGATCCGCTTGATGGTACTCGCGAATTCATCGAGCATCGCGATGAATTCACCGTCAACATCGCCTATATCATGAACGGCATTCCGGTCGCCGGCATCGTCTATGCGCCCGCCCTCGGCATAGCTTTCACGGGCGAGCCGGGCAGAGCCCGCAAGCTGATCGTCGACGAACATTTTGCCATCGCCGATCGCCTCACCATCGCAGTGCGCGAACCGCCGAACAGGCTGACGGCGCTCGCCAGCCGTTGCAACAGCAACGCGAAGACAGAGAATTTTCTGACGCATAATTCAGTTTCGGCCTGCACATCGATCGGCTCGTCGCTGAAATTCTGTCTGCTCGCCGAGGGCAAGGCCGACGTCTATCCGCGGTTTGCCCGCACGATGGAGTGGGACACGGCGGCCGGCGACGCTGTGCTGCGCGCCGCCGGCGGCATTACACTGACGGTCGATGGAACCCCTCTCGCCTACGGCAAGATCGACCAGGCCACCGATAGTGATTTTGCAAATCCGCATTTCATTTGCTGGGGCGGGAAGAAAAGCGTCCTACACGCTTAAGGTCATTTTCTTCGAAAGAAAAAGCATCTTTCGCGCCACCGCCAGCAACGCTTCCGCGGCGCTTCTCGGGCCTAAAGCGTAAGTTTTCACTGACAAAAAATGATAATTCGAAACCGATTTTCGCCGAAATAACAGGAAATTAGCGGCTTTTCTGTCTCTGCAGCCATAGGCAAATCACCCACCGGCCACATTCCTTAAAATTCTTAGCAAAGTGTTACTGTGTGCTTAGGCAATTTTTAAATGTGGCAAGATAGAGTGCCTCTCGTGGTCTTGAGTGTGTGTAGAGAGTCCAATGACCGAAATGATACGTCCCCGAGTGAAGTATGTCATCGGCCCCGATGGCAGCCCGCTGACGATAGCCGACCTTCCGCCGCCGAATACGCGCCGCTGGGTCATTCGTCGCAAGGCAGAGGTTGTCGCCGCCGTGCGTGGTGGTCTGCTCAGCTTGGAAGAAGCCTGTGAACGTTATACGTTGACCGTCGAAGAGTTCCTCTCCTGGCAGTCGTCCATCAATACCCATGGCCTTGCCGGCCTTCGGACGACGCGCATACAGCAGTATCGCCACTGACAGCAGCGACAGCACCACCTTTCTGATATTTTTTTCGGGCCTCCTTCCAAGCGGAAAAGAGGCCCGAATTGTTGAGCAGCCCATATCAAGGCGCGATCAACGCCCTGGACATCTTTTCCCGCGGCTTCGCGCGAGCGCCGAATATAGCAAACTCCCTTCGACAAGAGACAATCCGTTTACAATCTCGCCAGTTGGCAGACGGCTGAGCACATGCAATCCTTGCGATGTCAGGGATTGAAAGGGAGAAAATCATGGATATCCGCAACGAAAACAACGCATCGGGCGGCCGTTATGTGGCGACCGTCGACGGTCACGAAGCGGAGATGACCTTCTCCCGCACCTCCGCCAAGCTGATCATCATCGATCATACCGGCGTGCCGGATGCCTTGCGCGGCAAGGGCGTTGGGCAGGCGCTCGCCGTTCATGCCGTCGAAGAGGCTCGTCGTGGCGGCTGGAAGATCATTCCGCTCTGCCCGTTCTTCAAAGCGCAGGCTCAGCGTCACGACGATTGGCGCGACGTCGTCAACCTCTAGAGCATGTCGCGCAAAAGTGTGCAGCGGTTTTGCGGCTACGACATGCAGGAAATCAAAGAGCTAAAGCGCGTGAAGCGAATCTTAGAGATCGCGACGCGCTTTAGACAGATCCGGCAATCGGATAAACGGGGTCGCGATAATGCCCAAGGCGATTGCGCCCTGCGCCTGAAAACAGGCGTGCCAATACAAAAAGCCCCGCATGGCCGGCCCTGTGACGGCCGGTCATGCGCGGCTTTTGTACCGCTTCCATCAGATCCCGCAAATTCCGAAAACAGGTCCCATATCGGAACGGAATTACGCGTGGATCGCAAAAGGTCGACGGGCTTGCGACCTCAGGCGCGTGCCCTTGCTGGCCCCGAACCGTCGCGCTCCTCGAGCGCTGCAGCCTTGGCATACTCGGCCTGCATGTCTTCGAGCGAGTGTTCCAACGCCTCTTCCTGAACCTGAAGCTCCCTGATCGACACCTGCAAGTTGTCCGCACGCTGACGGGCGGCCTTGGCAAAGGTCGGGTAAGCAAAGTGGTTCGGGTCGGCGATGCCGGACTTTTTCTCTTCCAGCACGATCTGGCTTTCCAGATCCTTTGTCATACGGTCAAATTCCGCCATCATCATCTGCAACTGCTGCAGCTGACGGCGTTTTTCGTTCACCTGAAACTCTTTCAGGCGAACTAGGCTCTCACGTGACTTCATACGCATTACTCCCGTGATGCGAGACCCCGGCTCTCGATATTCTCACCCGCCGAGCCGCTTTGAGACGGCTTGGTTAAAAAAATTTCCAGCGATATTAATAAATGCCTACCGCTGGTAACCTTTCGTTTACGGGCATCGTTAATGATAGGGGCAATGATTTAAGGCTCGGTAAATGTTTCGGTCGGAATTCGACATGTTGGCATTGATGAGTCGGATGAATCACTTGGCGTGAGTTCTTAACGCGATACTTTAGGAGTCGATTTTACTGATTGTCGTTGGAAAACAGTGCAATGGAAAAATTATTTAATAAATTCGATACGACTTGCCAGAGTGAATCAGAATTTGTTAACCATTACATGGCAGCTTCCAAATCAAGCAGTGATTTGATCGGTATCGCGTAAGGGGGCTGACGACCTTTCGGCGGCGGTAAAGGGGACAATTATGCGGGTTCTATTAATTGAAGACGACAGCGCGACGGCGCAGAGCATCGAGCTGATGCTCAAATCCGAAAGTTTCAACGTCTACACCACCGATCTCGGTGAAGAAGGCGTCGATCTCGGAAAGCTTTACGACTACGATATCATTCTTCTGGATCTCAACCTTCCGGATATGTCGGGCTACGAAGTGCTGCGCACGCTGCGCCTTTCGAAAGTCAAGACACCGATCCTCATCCTCTCCGGCATGGCCGGCATCGAGGACAAGGTTCGCGGCCTCGGCTTCGGCGCCGACGACTACATGACCAAGCCTTTCCACAAGGATGAGCTGGTTGCCCGTATTCACGCCATCGTCCGCCGCTCCAAGGGCCACGCCCAGTCGGTGATCATGACCGGCGAGCTCATCGTCAATCTCGACGCCAAGACAGTCGAAGTTGGCGGCCAACGCGTGCATCTGACAGGCAAGGAATACCAGATGCTGGAGCTGCTTTCGCTCCGCAAGGGCACGACGCTCACCAAGGAAATGTTCCTCAACCATCTCTACGGTGGCATGGACGAGCCTGAACTGAAAATCATCGACGTCTTCATCTGCAAGCTGCGCAAGAAGCTCGCCAATGCAGCCGGCGGCGCCAACTATATCGAAACCGTCTGGGGCCGCGGCTATGTGCTGCGCGAGCCCGACAGCAACGATTTCGCCGAAAGCGCCTAAAACCGCATCCCGTCAGATACCGCCATGCTCTCGAATCCCGCCCTCACCGGCGGGATTTTCTGTGCGCGCGGACTACAGCGCCGCGCGTCATATGTGACGCGCAAAGGTCGCTGTAGCACCTTAAATCCGCTGCATGATTTTGTCCTCAAATCGATTCCGATTTAAGGAATCATGCAGCAACGACAAAATAAAAGCCGCCCCAAAGGACGGCCGGCATTGCATCGATGATGTTCTCTAAGATCAGGCCGCGACGGCGCGATTGCCGAATATGGCCGTCAGGATCTTGCGATCGAAAGGCTTCAGCAAAAAGTCCGTGGCGCCCGCCCGCTTCCCTGCCATCAGCTTGCGCAAGTCTGCTTCAACGACACAATAATAGATCTTCACGTCCTTGCCGTTCGGCATGGCGCGGATGTTGGTGATGAGCTCAAGTGCGCCTTCCATGCCTGCATCGACGATCAGGTAATCCGGGATCTCGGCCTGGCAGCGCATCAGTGCTTCCTGGGCATCGCCGGCTTCACTGACGAGGAAATCCAGCTCGGACAGGATTCGCTTGCCGACCTTGCGTACGACATCCGAAGCATCCGTTATCATGAACCGCTGCATCTAGAACTCCCTGGCACCATCAGCCGTCGTTGAACGGCGACATCAAATTGGAACGATAGGACTAGCATGCTAAGGATTCGTTACCGCTACATTATCAATTGCGCGGACAACTATAAGATTTATGTCGATGGCTTTACGCCAAATGATAAGCCCGCGGCCATGATCTGGCTGCGGGCCCAAAACCGCAAATGCAGCGATCCGTCTACACGGTCGGTATCTGCGCGATGAAGGTCAACAATTCCGGCGTTGCGTTGTAGGAGAGCTCCATACCGCTCTCATCCGCCAGCAACACCGTGTAATAGGGCTGGATCGAATGGGCATCGACCGCCTCTTCGAGAGTGCCGGAGCAGATCTCGGCGAATTTCGGCGGCACGCGCATCAACCGCCCCTTGGCCGTGATGGTGAACTTGGCATCAAGCTCGGGATTTTCCAGCGTCACCTCGATATTGCCGCCACGCGGGATCGCGCCATAAGCGACCAGGAAGAGATTGAGCAGCAGCTTGACGCGGTTCTTGGCAATGATCGCGCGCGGGCCAACCCAGCTGACTTCGGTCTTCTTCTCCGCAGCGGCGAAATCCTTCGCTGCACGTTCGGCCTCACCGGTATCGATCGACGCGCCGACCGAGCCGGAGGCACCGAAAGCGAGACGGGCGAATTTCAGGCGGACGGAGGCATTGAGCGCGCTGGTGCGGATCAGATCCATGGCATCGGCGTCGGCACCACCCTCGTCGAGCAGCTCCAGGCCATTATTGATCGCTCCGACCGGCGAGATCACATCATGGCAAACGCGGCTGCAAAGCAGCGCGGCCAGATCCGGTCCGGTCAGAGTGAGGTTTGGATTCTTCGACATTCATTGTCTCCTGAATGCTGACAAGGCGAAACGCGGTAGAGTCGACGTTGCCATAGCAAAGTTGCCCGAGGATTGTCACAGGCGCTGTATCGAGCGCCATAATGACACCATATTTGGTAAACCGATTGTTAAGACCATCGACGCAAAATGCATTCATCACCATCAGACCTTTTCGCACGCGAATCGTCCTGCGATGGATGGGCGCAACGGTCTGAAGGAGGGGGCGAACCATATGTGGCGCAATCAATCGAGTGCGACCCACATCTGCCCCCTTTCGCACCGACCATGATGAACGGATGACTTTCATGCGCTATGAATTCCTGAAGAGAATGCCAAGCCCCGGCACTAGGACGCTCGGCCTCGGCCTGATCCTGGCCATCGCTGCATTCGTGAGTTTCGCATTGCCGGTCCGTCAGGCCGCTGCTGCCGCACCCAACAATCATTATACGGCCCAGGAAATAGTCGATGCCGGCCATTCCTTCTTCGGCTCCGCCAGCGGCGGCCTGGCCAAAGTGGTCGAGCGAGCCTTCCAGCAGTACGGCCTGCCGAACGGCTACATTCTCGGACAGGAAGGCTCGGGCGCGTTTCTCGCCGGCCTGACCTATGGCGAAGGCCAGCTGAATACCAAGAATGCCGGCGAGCACTCGCTTTATTGGCAAGGCCCGTCGCTCGGCTTCGACTATGGCGGTCAGGGCACGCGCGTCATGATGCTGGTCTACGATCTGCCGAGCATCGACAGCGTCTACACCCGCTTTGGCGGCGTCAGTGGCCAGGCCTTCGTTGTGGCCGGGTTCGGCATGACCGTCCTCAAGAACAACAATGTCGTGCTTGTTCCTATCCGCACCGGCCTTGGCGCACGCCTCGGCGTCAACATGGGTTACCTCAAGGTTACGCCAAACCCGACATGGAATCCCTTCTGAGCTTGATTTAATATCCACTCCCAGGCAGCCGCAGCATTGGCCCGCTCAGATTGCGGGCCTTTTCTTTCAGTAGATCCGGCCCTCGCCGGTAAACCATATCCGATTTAAAAGCTTGCCCGTGTACCCAGCCCATGATTATTCATTTTATCGAGATCGAAAATAACCCCAGGATACTGGCCGCGTCGTGATTCAATTTGCTCTTTTGTTCGGATTGGGCTTTCTGACGGCCGCACTTCTGGTCTTTCTCATTGCGCCGGCAATCCATCGCCGTATCGTCTGGTTCACCGAAAAGCGCCTGAAGGCCACCATGCCGTTGAGCCCCCAGGAAGTGCGGGCGCAGAAGGATATGGCACGCGCTCTCTTCGCCGCCGAAAACGCCAGAACCGAACAGGCCCTGACGCAGGAACGCGACAAGACCGTTGCGTTGCAGATCCACAATGGCAAGCTGCAGCAGGAAGCGAGCCGGCTCGTCAGCGGCAATACCGAGCTTCAGACGCGCATTGACGATCTCGAGGTCGAAGCGGGCGAACTGCGCTCGCGCCTGCGCCGCGAGGAGAGCTACATAAGCCAATTGAAGTCAGGCATTCATACCGCGGAGCAGGTGAGTGCCGAGAAAGAAGCCGATATCGACGGCCTGCGCAAGCGGATGACGAAGATGGCGGCCGATGCCGATAATCTCAAGATCGACCTTGCAACCCGCGAAACTGAAATCGAAAGCCTGAAGCTTCGCATCAATACTTTGCGGGATGAACGCGATACACTTCGCCAGGATCTGAGCGCTGCAAGCTTGCGCGCGGCGGAGGCCGAGCAATCGCTTCACCAGGAAGGCGACAGGAACAAGCGGCTGGAAGAGCGACTGGATCGCGAGATCGCCGGCAACGCCGACAAGGAAACTGCGATCGCGCGGCACGCTCAAGACGTTGCCCGCCTGAAGGAACGCCTGGAAGCCGCCGTCAAGGAGTCGAGGGAAACCAGCAAGGTTTTGCGCGCCGCCGGCATCAACCCACCAAAGAAACCTGCTAAGACACCGAAATTGTCCGCCGTCTCGATCATAAAAGATACCGCAGACAATCAGACGAACGCAGCCGAGCCGGAACGAACAGTGGAAGACGACATCGCGCAAATGACGGAAGAAGTCCGCAATCGAGCCGCCGCCCTCTCCGACCGGCTGGTAAAGGCGCGCTCGCCGGCGCATGAAGATGCCATGCGCGAGGAGATTGCGACGATCGCCGCCAACATGGTGGCATTGACGGCCCTCAAGGAAGGCAGCACTTCGCCCATAATCGATCTTCTATCGAAAGATAAAGGCCCCGCCGAAGCAGGCTCGCGCGTCAGCCTTGCCGACAGAGTGGCCGCATTGCTGCCAAAACATCCCTAGCGGAAAAGCTATCGCCCTCAGATCCGTTTGATCCGCGCGGCCATCTCGAAAAGCGCAATACCGCTGGCCGTTGCAACATTCAGGCTGTCCAGACCGGGAGCCTGCGGAATGCGCACGCTGCCGAAAGCGGACAGAATGCTTTGAGGCAGCCCATCCCCCTCCGTGCCGACGACGAGCGCCATACGTTCGCAGGCGGGCACATCGCGAATATCGACCTTTCCTTGCGGAGACAGGCTCCAGATGGCAAAGCCGCGATCGGCCATTGCCGCCAACAGGCCAAGGTCACTCGATTGACGGCAATAGGGTAGCGTCAGGATCGAACCGACAGAGACACGCAGCGCCTTGCGATAGAGCGGGTCGCAGCAGCTCTCGTCAAGCAGGACCGCATCGGCCCCGAAGGCCGCCGCATTGCGGAACATCGAGCCCATATTATCGTGGTTGGAGATGCCGCAGCCGGCAAGCACGAGCGCCTGTTGCGGCAAGCGGTCGAGAAAGGCGCCAAGCTCGATCTCGCTCTTACGGCGACCGAGCGCAAGAACGCCGCGATGCAGATGAAACCCGACAATGCCATCGAGCACCTCCGAGGTCGCCACGTAGACCGGAACATCGGTGGGCAACGCATCGATGATATCGCTCAGTCCGGAAACGCGGTTTCTGAGCAGCAGCACTTTTTCCGCGACGAAATCCCCGCTCGCAGCATGAGCGCCGGCAAGGAGGCGCAGCACAACCGTTCCCTCGGCAATGAAGCGGCTTTCCCGGCCGGTCAGGTCGCGTTCACGGATATCCCGGAACTCGGCGATGCGGGGATCGTCGGGATGCGTGATCTCGATGAGCCGGTCGCTCGTCATCATCATGCCGTCAGTTCGACAGGGATATGGTCGTCACGATGCGGCCGATAGCATAGTCGAAGATGATGGCCTGCCGCTGGCCGCTGGCGAGCGTACCGTAAAACAGCACCTGATTTCCCGAGAGCGCCGTGGACTGGACGGTGAAGCCGGCAGGCAACAGCGCCTGAACGGCAGCGGGAGCATCCGAAGGAATATTGGAGGTCGTCTGGCTCGCCGGCTTTGCCGGTTGCTTCATCGTCTTGTAGACAACGGCGCCGAAGACAGCCATAAGGCTCACCACCATGACAGCCGCAGAGACGATCTGCAGGCGGATCATCTTGCGTCGGACTTTCTCCAGGGCCGGATCGAGGGGCTTTTCCTCTTGATCGTCTGGCTCGAGATTCGTCATCGATGCGTCCTTACTGATTGAGAGCGCCGTTGAGCGCCGGAGAAATACGTTTGAGCGACCCCTTTAAAGAAGCCGCGGACAATAGAAAAGTCCTAACCGCTGACGAAAATGCCGAAGGACGGCTCGATGCGTGGCTGACGGCTCAGTTCGACAAGGAATTTTCCCGCAATCGCGTGCAAGCGATGATCAAGGAAGGAGCCGTGCTGCTCAATGGCGAAGCGGTCACCGACGCCAAACGCAAGGTGCGCTCCGGCGATACCTACGAGATCACGCTTCCCGAGCCCGAGGACCCGACGCCACTCGGCGAGGACATTCCACTCGACGTGCTCTACGAAGACGATGACATCATCGTCATCTCCAAGCCTGCCGGACTTGTCGTCCACCCCGCCGCCGGCAATTGGACGGGCACTCTGGTCAACGCGCTGATCCACCATTGCGGCGACAGCCTTTCCGGCATCGGCGGCGTACGCCGGCCGGGCATCGTCCACCGGCTGGACAAGGACACGACCGGCGTCATGGTCGTGGCCAAGAACGATATCGCCCACCGTCACCTGTCGCTGCAATTTGCCGATCACGGCAGAACGACATCGCTGGAGCGCGCCTATCAGGCGATCGTCTGGGGCCGTCCGCGCCAGCTCATCGGCACCATCGACGCGCCGTTGGGACGCTCGAGCACCGACCGCACGCGCCGTGCGGTCAAGCGGCCCACCTCGCAGGATGCCGACGAGGCTATCACGCATTACGAAGTGCTGGAGCGCTTTCACGAAGGGCCCGATGCAACCGCCCTCGCCTCGCTGGTCGACTGCCACCTCGAAACCGGCCGGACGCATCAGATCCGCGTGCACATGGCGCATATCGGCCATCCGCTGCTGGGCGATGGCGTCTATGGCGGTGGCTTCAAGACCAAGGCCAATCTCCTGCCGGAGGCGGCAAAGCAGGTCGTGAACCGCTTCACTCGCCAGGCGCTCCATGCCTACATGCTGCAGTTCGAACACCCCCGAACCGGCGAGATCATGCACTTCGAAGCGCCACTGCCCGACGACCTGGCGGAGTTGGCGGAAGCCCTGCGGGCCTAGCCCCCGCAGTGAACCTGGCCAGCTGGACGCATCTGCCTTAACGCCCTATAATAAGGGCGCTAGGACCGGAGTCCGGTGAGCATTCCCTTACCGAAAACGCCGATGCGTTTTTGGAAGTAGACACGATTGGGGATGGCTGTGCCGGAGCATTCGGGAGGATAATCCCAAGGGCGGCATTACGGCGGGACCGGTGGTCACGCTGCTATAACACTTGCGTGACCACATCCTTGAATCACGGTTTCGCCGTACTTATCTCTATGTTGGTTAAGTGCGGGGTCCCAGGACCCGTACGCCTTGGTCCGCTTCGCAGAAGGCGCGCAAATACGCCCCCAGAAGGAACCAAATCTCGAATAGGAGGGTGCACAATCATGGCCCGTAATACCTTACCGTCCATTGCTGCCGGAGAAGCCGGCCTCAATCGTTATCTGGACGAGATCCGCAAGTTCCCGATGCTGGAACCGCAGGAAGAGTACATGCTCGCCAAGCGCTATGCGGAACATGCCGACCGTCAGGCCGCTCACAGGCTCGTCACCAGCCATCTGCGCCTCGTGGCGAAGATCGCCATGGGCTACCGCGGCTACGGCCTGCCAATCGGCGAAGTCGTTTCGGAAGGCAATGTCGGCCTGATGCAGGCCGTGAAGAAGTTCGACCCGGAACGTGGCTTCCGCCTGGCAACCTACGCCATGTGGTGGATCAAGGCCTCGATCCAGGAATATATCCTGCGCTCGTGGTCGCTCGTTAAGATGGGCACCACCGCCAATCAGAAGCGTCTGTTCTTCAACCTGCGCCGCCTGAAGGGCCGTATCCAGGCCATCGACGATGGCGACCTGAAGCCGGAACACGTCACCGAGATCGCCACCAAGCTGAACGTCTCGGAGGAAGAGGTCATTTCGATGAACCGCCGCCTTTCCGGTGACGCTTCGCTGAATGCACCGATCAAGGCTTCCGAAGGCGATTCCGGCCAGTGGCAGGATTGGCTCGTTGACGACCATGACAGCCAGGAAGACGTGCTGATCGAACAGGACGAGCTTGACACGCGTCGCCGCATGCTGGCTCGCGCCATGGGTGTCCTGAACGATCGCGAACGGCGTATCTTCGAGGCTCGCCGCCTGGCGGAAGATCCGGTAACGCTGGAAGACCTCTCGGCCGAATTCGACATCAGCCGCGAACGTGTCCGCCAGATCGAAGTCCGTGCCTTCGAAAAGGTTCAGGAAGCCGTGCAAAAGGATGCACTGGAGCGTGCCAAGGCGCTCCGCGTTGTCGAAGCGACGGCGTAACGCTTCCGCTCAACGCATTTGAGCGATCGAATAGAAAAAGGCGGGCCGCAAGCCCGCCTTTTGCATGTCTATTGATTGCGTGACGCCTATTGGCCGCTGGAGGCGACCCCGCCCAGAGCCTGCCATTCGGCAATCGCCTTGTTGAAGGCGTCCGTGCCGGTCGGGCCCTTCTCCATCGTCAGCAATGCACGACGGCCGTTGCGATAGACGACCGGAATATCGATCCAGTTGCGGCTCTTCAGAAGGTCCAAATTGGTCTTGCGCGCATCCGGAAAATCGTTGAGCGCCACCATATAGACGTCGTCGGTGACCTTGGCTGGCACCGCGATGAGAGCATCGCCACGATCCTGCTCGGTCGCCTTCAGTGCAACACGCTGGACGTTGTCGATCGCTCCACCCTCGAAATTCGGGGGCACCTGGAAGGCAAGCTCGATCAGATGGCTGGCCGGAAGCGAGGGATCACCGTTTCGCGAAACGGTGATTGTCGCCGCGAGGCCCCGCTCGGGAACGTTGATAAGACCCTGGACGGAAGGCTCCGGCCGGCCGTCGGCACCCTTGCCCTCCTGCAGCGACCAGGTGACCGTACCCTGGAAAGCCGTCGGCGACGTCTGACCCAGACGCTCTTCATAAAGGAAGACTTTCTGCCCGTCGGCAACCGGAGCAGTCTGCTGAGCAGCGGCAGGCGGTTGCGTTGCAGCTGCCGGCTGCGGCTGACTGGTCGCAGGCGTCTGTGTCTGCTGGTTCGCTGGAACCGGAGCATTGGTGGCAGGTGTCTGAGCCTGCGGCGCAGCCGTAGTGTTTGCGGGCGGCGTTGCCGTTGCAGCAGCCGGCGGCGTGCCCGTGGCAGCCGGCGCAGCAGAAGCGACGTTCTGCTCGGCGACGGACTTGCCTTCGACCACACCCGGCTGACCGTTTGCCGCCGGGCCTTCATCCTCTTCCGAGCCGTTTGACAAGAGGCGCTGCGTGAACTTCGTATTGACCGTATTCGGATCGCTGTTCAGCGAGGCGACATCGGTGTTGCCAGCTCCGGCCGGCTTGGTAGCGGCTGCGCTGCTCTGCGGCGGCGTGGCTGCCGGCTGAGTTGGAGCGGCGGCAGGGGTGCTGCTGGCAGTGTTCTTGCTTGCGGCATCCGAGGCAGGTGGCGTGGAAGTGCTCTTCGGTGCGGAGCTGACGAGCTTCGTCACCATATTGTTGAGTGCGTCGCGGTTCAGCCATGCTGCATAGCCACCACCGCCAACAACCGCGAGGCCGACAAGCGTCAGGATTACGCCGGTAACGTTGAAACGGCGGCGCTTCGGCTCCATCCGGAAGCTCTTGCCCTGCAGCTTCGCCGCCATCGCCTGGTCCAGATCGGGCGGAACGGAGGAGGAGCCACCGCGATCGTCTTCCGCACGCTTGTCGAAACCGGCAAGTTCCTTGAGCTCGCGCCAACCGTCATTGCTCGTGTCCGCGTTGGGTTCGACCTTGCGGCTTGGATGCACGTCGGCGAAAAGATCGACATCCTCGAAAGCGTTATCCGGCATCTGCCGGGCGGGCTGCACCGGTTGAGAGGCGGCCGGCAGCGGCTGCATCTCTTCGAACACGTCCGCATCCCAGGCAAAGCCGGTATTGGCTGCCGGCGCTTTCGCCTGTTCCGCCGGGGGCACCGGATGCCCGAATGGCGTATCGGCAAAAGCAGCAGCCGGCATGGAGGGTTCATCACGATGCGGAGCCAGCGGCTCGGGCGCGGACTGGCGAGGCGGCGCGTCGACCTCAGCCCAAATCTGCTCCACCTGATTTATGACGTCATCAACCGGCGTTATCGCAATCTGAGGTGCAGGAACTGCGTGGACAGGTTCGGCGGCAACCGGCGGCGCCTCTTCGGCGTGGTGCCGGGGCTCTTCGTGATAGACCGAAGGCTCTTCATGAACCGGCTCGTGGGTCGGTTCCTCGGGAACGGCAACATGGTGCTCGGCAACGGCATGTTGCTCTGCTGGTGCATGATGCTCTTCCTGATAAGGCTCGCTCCATTCTTCCGCATGCGCATGTTCATGCGACCGATCGGGCTCGGCATAGACAGCCGGCTCTTCCTGGACGAGTTCTTCATGAACCGGCTGAGGAGCGCCTGGCTCCTCATGGGCATGAACCTCGGCGGGAACCGGTTCCTGCTCGTGTGCCTCGGGCTCTCGATGAGCCTCCACTTCTGCGTGATGCTGCTCGACGGGTTCGGGCGCAGCCTCGTGAGACACGACAGGTGCTGCAGCGACAGGCTCTTCCGCCGCCGGCATCGCCTCTGCATGTTCGGCCTCAACCTCGACGATCGCGGCCTCTAGCTTGTCGAGCTGACGGCGGAGCATTTCCTCAGGCGGGCGCGGCTTCATACTCTCAAGCTGCCGTTGAACGGCACCACGAGCCCGATCGTAAACCTTGACCCGCATCTCGGGAGTATTGTCCGTCAGGCCGTCAACGGCCCGTCGAATGACTGCTACAAAATCCGCCATCAGCACTTTCTCATGATGCCCGGCGAGCGGCCAGGCCGGGATTCGTCATAGGTTTATGAGTTTAGCCCTCAAAGGGGTCCGTCACAAGTATGGTGTCCTCGCGCTCCGGGCTGGTCGAAAGCATGGCAACCGGCGCACCGATCAGCTCTTCCACCTGACGCACATACTTGATTGCCTGAGCCGGCAGATCGGCCCATTTGCGGGCGCCGACGGTCGATTCCTTCCAGCCTTCGAGCGTGATGTAGATTGGCTCGACGCGGGCCTGGGCTGCCTGGCTGGCCGGCAGATAGTCGATTTCCTTGCCATCGAGCTTGTAGCCGACGCAGATCTTCAGCTCATCGAGACCATCGAGAACGTCGAGCTTGGTGAGCGCGATACCGGTGATGCCCGAGGTCTTAACCGTCTGGCGCACCAGCACGGCATCGAACCAGCCGCAGCGACGCGGACGGCCGGTATTGACGCCGACTTCGCGACCGACGGTCGACAGATGCTTACCGATCTCGTCATGCAGTTCGCACGGGAACGGGCCTTCGCCGACGCGCGTCGTATAGGCCTTGGTAATCCCAAGCACATACCCAAGCGCGGTCGGTCCGAGACCGGAGCCGGCCGCGGCCTGACCTGCAACCGTGTTGGACGAGGTCACGAAGGGATACGTGCCATGGTCATTGTCCAGCAACGCGCCCTGCGCACCTTCGAAAAGAATGCGTGCGCCGGCCTTGCGCTGCTCGTCGAGCAGGCGCCAGACCTGATCGATATAGGGCAGGATGTGCTCGGCAACGGAGGTCAGCTCGTGATGCAGGGCATCGAAGGAAATTTCGCTCAGACCCATGCCGCGACGCAGGGCATTGTGATGGGTCAGCAGCCGATCGATCTTGGCAGGCAGCGTTTCAGGCTCGGTCAGATCGACGACGCGGATGGCACGGCGGCCGACCTTGTCCTCATAGGCCGGACCAATGCCGCGGCGTGTCGTGCCGATCTTCGTGCCGCTGTTGGAGGCCGCATCTTCGCGCAACGCGTCGAGATCGCGATGCAGCGACAGGATCAGCGGCGCGTTTTCGGCAATGCGCAACACATCAGGCGTAACGGCGATGCCCTGGGCACGCAGCTTTTCGACTTCTGCGACGAAATGATGGGGATCGACGACGACGCCATTGCCGATGACGCTCAGCTTGCCGCGCACGAGGCCGGAAGGCAGCAGTGCGAGCTTGTAGCTGACACCATCGACAACGAGCGTATGACCAGCATTGTGCCCGCCCTGAAAGCGTACAATCACGTCGGCGCGCTCTGAAAGCCAGTCGACAATCTTGCCTTTGCCTTCATCGCCCCACTGTGAACCGATCACTACAACGTTCGTCATTTCTCAATTCCCGCTTCCTGCGCACGGAGACGCGCCTTGCTCAAACCCGCGCATCTATAAAGCTTTGTTTTTGGGAAAGCGACCCTGTTGTCTCAGGAGATTCAGCTTTTTGCATGACGAATCAGCATGTCCAACAGGATTTTTCCCGCAGGGCGGCCGCAGGAGAGCTAGCCGAGTTCGAGCGTGGTGATGCCAAATACACGATCGAGCGGCGTTTCCGGCACCTTGCCGCGATACATGCGGGCGGTTTCGAACACCGGTGCCAGACCGCATTCTTCCGCAAGTTCGATAGCCTGCACATTGTCGATCGGCACATCCAGATAGACCGGCCCGCCCTTGGCCTCCGCCAGCAACCGCGCCAGCAAGGCACGCGCTACGTCCGGCTTGTTGGCGAATAGCGGACCGATCTTGTAGCCATGGAAACAGCGCCGAATGGTGCCATAACCCCGCACGCGGCTACCACCGCCGACGATGAAGGTTTTGCGCCGTTCCGGTACGCCGCACCATGCCCTGATGAACGAATGACGCAAACCGGGGAAAATCCCGGCGTCATAGTGGACCAGCCCATCGAGCTTGCCGTGAGTGACCGCCACGACCTGCGCAGCCTGATCTCCAACGTCGGGTATCCTGGCAATGCCGGCATAGCGAAGCGTGCGATAGGCCGTCTCGAAACCGTGCTTGCGATAGTATTCCTGCTGCGCGACAACGCCGTCCAGCCCGACAATACGATTGCCGGCGAGCGCCATGCCCTTGTTCCAGAGCAACTTCCCGTAGCCCTTGCCGCGAAATTCCGGATGCAGCATGTAAAGGCCTAGAAAGGCAAAGCTTTCACCATAACGGACGACAGAGATACAGCCAACGGGCACCTCCCCGATCGCCGCGACGAGGAAGCCGGAGGGATCCGCCTCCCAGAACGCCGGTGCATCATCGACGCCGGGATTCCACCCCTCTTGCCGAGCCCATTCTAAAGCGAGCTCCAATTCCCCGGCCCGCATTGTACGCACGGCAAAAGACGACTTCATGCAACAGTCCCGAACAACCCAATAATGCTCGTCCCCCACGCGGAACGATTGCGCGCGATTCATCATGTGGCAACATGACGACATTCACAAGCGACAGCCAATGATAGACTTAAAGTACAAAGGCTTCGTTTCATTTTGAGCCGAGTAATAAGCCTCAGTAAGAAAACCATCACGACGACATGCTTTCCTGACAGTTCCGCCGCAATTGCCTCAGCCGATGTATCGCGCATATAGGCAGCACCGGCGATCCTGTGTATAAGCGCGATCGATCGCCAATGCCGGTTTCGCGTCTCGATGTTGGGCTCCCGGCGCTAGCAAGAGGATTGAAGTTTCATGCGCATCACGATGATCGGCTCGGGATATGTGGGGCTCGTATCCGGCGTCTGCTTCGCCGATTTCGGCCATGACGTCATCTGCGTCGACAAGGACGCAAACAAGATCGAGGCACTGCAACGCGGTGAGATCCCGATTTTCGAACCGGGATTGGACCATCTCGTTGCGGACAATGTTCGCGCCGGCCGCCTCTCCTTCACCACGAATGTGGAGGCGAGCGTTGCCGACAGCGACGTCGTGTTCATCGCGGTCGGAACGCCTTCAAGGCGCGGTGACGGCCATGCCGACCTCTCCTACGTTTACGCCGCCGCCCGCGAGATCGCCCAGCACGTCAAGGGTTTCACCGTTGTCGTCACAAAATCGACGGTGCCCGTCGGCACCGGAGACGAGGTCGAACGCATCGTCCGCGAGACCAATCCGGAAGCCGATGTCGCAATCGTGTCCAATCCGGAATTCCTGCGTGAAGGCGCGGCCATCGAAGACTTCAAGCGGCCAGACCGTATCGTCATCGGCCTCAATGACGAACGCGCCCGCGGCGTCATGACGGAAGTCTATCGGCCGCTTTATCTCAACCAGGCACCGCTGCTCTTTACCTCCCGTCGCACCTCCGAACTGATCAAATACGCGGCCAATGCCTTCCTTGCCATGAAGATCACCTTCATCAACGAGATGGCGGATCTTTGCGAGAAGGTCGGCGCCAACGTGCAGGAAGTATCGCGCGGCATCGGCCTCGACGGTCGCATCGGCTCGAAGTTCCTGCATGCCGGTCCGGGTTATGGCGGCTCCTGCTTCCCGAAGGACACGCTGGCACTCGCCAAGACAGCACAGGATTACGACAGCCCCGTGCGGTTGATCGAGACGACCGTGTCGATCAACGACAACCGCAAGCGCGCCATGGGCCGCAAGGTGATTGCCGCCATGGGCGGCGACATCAGAGGCAAGACGATCGCAGTCCTTGGCCTGACCTTCAAGCCCAATACCGACGACATGCGCGACAGCCCGGCGATCACCATCATCCAGACGCTGCAGGATGCCGGTGCAACGGTGACGGGTTACGATCCCGAAGGCATGGAGAATGCCCGACAGGTGATCGACAACATCGCCTACGCCGAAGACGCCTATGGCGCCGCGCGCAATGCCGATGCGCTGGTGATCGTAACGGAATGGAACCAGTTCCGCGCGCTTGACTTTGCCCGGCTCAAATCCGTCATGAAGGCCCCGGTTCTCGTCGATTTGAGAAACATCTATCGCCATGACGAGGTCGCCAAGCACGGCTTTACCTATACGAGCATTGGCAGACCCGCGAGCGACGCTACGCTCTAAGGCGTTTCCACCTCTCCCTTGGAGGCGGAAACTCTGACTCCTGTTGTTTTCTACGTATTTCCAACGGAAGCCGCTGCGCCCTTTTCCTGGAAATGCTTCAAGCGAAGGCCGATCAATGCGCTATCTCATCACCGGCACTGCCGGCTTCATCGGATTCCATCTTGCCAGGCGCCTGCTGGACGAGGGTCATTTCGTCGTCGGTTTCGACGGCATGACGCCCTATTACGACGTCAAGCTCAAGGAGAAGCGCACGGCTATCCTCGCACGCTCGAATGGCTTCAAGTTCGTAACCGGCATGCTCGAGGACAAGGCGGCGCTGGATCACGCGGCAGAACTGGCCGAGCCCGATGTGATCGTCCACCTCGCCGCACAGGCCGGCGTGCGCTACAGCCTCGAAAATCCGCGTTCCTACGTCGATTCGAACGTCACCGGCTCGTTCAACGTGCTGGAGCTGGCGAGAAATCTGCAGCCGAAGCATCTTTTGCTGGCATCCACGTCCTCCGTCTATGGCGCCAACGAAAAGATCCCGTTTGCCGAAAGCGACAAGGCCGACGAGCAGATGACGATCTATGCGGCGACCAAGAAGGGCATGGAGCTGATGGCGCACAGCTATGCCCATCTCTTCAACGTGCCGACAACAGCCTTCCGCTTCTTCACGGTCTATGGTCCCTGGGGCCGTCCGGACATGGCGCTCTTCAAGTTCGTCGACGCCATCCGCAACGACAGACCGATCGAAATCTACGGCGAAGGCAAGATGAGCCGCGATTTCACCTATATCGACGATCTCGTCGAAGGCATCGTTCGCTTGATCGGCGTCGTTCCCTCAGAGGAAAACCGGGTGATATCGGACACGGTGATCGACACCCTGTCGAAGAACGCCCCGTTCCGCGTCGTCAATATCGGCGGCGGTCAGCCCGTGGGGTTGATGACCTTCGTCGAAACCATCGAGACGATGCTCGGCAAGAAGGCGATCCGCAAGATGCTGCCGATGCAGCCCGGCGACGTGCACAACACCTATGCCGTACCGGATCTGCTGGTGGCATTGACCGGCTTCAAGCCACACATCGAAGTCGACGAAGGCGTTCGCCGCTTCGTCGAGTGGTATCAGGAAAACTACTGACGGCAACCGACCATTCGGCCGGGTGAAAGATCCCGGCCGAATATGCGCATTCTCCCCACCATCAGGTCCGGGTCGAAATCAGCAGGAACATTGGCCGCTCGCGTTCGATCACCCAGTCCGGATGCGCAGCAAGATCTTCGTCGCTTGGCGACCATTCCTCAACATGCGCGATGGCAAAGCCCGACCTGATCAGCGAGTTGAGCGTAGTCCCCATGGTTCGATGCTGCTTGACCACGCCTTCAGCGAGCCAATTCGTCAGCCTCTTTCCTTCGATCTGGTAGCCATTGAGCGGCCAAGTCTTCCCGCCATCTTCTTCGGTCAGCCATTCCGGCTGCCGCGGCGCCATATAGATCGGATGCTCGATCGAGAAGATCAGCCGGCCACCTGGTTTCAAAGCTTTCCGAATAGTCGCCAGGAGTCCGGCGAAATCTTCGATATAATGGAAGGCCAGCGAGCTGTAGACGAGGTCGAAGCTTGCCTTGGGAAGCTGGAGCTTCTCAAGGTCCGCCCTGTCGTAGCGGACGCATGCGTCGGCCGTCTCTGCGCAGGCACGCGCGAGCATCTTGTCGGATACGTCAAGACCAAGCACACTGGCCGCACCCTGTTCGGCGGCCCAGCGGCAGAACCATCCGAAACCACAGCCGAGATCGACGACATCGAGGCCATGCAGATCGGGCAACATGGCACGTATGGCCGGCCACTCCGCTGCCCCCGCCAGGCCGGAGACCGATCGCTGAAGCCGGCTATAACCTTCGAAAAAGCCCGGATCGTCATAAATATTCTGGGTCATAACAGTCTCCTACACTCTCTGTAGCCAGTCTGCGGCCACATAGACAACATCGCTGAAATCTCCCCCGCATAAGACATGACGAAGCTTGCCAAAAGTCGGATGGGGGAGTTCCGACTGTTTATGTCTTTCAAACAGTCGCCTTCGGCCGCGACAACCATTGCGAATAGGGTTTCACCCCAAAGCTCACATCCGCAGCATCCTCAAGCACATGGATGAACTCGATGGAGTGTCCATCGGGATCGGAAAAATACTGAGAAACCGCCGGCATCCAGCCGACGACGACCGGTTCGTCCATCAGCTCGCCATTGAAACCTTTCGGTTGAACGCCGTGAGCCGTCAATGCGGCAGCGGATGCAACAACATCTTCCAAGCTGGTCCTGAGCGCGATGTGGAGACGCATGCGAAGAGGAGCGCTTCCCGTCTCCCAAAGACCGAGCATGCTCTTCTTATCACCGTCGGTCCAAAGGAAAGCGACCTGCCTGCTTTCTATGACCGTCGCCACTTCGAGCTTCAGGATGTCACGATAGAATTCGAGCGAACGCCGAAGATTGGAAACCGTCAGATGGGTCTCGAACAGGCCCAATATGGCGGGCATTTGCGGGTTAGGCTTATCTGTTGCCATCACAGCACCTTCGCCGCCATGACCTCAACCTCGACCAGAAACTCCGCACGATTGAAGCCGCCGACGATCAGCAGCGTGGAAACCGGCTTCGGGTCCAGCGTGTAACGGTCGCGAACGGCGATGTAGGCCGGCATGTCCTCGCGCGTCGTGACAAAACCGCCAATGCGGATCACATCGGCAAAGCTCATGCCGGCGTCTTCGAGAATGGCCCCGATCGCCTTGAAGCACATTTCGGCCTGCGAGGTGACATCCGGCGGAATGCGGTCGTCGAGACCGATACCGACCTGGCCGGACACGACGAGAAGGCTGGCGCCCGGAGGCACCAGAATCCCGTGATTGTAGTTGGTGAAGGGGCGTCTGACAGACGGCGGATTGAATATCTTGTTCATCGATATCGACTCCTCGTGATTGGTCGATTTCAGCATTTTGGGATTAGGCCGACAAGCAGTTCAATGCGTCTTTGCTGAAGTAACCACCCTATTGCGCCGAACCTCCAGAAGGATATGGCCGAAAAGTGCGGCAAGAACGATTGGTCCGCCGATCAGCGTCGCAGTCGAAGGGCGCTCGGCAAAGACCATCCAGACCCACAGCGGCGTCAATGGCACTTCGAGCGCCGTCAGCAGCGCCGCATCCGAGGCTGGAACGAGCCGCGAGCCGAACGTGTAAAGGCTGAGGCCCATCGCATTCTGAACGATGCCGAAGGCGATGATCAGGCCGAGATCCTGCCCCGAGATCGAAAGCGGGGAAGCGAACCAGAAGGTAGTGAAGGAGCACAGCCACGCCGACAGGGCCATCGCCGGCAGCATCGGCACATTGCGATGCTGCCGCATGATGACGGCAAGTGCCGCAACCGTCAGCGTCATGACGGCGGCTAGGCCTTTACCAAGCCAGCTGCCGCCGTCGCTCGCATGCCCGGACAACATGACGAGAACACCGATAAAGGCGATGCCGCTCGCAATCAGCGTCCTTACATTCGGGCGTTCGCCGATGAAGAGAAAGGCGACGCCCGCGGTCACGAAGGGCACGGTGGCATAGATGACCATGGCGTCGGCAACCGACGTATAATAAATCGAGCCGATACCGCTGATCATCGACGCGGTGGAAAAGATCGTCGCTGCCAGCGAGGGGCCGCGCATGGAGCGCAGGATGCGAAAAGCGTTGCGGCGCTCGATATAGAAAAACAGCGCGAACACGCCGAGGCCGGAGACGATGCCGCGGCAGAAAAGGATGGTCATCAGGTCAGCACTGATCGCTCGCACGAAGAGGCCTGAAGTCGACCAAGCCAGCGCGGAGAGCGCCACATAGGTCACGCCCAGCCTATATTGTTGCTGTTCCGCCAGCGTCACCATCTGTACCCCCATCGCATTGGGCCAGATCATTAGCGAGTAGCAATGATGCTCACAAGCAGAGCCTGCGCCGCGACATGTCGCCATTGCCGGAAGATGGCAAGGGTTGCAGGAAGGCCACGCTTCCGGTCCCGGCAGTTGAAGATTGGCGGGATCTTGCCGTCTCGAATGCGACATGGTCCACATTGATCTTGCAGATATTCTCCGCCGCACTACGGTCTGCTCGGTTTCGATCGAGGGAGAATCAGTTGCGTCTGCTGTCAGCCACTTTGTTCGCGTGCGGCTGCGTCAGCTTGGTCGACGGTCCCCTATGGCCGCCAGCCGAGACCTATGTCGATACCACGGTGCTGTGCAGCCAAAGCAGCAACCCCGCCCGATGCCAGCATACGCGCGACCAGTGGGAAGCCGAGTATGAGGAGGCGATTGCGGGAGGATATCGAGCGCAGAAACACGTTGCCCTGTGCCTGAGCACCGGCTGCGACGAGGCGATCCAGCCCGACAAGGTGCTCGGCTGCGCCTGGCGCATGGTGATTGCCGAAGTCAAGCACGCTCAGCCCGACACCATGGATTTCACCAACCTCAACCGCTTCTGCGGAACGGACTATCTCGACGAGAAGGGAAAGCTCGCGGCCGCCTCGCAGGCGCAGGCGATGCTGCGGCAGATCGGCAAATAGCCGGCCGCAGAACAGCTTGTGGCTGCTCCAAGGCCGGCGTATCGGTCGACTTTACGCGTAGGGCGCAAGGAAAGCGCGGATGGCCGCGATTTCATTGGGCCTGATATCGTGGCCGCCCGGATGCCAGTCGAGCGTTACCTGTGCATCCTGCCGGACGAAATAATCCGCGAGCGCCTGGGTAACCGGCGCGGGCGCGATCGGATCTCGTTCGCCGGCGGTGATCAGCACTCGCCTGCCCTGCAGCCGGCCATTGTCCTTCGGTTGAAACGGAATGAGCGGATGCATCAAGACAGCGGCATTGAAGAGATCGCCGTGCTCGATCAGTACGTTGGCAAGAATATTGGCCCCATTGGAGAAGCCAAGCCCCAACACCTGCGACGCCCCATATTCCGCCGCGAAACCAGAGACATAATTGGCCATCTTTTCCGTTGCGCGAGCAAGGTCGGCCATATCATAGACGCCCTCGCCCGTCCGCCGGAAGAAGCGCGCTGCACCATGTTCCGAGACATCGCCGCGCGGCGATACGATGGTCGCTTCCGGCAGCAGCCGGGAGGCAAAATCGAAGAACTGGTTCTCGTCGCCGCCGGTGCCATGGAAAGTGAAGAAAATCGGCTTTCCGGATGCACCGGCCTTCAGCCGGTGCACATAGCTCGTATCAGTCATAATCCTTCCTCCGATTAGCCTTCCAGCGGCTCCAGATGTTGCTCGATCAGACCGCGCAGATGCGCATGCTGTTCGGGCAGTTTCAGCGCTTCGCCAAGATGAGCCGTGTCCTCATCGCGGTCGAAGCCGGGTTCATTGGTGGCAACTTCGAACAGCACGCCGCCCGGCGTACGGAAGTAAATCGCCCAGAAATAGTCGCGGTCGATGACCGGTGTGACCTGATAGCCCGTATCCATCAGCGCCTTGCGCACTTCGAGCTGCTTTGCGCGGTTCTCGACGGCGAAGGCAACATGGTGGACGGAACCAGCACCCGGAAGCGCCCGGTTGATGTTCGGCATAGTCTCGAGGTCGACGCAGTCGGCACCGTTGCCGCCGGGAATGGCCAGCCGCTTGATGCCTTCATGCGTATCGACAACTTCGTAGCCCATGTACTTCAACAACTCGGCCGTAGCACCCTCGTCCCGCAGCCGCATGGCAACGGAATGGAAGCCGCGGATGGCATGCTCGGCATCGATGCCGCCATGCGTCCAGGGCAGACGCTTGTCATCCTTGACCTCGACAAGAGCGAATCCATCGCCGTCAGGGCCGGCGAAATGCAGACGCTTCTGGCCGAAGGATTCGTCGGCCTTCAGGCCTTCGACGCCATGCTGGCCGAGACGCTCGGTCCAATAACCAATCGCACCTTCCGGTACGGAGTAGACGGTATTGCCGACCTCGCCGGTACCCGGACGACCGCGTGCCATCTTCGGAAATGGGAAGTAGGTCATGATGGTGCCGGGCGTGCCGATCTCGTCACCATAGTAGAGGTGATAGACATCGGGTGCGTCGAAATTCACCGTCTTCTTGACGCGACGCAGGCCGAGCGTGTCCGTGAAGAACTTGTTGTTGGTGCGGGCATCTTCCGCCATCGAGGTAACGTGGTGAAGACCTTTGATCTGATTGAGCATCTTAAACCCCTTGTCTCGCCTGCACCGGCAGGCGTTTCTCATGGGCAGAAGATGGTCTCAGGAGCCGCGTTCCGATAGCCCTCAATAGCCAAACGGATTGTCTTCAATAAGTGAACGATAAATTCCGGTCGTTCACTGATGCGCAAAGCAGCCGAGGATCAACACCTTATTGAGCTTCGGGATTGCTCGGCAGCACCCAATCGATCGGGTCCCTGCCATGCTCCGTCAAATAGGCATTGGCCTTGGAAAAATGCCGGCAACCCAGGAAGCCGTTATGGGCCGACAGCGGCGAAGGATGTACGGATTTCAAGACGAGGTGGCGCTCCGCATCGACGAAGGCGGCCTTCTTTTGCGCATAGGATCCCCAAAGCATGAAGACGACGCCATCGCACTCGTCGTTGACCTTGCGGATGACAGCATCGGTAAAGCGCTCCCAGCCCTTGCCCTGATGTGAAGCGGCCTGCGATTCCTCTACCGTCAGCACACTGTTGAGCAGAAGCACGCCCTGCTTCGCCCAGCTTTCCAGAAAGCCATGCCGGGCCGGCGGGATGCCGAGATCGGCCTCCAGTTCCTTGTAGATATTGACCAGCGACGGCGGAATGCGCACGCCGGGACGCACGCTGAAGCAGAGTCCATGCGCCTGCCCGCTGCCATGATAGGGATCCTGTCCGAGAATGACCACCTGCACTTCGTCGAGCGGTGTCAGATCCAACGCGCGGAAATATTCGCTGCCACGGGGAAAGATCACCTTGCCGCGCTGCTTCTCCTCGACCAGAAAGGATTTGAGCTCGTCCATGTAAGGACTGGCAAACTCCGGCGACAATGCCTCTTTCCAGCTTTCCTCAAGCCTGATGTTCGCTTCCGCCATTGGTCATGCCTCCATCTTCGTCAGCCGTTCGATTGACGGCGAAAGTGCCGGCAAGTCAAGGAAAGGCCTATCATTGCAGCGTCCAGATCACAGCTTTCCGGCGGCAGTCGTTGCGGACAAAGGCGATTGCACCCTTTCCCCTGTCGAGATTAGCAGAGCATCGCGTTCTGCCTCGGGCATTGCACGGAGGCGTCGCAGCACCGTGAGGCGTATCGCAGCAAAGCCGGCCAGCATCAACACCACTTTGCTGCAGGTAGCAAAGACCGGCATGACGAACGCCCATGTGGATACATCAAAGGCAATAGCGATGAACGCATTGAGTGCCGCCGACAAGAACATCAGGCCAGCCCAGGCAAAGCCCACATAGGTCGCAACGTCGGACGCAACCGTGCGTGCAACCGCCGGCAGATACCGGTTTATCCAACCCGCCTTCAGCATCGCGGCGCCCACAACCGCATAGATGATGCTCGGCTTGAACAGCACGAAATGCGGATCATCCGTCAAAAGCGTCGCCGTGCCAGCGGCAACAACCAGAAAAAGGCTAAGCCATTCCATGATTACGATAGGCTTGCCGCGGATGAACTGGACTCCGATCTGGAGAAGACCAAAGGCAATCGCCAGACATGTCGCCAGCATGACGTTGTCCGTCAACGACAGCAGAATGGCAAAAAACAGGCTGGAGGCGACATCGGCAAGCAACAGCCTGGCCGCATTGAAAAAGCTTCTCACTGCACCCTGGCTCTCATTTCTATACTGGTTGAATTCATAGAGCAGCGGATTGCCGCGATCAAGAATATCAACGGGATCACCCTCGGCATGGCGAACAGAGCCGCGCTTGGCATTTGATGCCGCGCAGCCCCTCTTCCGGCCGTTCTCCAGCACGATATCCGATCTTCCACGCCATCGACGGTCGATGGCAGCGGCACCCTTGCAGATCGTTGACAACCGCACCTACTTCAGCCAATGGAGGCCATTCCAACTTTTCGACCGGTGCCCCTATGCTTCCCTTGCATTCCCTTGGCGAGCGCATCGTCGTGCTCGGCCCTTCCAATGCTGGCAAATCAACCCTCGCGGTTGCACTCTCCAGAAAGCTTGGCTTCCCAACCGTCCATCTCGATCAATTGTACCACCTGCCCTATACGGATTGGCAGCAGCGCCCCGAGGCAGAATTCGCGGCCCTCCACGATGCGGCGATCCTTGGCGAACGGTGGGTCATGGAGGGCAACTACACGCGCCTGATGCCGCAGCGCCTGGCGCGCGCGACCGGCGCCATTCTCATCACCTCGAACCATTGGCTACGCTTCACCCGCTACCTTAAGCGCACGCTTCTCAACAGCGCGAACCGAGCCGGGCATCTCGAAGGAGCCAAGGACAGCATCAAATGGGAGATGGTTCAGTGGATCCTTGTCAAAACCCGTGACAGCGGCGCCAAGTATGCAAAAATCCTCCAGGCATCGGAGTTGCCGATGGTGGAATGCCGCACGGCGGAAGCGCTCAATGACCTCTATCGGGGCTGGGATTTGCCCGCTCGGCGATAGGCGGATGGTTGCGGCGATCAATACCTGACGGCCCAGCTCGGCACCCCCCTCCGCCGGCTCAAAGCAGGCGCAATTCCATGGCAATCGCCTATCTCGACAAATGAAACAGCAAGCCAGGAGATGCATGCAATGAGCGAGAGCTGCCCTATTCCGACGCCGGATCAGAAACAGTATGGAGACATTCAGGAGCGGGCCGAACGGGCTATGCTGGCAACGATCTATCAAGCGCTCGAGCATGCCAGCAAACAGGCGGCTGACGAGCTGAAATCCGTTGGATCACAGGAACGACCGCCGGCTTATGAGTACTTTGCGGCAGTCGCCCATCAGAAGCTTTTCCTTCTTCTATGCGGCGCCGATCCTGAAACGTTTATGGGTGGGAATCCTGATATCGCCGCAAGCATCATCGCCAACAATCAGAAGATATCAGACCATTATTGGACCAACAGGGATGGCGGCCACAACACGGGCCATCCTTCGAACTGACCGTGAAGCATAGTCTCCATGAAACCCATGAGATGTGGTCGGGCCCGGCCGAAATCGGCGCATAGCGCGCGATAGCCCCGACACCGCGCCTGGCCCTGTCGCGATACCATCTCGCCTCTTTGCAATCACCCTTTGATCCGCGCCATCTGCGGATCGTAGAGCGGCTTCAGCGACACCTGGCATGGCACGCGGCTCTGCGCGACATCGAGCTCGTAACGGCCGGACAGAACGAACTCCTCCGTCACCCCACCAGAATCACGGACATAGCCGTAGCCGATGGCCTTGCCGATCGTGTAGCCGTAGCCGCCACTCGACAGCCAGCCGACGCGCTGTCCGTCACGATAGATCGTCTCGCGGCCGAGAAGGACGATTTCCGGATCGTCGGGCACGAAGCAGGCGAGCATCTTCTTCACGCCCGAAACAAGCTGCCGCTCGATCGCCTCCCTGCCGCGGAATGCGATGTCCTTCTTCGTCTTCACCGCCCAGGCAAGTCCGGCTTCGACCGGTGTATGGTCCGGCCCGATATCCGAACCCCAGGCGCGATAGCCCTTCTCCAGACGGCAGCTCTCGATGGCCCGGTAGCCGGCATTGATGAGGCCATGCTCACGCCCGGCCGCCATCAACACGTCATAGACGCCAGCCGCATATTCCACCGGCACATGCAGCTCATAGCCGAGTTCGCCGACATAGGTGATGCGTAGCGCCCGGACAGGGCAGCCTGCGATACCGACAGTCCGAACCTTGCCGAAGGGGAACGCGGCGTTCGAAACATCCGCTGAAGTCACGGACTGCAATATCGCGCGCGACTTCGGCCCCATGAGCGACAGCACCGAATAGGCCGAGGTTACATCTACCAGCTCGGCATGCATCTCGCTCGGAATATTCCGAGCGATCCAGTCAAAATCATGCGTGGCGAACCCGGTGCCGGTCGTGATGTAGAATTCGTTCTCGGCGATGCGGGCAACGGTCACATCGCATTCGATGCCGCCGCGATCGTTCAGCATCTGCGTGTAGGTCAAAGAACCGACGGGCTTGGCGACGTCGTTGGAAGCGATCCACGACATCGCCGCCTCCGCATCCCTGCCCTTCAGCACGAATTTGGCAAAGGAGGTCTGGTCGAAGATGACCGCGGCCTCGCGCACCGCCTTGTGCTCGCGGCCGACGGCGCCGAACCAGTTCTGACGGCCATAGGTATAGACATCCTTCGGCTCCTCGCCGGCAAAGAGATCGGCAAACCAGTTCGGCCGTTCCCAGCCGAGCTTTTCGCCGAAGCAGGCCCCCTGCGCCTTCAGCCGATCATAGAGCGGCGACTTGCGGCAGGGTCGACCGCTGGAATGTTCCTCGAACGGCCAGGCCATGGTGTAATGCTTGCCATAGGCTTCCAGCGTGCGCGTGCGAACCCAGTCCGTGTCGAAATGCGGACGGCCGAAACGCCTGATATCGACGGGCCAGAGGTCGTAGGGCGGCTCGCCCTTGGCGACCCATTCGGCAAGCGCCATGCCGGCCCCGCCAGCCGAGGCAATGCCAAAGGCATTGAAGCCGGCGCCGACGAAGAAATTCTTCAGCTCCGGCGCCTCGCCGAGAATGAAATTGCCATCAGGCGTAAAGCTCTCCGGCCCACACAACAGCTGCTTGACGCCGGCCGTCTGCAGCGCCGGCACGCGCACCAGCGCCTGCTCCATGATCTGCTCGAAATGGTCGAAGTTGCTGTCGAGCAGCGTGTAATGGAAATCCTTGGGGATGCCGTCGAGCGCCCAGGGGATTGGGTTCGGCTCGTAACCGCCCATGACCAGCCCGCCGACCTCTTCCTTGTAATAGGTCAGCCGGTCCGGATCGCGCAGCGTCGGCAGGTTGGAGGGCACGCCGAAGGATTCGGTGATGAGATATTGGTGCTCCACCGAAACGAGCGGCACGTTGACGCCGAAGCGGCTTGCAAACGTCCGAGTCCACTGCCCCGCGCAGACCACCACACGCTCGCATTCGATGCGGCCCTTTTCGGTGATGACGGCGCGGATCCGGCCCTTGTCGATCTCCAGATCGAGAACCTCGGTATCCTCGAAGATCGAGACACCGCTCATGCGCGCGCCCTTCGCCAGCGCCTGGGTAATATCGGAGGGATTGGCCTGTCCGTCGGTCGGCAGGAAGGCTGCGCCGACGAGATCGTCGACATCCATCAACGGCCAAAGATCGAAGGCCTCCTGCGGCGTCAGCAGGTGCATCTGTAAGCCGAAGGACTGTGCCGTCGTCGCCTGTCGCTTGACCTCCGTCCAGCGTTCCTCGTTGCAGGCGAGACGCAGGCCGCCATTCATCTTCCAGCCGGTGGCAAGCCCCGTCTCCGCCTCGAGCTTCTTGTAGAGATCGACGGAATAGCCGAGCATCTGCGTGATATTGGCGCTGGTGCGCAGTTGGCCGACGAGACCGGCGGCATGAAACGTCGTGCCCGAGGTCAGCTTCTTGCGTTCGAGAAGTACAGTATCGGTAAAGCCGAGCTTGCCGAGATGGTAGGCGGTCGAGCAGCCGATGATGCCGCCGCCGATGACGACGGTCTTGGCGGTAGCAGGCAGTTCCTTCATCGTGTCACCTCAAGAGTTGCGAAAGCTCTGCCAGGCACTCTCGAAGCGCCGCAGATTTTCAGCTGTATAGGAAGAATAATCGAATTCGATGTCGGAATGGATTTCCGAAATCATGCTCCACATCGTCTCGCGCAGGAGCGAGGCGCATTTCATCGCCTGATAGCGCCGGCGCAGATCGTCGCTGACGGGAGCCTCAAAGTAAGCCTCCAGCATCGCCTCTTCCTGCGCCTCGGAGAATTCATTGTTGGAAGCAAGTCCGCCGAGATCGAAAAGTGGCGTGTTGAAGCCGGCATAGTCCCAGTCGATCAGCCAGAGCCGCTTGCCGTCATCGAGGAAATTCGCGGCTAGCAGATCATTGTGGCCGAAGGCGATCTCGTAGGGTCCGGCAGCACGTTCCAACCGTTCCGCAATTTCCAGGAAAGACGGCAGCGACGGCGTGTGCCGGCTGCCGCCAGCCTCCAGAAGAGCCGCATAATCCCTGACCACATGGAAGACCCAGAAGATGGCAGCCGGTCCGCGAAAATGCTTCGGCACATCGCGATGGCACGATCTGACGAGCGGCAAGACCCGAGCCATCACCAGGGGATTGCGTATATCGTCAGCGGATAGCGGCTTCGCATCGACGTAGTCGAGCACCAAAATGCCGGGCTCGTGATGGATGACAGCGGGAGAAAGACCAGCCGCATGGGCGGCCCTGCTTGCCGCCACTTCGTTGGTGCGACTGATGTGGTGGACGGGGATATCCGAGCCCAATCGCACGACGAAACGCCGTCCTGCATTGCCGACCAGATAGTTGCGATTGGTTATGCCGCCGACAAGCGGGGCGATCTCGATCGGCCCATGCCAGATTCCGAGAGAATATATCCTGTCTTCCGGCGTCGCAGTCATTCCCCCTCCGGCGCTACTGCTCAGCATCCTCTGGCGGGAAGGTTCCTCACAAACGATCGGCTGTCAAGATCGATCCACAAAATGAAACGAATATTTGGCTTTTTGTTGGATTCGAGACTAAATCTCAATTGGATGAATGATGAATATTGCAAACAGAACGCTTCACCGTGGGTGAGATTTGCCTTAAAAACTGCATCGCGAGGCGATCGGATTGATTTGCAAACCTTGATGCCGCTTAGTGACGCCGCCTGCTCGATCCGAAAGCCGCAATTGAATTTCGAGATCATACCCGCAATAGGATCAGGATCATGTCGGGCATGTCCCAACCACCGCTTCACGCCAATCATCGCGAGCGCGAGATCCTGGAAGAACTCCGGCTCGCCGGCGGGGCCAGCCGCATTCAGTTTCTGGCAGAGCGGCTCGGCGTTTCCGAAGAAACCATCCGCCGCAACATCCGCAGCCTCGAAGCAAACGGTCTCGTCACCAAGGTGCATGGCGGCGTCCATATCAAGGACTCGATGATCGAGCCGCCGCTGCACCTGCGCATGAACGAAAATGCGGAAGCCAAGCGGATGATCGCCGCCTCGGTGGCGGCCATGATCGAGGACGGCGATACGCTCTTTCTTGATGTCGGCTCCACCACGGCCTTCATTGCCGTTGCGCTACAAAAGCATCAGAAGCTCTTCGTCGTCACCAACGCCCTGTCGGTGGCGCATGCACTGGCCACGCGCAATGGCAACCGCGTCTTCTTCGCCGGCGGCGAGTTGCGTGGCCACGATGGCGGCGCTTTCGGCATGGAAGCGGCGAATTTCCTGCGCCGCTTCAACATACGCCACGCCATCCTCTCGGTCGGCGCCATCAACGCCACGTCGGGCTTCATGCTGCATGATCTCGAAGAGGCGGAATATTCGCGGGAAGCGGCAAGCCGCTCTGAAAACTGTATCGTCGTCGCCGACAGCGCAAAATTCGGACGCAGCGCGCCGATCATCCTGAACGAACCCTCAAGCTTCGATGTCCTCGTCACCGACGACGCACCGCCGGCCGATATCAACGCCATGCTGGAACGCAACGAGATCGAACTGGTGGTCGCCAACCGGCAGCGGGTGGAGCGCAAATAGCATCCCGAAGGTGATGTTTTAGAGGATCGCCGACGTCAGCGGTTGACGCCAGCAACGTCTTCGCTATTCCCATCCGCTTCGAAGCTCGCATATTTACGATAGCTCTTGCACATGGTCTCCAGCGTCAACGCCGCCTTGCTGGCATGGCGCTCCTTGTGACGCAAAAGGCGAAAACTGCGGGCCGGCAGATCGAAGCTCGCCTGAACCAGCAATCCCTGCCCCAGATAGGCCTTGGCAGCCGCGTTGGAAAGCGCCGCGGCACTCTGGCCCGCGCAGACTGCCGAGAGAATCGCCTCGTTCGATGGGAGAACCAGCGCGACCTTGAGGTCGCGTGGCGAGGCGCCGAGCTTGGCAATCGCGTTCTCGAACTCAGAACGAGTGCCCGATCCCTCCTCACGCATCACCCAGGACGTATCTGTCACGAGGTCAGTTATGGAAAGCTGCCGACCGTCGGCCCAGGGATGATGCGGCGGCACAACGATGACAAGCGCATCCTGCGCAACGATCTTCATCGACAACGCCGGCGCATCCACCTCACCCTCGATGAACCCCAACTCCGCCGCCCCGTCGATGACGGCCTCGGTGACGGTTCGCGTATTGCCGATCGTAAGATCCAGCTCGATGCCGGGATAGTCACGTTGGAACCGCATCAGCAAAGGCGGCAGCCAGTAACTTGCTATGGTCTGGCTCGCGTAAAGGCTGAGCCGGCCGCGCTGCAGACCACCGAGTTCGGACAGCATGAGTTCGGCGGAGCGTACACGGGCAAGCGTCGCCTTGGCCTCCCCCAGGAAGGATCGTCCGGTCTCGGTCAACTCGATCCGCCTGCCGACGCGATGAAACAACTCCACCCCGTAATAAGCCTCGAGATTCTTGATCGCCGAACTGACGGCAGACGGCGTCAGGTGGATGGCTTCGGCCGCATTGGTCAGATGTTCTCGTTCGGCGACGGCGACGAAAATTGCGAGTTGCTCAAAGGTCATGGGAAATCATTCTAATTTATCGAACGAAACATAGGATAATATTCGATGGATGTCGACATAAGCAGATGAGACTTTCCAGCCGTCAACACATCATAAAAAGAATGGCGGCACCACATGTTATCAGCTCAAAGCGCAAACAAGATCCTCCCTGGCTTCGCACTCACCTGTGCCGTCGCAATCGTCGCCTATGCAGGCGAGCACGTGGAGGTCGGTCTGCTCGGCGGTCGGTGGATCGAAAGTCTGGTACTCGCCATAGCGCTCGGAATTGCCGTCTGCACCCTCAAGCCGCTGAAGCCGTCCATGAAGCCGGGCATCGATTTCAGTGCCAAGTTCCTGCTGGAAATCGCCATCGTCCTTCTCGGCGCCTCCATCAGCCTTTCGGCCATTCGCGGCGCTGGCGTCTGGCTGATCGCCGGCATCGCCATCGTCGTCGTGCTTTCGATTGCCGCAACCTATGTGATCGGACGCCTGCTCGGCCTGCCGCCGAAGCTCGCGACACTGATTGCCTGCGGCAACTCGATATGCGGCAATTCCGCCATCGTCGCCGTCGCCCCGGTGATCGAAGCAGATTCACAGGAGATCGCCGCAGCGCTTGCCTTCACTGCTGTATTGGGCATCGCCGCCGTCTTCCTCCTGCCTTTCCTTTACTTCCATTTCGGCATGAGCGTGTCGCAATACGGCGCGCTGGCGGGGCTGACCGTCTACGCCGTCCCGCAGGTGCTTGCTGCAACTGCCCCTGTCGGCCTTCTCGCCGTCCAGACTGGCACCCTGGTCAAGCTGATCCGTGTCCTGATGCTCGGCCCCGTCATCTTCCTGCTCGGCATCATCACCAAGGTCGAGACGACCGAGGCGAACGGTGGCAGCGGCCGTCACCCCTCGCTGGTTCCATGGTTCATCTGCGGCTTCCTCGGCTTGATGGCGATGCGTTCCTTCGGCCTCATTCCGGAAGCACTGATCGCTCCGATGCAATCGGTGTCGGGCATCCTGACCGTGATTGCCATGGCCGCACTTGGCCTCTCGGTAAATGTGCGCTCCGTTGCCCATGCGGGCGGGCGGGTCATCATCGCAGCCACGCTGTCGCTGCTGATGCTTGGCGTTATCAGCTACGGTTTGATCGCCGCGTTGCAGATCCAGTAGTCTGCCTGTGGCCGGTAACGGCGGATCGGCTTCTGCTCTTTGCATGAGCCGATTTCAGCAGAGCTGCAATCTCGCCTTCCGGAGAGGGGTAGCCGATAGCAAAGCCCTGAAGTTCGTCGCAGCCGACCTCGGCCAGTATGCGCGCATGCTCCTCGGTCTCCACACCTTCGGCAATCACCTCGACATTCAGAGCCCGCGCAATATCGACGATCGAGCTGACAAGACGACGCTGCTCGTCCGACACCGTCAACTCCGTCACCAATTGCCGGTCGATCTTCAGCCTTTTCGGCTTCAGTTTCACCAGACCGATCAAAGAGGCATGACCCGAGCCAAAATCGTCGATCTCGATATCGATCCCCATCTTCTTGATGGCGTCGATATTGGCCAGGACCCGGTCATCAGGCTCGTCCAGAAAGATCGTTTCCACGAGTTCGAAGGCGATGGCATGGCGCGGTATCTTTAGTGCCTCCAACCCTTCGATCAGGTCTGGATCGGCAAGCCGGCGCCCGGAAATATTGACGGCGATACGCGGCGGCACAAGACCGCGCGAAACCCAGGTGGCGCGGTCGGCAAGCGCGCGCTTGAGCACGGCGGCATCAATCTCGGCCGTCAACCCATATTCATCCGCCACCTTGAGAAAGGCAGCCGGATTGAGCAGCCCCTTTTCCGGATGCTGCCAGCGTGCCAGCGCCTCCAGCCCGACGATGCGGCGGCTGCGCGCATCCACCTGGATCTGATAGAAGGGCTCGATTTGCCGCAACACCGGCGCCAGCCGCAGTTCATCGGCCAGCCGCCGTTCGGCATGCAGATCGGCTTGCAGTTCCGGCGTGAAGAACTCCGCACGGTTGCGGCCAAGCTTCTTGGCCTGAAAAAGCGCCACGTCCGACTCCGCCAGCAGATTGGCGGCGTTGCCGGTGAGGCTCAAGGCCACACCGATAGATGCGCCGATCCGCAGCATCTCGTTACCGAAACGCACCTCGCGCCGCAGCCGCGAGAGGATGTCGTTTACGATGCCTTCCAGCCTCTCCGCACCGCCGACATTCACCAACACGGCCACGAATTCATCACCGCTCACACGCGCCACGATATCGCCGGCGGTGATCGCAGCCGAGATACGCGCGGCCACGCTCTGCAACGTCGCATCGCCGGCGGCGTGCCCCCATTTATCGTTGATCTCCTTGAAGCCATCGATGTCGATATGGAGCACGGCCAAAGTTTCGATCGCGGCGTCCCTGCGCAATTCGCCAAGGCGCCGGTCAAGATAGCGTCGATTGGGCAGGCCTGTGAGATAGTCGTGATCAGCCGCATATTCGATACGAGCCCGGCTTTGCTCGAGCGCCACCGCGCGCGCCTCGGCAATTGCCTTCTGGCTGGTCAGCTCCCGATTGAGCAGGATATCGGCGGTCACATCCCATTCGGCGCCGATGAAGGATGGTGAACCATCGAGATCTTCATAGAAATGCGCCCTCGAGCGGATGTAGCGCACCTCGCCGCTCGGCAAGACGATGCGAAACTGGGAATTGTAGAAACCACGCGCGTCGAGAGCGATCTGGAAGTCGTTGAGAGCCTTCTCGACATCCTCGGGATAAAGCGCCCTCATCCAGACATCGGACGATACCTTGCTGCCCTGAAGACCGGTTCCGTAGAGCCTGTGCATCTGCGGATCCCAAAGTAGTTCCTTGTCGTCGACGTTATGTTGCCAAACGCCGATTTGGGACGCGTCAAGCGCCAGCTCCAGCCTCCTCAATAGGTCCTGGAACTCCTCTTCGGTCCGCCCGGATGCCACCTCTGCCAAAGAGCCCCTCCCTTCGGAAACTGGAGAGATTACATAGCTGCAACTCGGTTAACTTGCACTACTCCAGTTTCGCGAACTTTAACGGCAGCTTGCCGCCCATGCACCGATGGCTCAACCCAAGGCCCTCATCAGTGATTGTGCCGCGGCGGAACAGCCGCGAGATTGCGGAAATCTGCGGCGCCATCGAGCACGGCGCCATCGGAAAGCTGCGTCACGGAGCGGCGATAGATCCGCTGCCAAGGCGTCGCATCGGGCGGCACCGGTGGTATGCCGTCGCCCTTGCGCCGCTCGATTTCCGCCTCTTCCACCAGCATGTCGCAACGACCGTGGTTGAAATCGATGCGAATCACATCACCGGTCCTCAGCCAGGCAAGGCCGCCGCCGGCAGCACTTTCCGGCGATGCATTTAGAATAGAAGGGCTATCGGCCGTGCCGGACTGTCGGCCGTCTCCTATCGTGGGCAGGCTGCGGATGCCGCGCTTGAGCAACGCATCCGGCGGCTGCATGTTGACGACTTCGGCAGACCCCGGCCAGCCGATCGGCCCGGCGCCGCGGATGACGAGAATAGTCCGCTCATCAATGCCAAGATCCGGATCGTTGAGGCGCTTGTGATAGTCTTCGGAGCCGTCGAAAACGACAGCCCGGCCCTCGAACACGCCTTCGTGGCCCGGCTCCTGCAGATAACGACTGCGGAAATCCTCGGACACGACACTCATCTTCATGATGGCGAAATCGAACAGATTGCCCTTGAGCACGAGGAAGCCGGCCCGCTCCTTCAGCGGCTCGGCGAATGGGCGGATAACTTCGCGATCGCTCGCCTCCCTGCCCTTCAAATTCTCCGCTATCGTCTTGCCGGTCACGGTCGGACAGCTTCCATCGAGCTTTCCGGCGTGCAGCAACTCCCACATGATGGCCGGGACGCCGCCGGCGCGGTGGAAGCGCTCGCCGAGATAGGCACCCGCCGGCTGCACATTGGCCAGCAGCGGGATGTCGAAGCCATGCACCTGCCAGTCGTCGGGATAGAGTTCGACGCCGGCATGTTTGGCCATGGCGGCCAGATGCGGCTGCGCATTGGTCGAACCGCCGATGGCGGAATTGACCCTGATCGCATTGAGGAAAGCCTCGCGCGTCAGCACGTCCGAAGGCTTGACATCATCAAGCACGAGTTCGACGGCGCGACGCCCGGTACGATAGGCCATCTGCCCGCGCTCGCGATAGGCGCCGGGAATGGCGGCACAGCCGGTCAACGACATGCCGAGGGCTTCCGCCATGGCATTCATGGTCGAGGCCGTTCCCATCGTGTTGCAGTGTCCCACCGAAGGGGCCGACGCCAGAGCAGCCTCCAGAAAGCCCTCTTCGTCGATCTCGCCAGCCGCCAGTTTGCGGCGCGAGCGCCAGATCGCCATGCCTGAGCCGGCAAGCTCGCCGTCATGCCAGCCATCGAGCATCGGCCCGCCCGAGAGAACGATTGCCGGAATATTGACGGTCGAAGCCGCCATCAGTGCGGAGGGCGTGGTCTTGTCGCAGCCGGTCGTCAGCACCACGCCGTCGATCGGATAGCCGTAGAGCACTTCCACCAGACCGAGATAGGCAAGATTGCGGTCGAGTGCCGCTGTCGGGCGCTTGCAGTTCTCGAAGATCGGATGGGTCGGAAATTCGATCGGGATGCCGCCGGCATCGCGAATCCCGTCGCGCACGCGCTTGGCGAGATCGAGGTGATGGCGATTGCAGGGTGTGAGGTCGCTGCCGCTCTGGGCAATGCCGATGATCGGCTTGCCCGACCGCAGCTCCTCCGGCGTGATGCCATAGTTCATAAAGCGCTCAAGATAGAGCGCCGTCATATCGATATGATCCGGATTGTCGAACCAGTCCTGCGAACGCAGACGACGCTTGGATGCACCCTTATCGCTCATCTCTTCCTCAAGCCTTTCCTCGGGCATTCTTGTCTTCAAGATACTGCAGCAGTCCGCTGTGATCCTGCTCGCCGCCGCCGTTTTCCACAAACTCGGCAAACTCCGCCCTGATGACTTCGGTCAGTGGCAGATTGAGCGACAGATTTTGGGCAGCAGCAAGGACCGTATCGAGGTCCTTCAATTGATTGCGGGCTGTTCCGCCCGGCTCGAAGTTGCGCTCGATCATGCGTTGGCCATGCAGATCCAGGATCCTGCTCTCGGCGAAGCCGCCGCGAATGGCCGCCCTGAATGCTTCGCGTGAACCACCGCCAGCTTCGACCAGCAACATGGCCTCGGCGATAGCGCCGATGGTGACGGCGACAATCTGCTGATTGCCGAGCTTGGCGAGCTGACCCGTGCCGCTCGGACCGACGCGGGTGACGCGGCCAAGCGGCGCCAACACGTCACGCACGCTGTCGATGACATCGGCATCGCCGCCGGCCATGATTGCAAGCGTTCCCGCCTCAGCGCCCACGACACCGCCCGACACGGGCGCGTCGATGTGCCGTATGCCACGCTCCGCGAGCTTGAATGCATGTTCTCGAGCGATCGCCGGCGGTATCGAGCTGTTGTCGATGACAACCACCCCGGTCTCGAGCACGTCAGCCACCCCGCTACCGAACAGGACCTCGCCGACAGCGCCGCCATTGGTCAGCATGGTGAAAAGCACCGAGGCGCCCCTTGCCGCTTCGACGGCCGTGGCGGCAACGGTGGCGCCATCGGCAGCCAGAGGTTCGGCCTTGCTACGGTCGCGGTTCCAGACGGTGAGCGCAAAGCCTGCGGCCAGCAGCCGCCGCGCCATCGGCGCTCCCATCAGTCCCGTTCCAAGGAAAGCGATCTTTCTGCCGCTCACAGCAACGTCCTCCAACTCCAGGCGCACGACACTCAAACGTATGGCAGGCGGTCATCAAGACCGTTTCGAGGGACTTCAGACGCACCAAGCCTCCTCAGTCCCTGCACGCCAGCGAACGGCTCCTCACCGCTCGACATACGTTCATCAACTCATGCAAGAGCTTGATAAACCTATGGTGCCAGCATGCAAAGGAAATCGGGCGGCATGGGACAAATTCCGCAAAACAAAGGGCGGGACCTTGCGGTCCCGCCCATGGGGTGTCGAGCACTGGAGTACCGCTCGGCACGGCCCCCTATTCGGCGGCGATCGGGAGTACCTCCGCCGAATGGTCATTATCGTTGTGATGATGCTGCTTCAACGGACGGTTGCCCGTGACACCGCGGATCAGCACGTAGAACACCGGCGTCATAAAGATGCCGAAGAAGGTGACGCCGATCATGCCGGCAAACACCGCGACACCCATGGCAGCGCGCATCTCCGCACCGGCACCGGTCGAGGTGACCAGCGGCACGACGCCCATGATGAAGGCCATCGAGGTCATCAGGATCGGACGCAGACGCAGGCGGCTGGCCTCGATTGCAGCCTGGACCGGCTTGCGGCCTTCCAGCTCCAGCTCGCGGGCGAATTCCACGATCAGGATCGCGTTCTTCGCCGACAATCCCACCAACACCATCAAGCCGATCTGCGTGAAGATGTTGTTGTCGCCGCCGGTCAACCAGACGCCCGTCAAGGCGGCCAGCACGCCCATCGGCACGATCATGACGATCGCAAGCGGCAGGGTGACGCTTTCATACTGCGCGGCCAGCACGAGATAGACGAGCAGCAGGGCCAGCGGGAAGATGATGACACCCGAGCTGCCGGCCAGGATCTGCTGATAGGTCAGATCCGTCCACTCGAAGCCGATGCCCGGGGGCAGCGTTTCGTTGGCGATCCGCTCGACGGCAGCCTGTGCCTGACCGGACGAGTAGCCTTGCGCCGGCCCGCCGTTGATATCGGCAGCGAGGAAGCCGTTGTAGCGCGTCGTCCGTTCCGGCCCGGTGCTGGCCTCGACCTTCAGCAACGCCGAGAGCGGGATCATCTGGCCCGACGCCGAGCGAACCTTCAACTGGCCGATATCGTTCGCATGCGAGCGGAACTGGGCATCCGCCTGCACACGCACGCTGTAGGTACGGCCGAATGCGTTGAAGTCGTTGACGTAGAGTGAACCCAGATAGATCTGCAGCGTATCGAAGACATCGGTCACCGAGACGCCGAGCTGTTCGGCCTTGGCACGATCGAGATCGGCGAAGAGCTGGGGCACGTTGATCTGGTAGCTCGAGAAGATCCCCGTCAGTTCAGGCGTCTGGTAAGCCTTGGCGAGGAATGCCTTATTCGCCTGGTCGAGCGCCTGGTAGCCCAGACCGGCACGATCCTCGATCTGCAGCTTGAAGCCGCCGGTCGTGCCGAGGCCCTGGACGGGCGGTGGCGGGAACATGGCGATGAAGGCGTCCTGAATGCCGGCGAACTTCTGGTTCAGCTGCATGGCGATGGCGCCGCCCGACAGGTTCGGCGTCGTACGATCCTCGAAGCCCTTCAGCGTCACGAAGACGATGCCGGCGTTGGAGGAATTGGTGAAGCCGTTGATCGACAGGCCCGGGAAGGCAATCGCATGCTCGACGCCAGGCTGTTCCAGCGCGATCTTGCTCATCCGCTGGATGACGTCATCCGTGCGGTCGAGGGTGGCGCCGTCAGGCAGCTGGGCAAAGCCGATCAGATACTGCTTGTCCTGCTGCGGAACGAAGCCGCCGGGCACGGCCTGGAACAGGTAGTAGGTCGCGCCGATGAGGGCGAGATAGACGATCATGACCAGGCTTTTCACCGACAGGATGCCACCGACGCCCCTGCCATAGGCAGATGAACCGCGGTGGAATACCTTGTTGAAGCCACGGAAGAACCAGCCGAAGGCAAAATCCATCACGCGCGTCAGCATATCCTTCGGCGCATGGTGATCCTTCAGCAGCATTGCCGCCAGAGCCGGAGACAAGGTCAGCGAGTTGAAAGCCGAGATAACGGTCGAGATCGCGATCGTCAGTGCGAACTGGCGATAGAACTGGCCCGAAAGACCGGAGATGAAAGCCAGCGGCACGAAGACGGCGACCAGCACCAGCGCGATCGCGATAATCGGGCCGGACACTTCCTTCATGGCGCGATAGGTCGCGTCACGCGGGCTAAGGCCATTCTCGATGTTACGTTCGACGTTTTCGACGACCACGATGGCGTCATCCACCACGATACCGATCGCCAGCACTAGGCCGAAAAGGCTGAGCGCGTTGATCGAGAAGCCGGCGACATACATCACGGCGAAAGTACCGATGATCGAAACCGGAACCGCGATCAGCGGGATGATCGAGGCGCGCCATGTCTGCAGGAACAGAATGACGACGATGACGACGAGCACGATGGCTTCCAGCAGCGTGTGCACGACCTTGTCGATCGACGCACGCACGAACTGCGTGGTGTCGTAGACGATTTCGTACTTCACGCCGTCAGGCATTGCGGTCTGCAGCTCGTTCATCGTCTTGACGACGTTGTCGGAGATGGTGATCGCGTTGGAACCCGGCGCCTGGAAGACCGGAATGGCCACGGCGGGCTTGCCGTCGAGCAGCGAACGCAGCGAATAGTCGGCAGCACCGAGTTCGATGCGTGCGACATCGCGCAGGCGGGTGATCTCGCCGTTGCTGCCGCTCTTGACGATGATGTTGCCGAATTCCTCCGGCGTCGTCAGACGGCCCTGGGCGTTGACGTTCAGCTGCACGTCGATGCCGGGTACGCTCGGCGACTGGCCGATGATGCCGGCAGCGGCCTGGATGTTCTGCGCGCGAATGGCATTGGCGATATCGCTGGCTGCGAGACCGCGCTCGGCTGCCTTTTGCGGATCCACCCAGACGCGCATGGAATAGTCGCCCGAACCGAACACGCGAACCTGGCCGACGCCGTCGAGACGGGCGAGCCGGTCCTTGATGTTCAGGGTGGCGTAGTTGCGCAGATAGGTGATGTCGTAGCGATTGTCCGGCGAGATGAGGTTGACCACCATCATCAGGTCGGGCGAGCTCTTGACTGTGGTAATACCGAGATCGCGCACATTCTGCGGCAGGCGAGGCTCAGCCTGCGAAACGCGGTTCTGTACGAGCTGCTGTGCCTTGTCCGGGTCGGTGCCGAGCCTGAAGGTGACGGTCAGCGTCAGCAGGCCGTCTGATGTCGCCTGGCTGCTCATGTAGAGCATGCCTTCGACGCCGTTGATCTGCTCTTCGATCGGCGTCGCCACCGTCTCGGCGATGACCTTCGGGTTGGCGCCCGGATACTGGGCGGTGACGACGATCGACGGCGGCACGACTTCCGGATATTCGGAAATCGGCAGCAGCTTCAGACCGATGAGGCCAGCGACCACGATGAGAATCGATAGCACTCCGGCGAACACCGGACGGTCGACGAAAAATCTTGAGATGTTCATGGCAGAACCCTCTCCATGGGTGAATCAAGGGACACGAAGTCCGGGCCCGCGGCCCAACAGGCGCCACGAGCATTACAAAACGAAGCATTGGAACGAACGGCCGGAGACTAATCTCTCCGGCCGGATGAATTATTTGGAAGCGACCTTCTCTTCCGGCTTGGGATCGACGACTGCGCCCGGGCGAACCCGCTGCAGGCCGTTGACGATGATCTTGTCGCCGGCGTTCAGGCCTGCCGTGACGATGCGCATGCCGTCTGCCGCGTCGCCGAGGCTGATCGGGCGATACTCGACCTTGTTCTCGGCACCGACCACGAAGACGAACTTCTTGTCCTGGTCCGTCCCGATCGCCCGCTCGCTGATGAGCAGTTTAGTCTCGGCCTTCGGCTGGCCCATGCGAACCCGCACGAACTGGCCGGGGATGAGGCGGCCGCCGGGATTGTCGAAGACGGCGCGAACGCTGACGGTGCCGCTAGCCGCATCGACTTCGTTGTCGATCAGCTGCAACTTGCCCTTGATCGGGGTACCGTTGTCGCTGGCAGTGCCGATCTGGACCGGAATCTGCTCGACGGGCGGAACCGCACCGTCGGTTGCGGGCAGCTCCGCCAGCGCCCGGGTAACGGTCTGCTCGTTCGCATTGAAGCTCGCATAGATCGGATCGACCGAGACGAGCGTCGTCAGCGCCGGCGACGTCGAGCCGGCAGCGACAAGATTGCCGACTGTGACTGCGATCTTGCCGACGCGGCCGGAGATCGGAGCGCGAACCTGCGTATAGTCGAGGTTCAGCTGCGCGGTCTGCAGGGCTGCTTGCGCAGCCTTCAGATTGGCTTCCGCCTCGGCATAATTGCTGGTGCGCGTATCCATATCGCTCTGCGAGATCGTTCTGTTGTCGAAGAGCTTCTGGCCGCGACCGACCTCGACCTTGGCCAGATCCAGCTTCGCCTTGGCGGCCGATACCTGAGCCTGGGCTTGTGCAACCGTTGCCTCATAGGGTGCAGGGTCGATCGTCACAAGCAGGTCGCCCTGCTTGACCAGGGCTCCCTCGCGGAAATGCACCGACTGGATAGCGCCGGCGACGCGCGGCCGCACCTCGACCCGGTCTATAGCTTCGAGCCGGCCGGAAAATTCCTGCCAGGACGTGATGTCGCGTGGCTCCACCGCGGCGACGGTGACCGGGATGGCCGGCATCGCCGCCGGGCCGCTTGCCTCGGTTGCCTGAGCACCGCGGGGCAGCTCGAGATAGAAAGCCGCGCCTGAAATGGCCGCAGCAACACCCATGCCGGCGCCCCACAGGGCCCAGCGCTTACCGTTGGACTTCATGTTAGTCTCTCCTTTGGCCCCCTCTTGGGAAATGGGGACCGAAAATTCCTAGTGTCTCGATACAGTCAGGGGTGCGAAGCGCGGCTTATGCGCGCGAAAATCGCCTCTGTCCTTGGTTTCGGCACCCCGTCCAAATCCGCGACTTTCCTCGCGACCGGAATGCTGCCGTCGATCAAGCCTGCACGTCTTCGACAAAGCCCTTGAAACAACAGCATATGTCCTGTCGCCATGAAGGCCTGTCTTTCGACTGCCCGCCGTAGAGGGTGGGCCAGCCTGTCCCGGCGGGAAGGACCTGCTGGCGAACACGGACGCCAGCCGCTTTCAGCCGACTGCCGTATTCCATGCTCTCGTCGCGGAGCGGGTCGTCCTCGGCCGTGAGCACCAATGCCGGCGCGAGGCCCGAAAGCCGCGAACAGTATCGAGGCGCTGCATAGGGATGACAGACACCGCCCAGGAAACCCAGGTAACGGTTCCAGCCTTCCGTCCAGCGCTCGCGCATGCCGCTTTCCTCCGCCTGGAGGAAAGATTTCGATCCCATGAAGGGGTCGAGCAAAGGCGATATCAGCACCTGTCCGTCCAACGAACCGGGTATCTGATCGCGCGCCTTTAAAGCGACGCCCGCTGCAACATTGCCACCCGATTCCTCACCGGCGACAAACAGCAGCGATTTCTTTGCCCCACCCAGCGCAAGCATGTTGCGCTTGTTGCTGAGGTAGGCAAAAATCCCGTAGGCGCATTCCAACACCTTCGGAAAAGCATTCTGATTGCAGCTCGTATAATCCGCCGCAACCACGATGGCGCCGGCTTCAGCGAGGCTTGCAGCCACCGGTCTCTCTGTCGCATGGCAAGTATCGAGAAAAGCGCCTCCGTGCAGATAAAGCACGAGGGGTGCCGCCTTCTTCAAACCTTCACCGTTGTAGATCCGAGCTGCCACCGGCCCCGTAGGCACGTTTTCCAGCACAACATCTTTCCACGGCGCACTCATCGACCCAAATCCTATCTGTTCGGATGAACATGACTAAACCAAGCTAGCCCTCTAGCACGCTTTGCAATCATATTCTCGATAATGCGGTCTTGAGCGCCCCGTGCCGCATTGCAACAATCATGGAAACAACATATCGTTATTCCGCTCTGAGAATAAGTAGCCTATATTCGATCAGACTATTCACAATTACAAACAATCGACCTCTTCATTTGTGGTCGAGGGACATCATGGAATGGACCAACTATCAGCAATGCGGGCATTCGCACGCGTGGTGGAGACGGGGAATTTTACCCGCGCCGCCGCAGCCCTTTCCATGCCGAAGGCGACGGTGACGACGCTCATCCAGTCGCTTGAGGCCCATCTTCACGCCAAGCTCCTGAACCGGACGACCCGGCGTGTCATGGTAACGACGGACGGCGCACTCTATTACGAGCGCGCCATTCAGATCCTCTCCGAAATCGAGGAACTGGACGGCAGCATCAGCAATTCGCAAAGTCTGCCTAGCGGCCGCCTGCGCGTCGAAATGGCCGGCGCATTTGCCGAGCGGATCGTCATGCCGGCACTCTGCGACTTCCATCAGCGCTACCCCGATATCCATATCGACCTCGGCGTCGGCGATCGACTCGTCGACTATCTGGCCGAGAATGTCGACTGTGCGCTCCGCGCCGGCATGCCGAGCGACCAGTCGCTGATCGCCCGCCGCGTCGGCGAAATCCATCTCGTGACCTGCGCCGCCCCTCTCTATATCGAGAGGAACGGCATTCCGGAGCGGCCGGAGGATCTCGAGATCAATCACCATGCGGTCAGCTATTTCCGCGCGCAAACCGGCCGGACGGTCCCTTTCAGCTTCGAGCGTGGGAATGAGTCGCTGGAGATCACTCCACGCTACATCCTCTCCGTCAACGACAGCCGCAGCTACGTCCAGGCGGCGTTGCAGGGGCTTGGCATTGCACAGGTTCCAAGCTTCATGGTCCGGGACGCACTCGCCAGCGGCGCGCTCGTCCCCGTCCTTGCCGGCTGGACGCGACCCGTTCTGCCCATGCACATCGTCTACCCGCCCAACCGCCACCTCAGCAACAAGGTGCGCGTTTTCGTGGACTGGCTGGCGAAGCTTCTGGTGACCGCACGGGTCGGAGAAGCCTGAACCAAAGCGTCGCCTTCTCCCCTGAGCGGGGGAGAAGGATTGCGCCGGCAGCCCTTAGTTCCAGGAGGCGCCCGCCGGCTGACGGACCGTCGAATTGAGCCGGTTCCAGACATTGTCGAGGGCAATCGCGACGATCAGGGCAGAGAGCACCTTTTCGTCGTAGTGCCGGATAGCTTCATTCCAGATTTCGTCGGTAACGGCATCGGGCCGGTCGGCAAGCCGCGTGACAGCCTCCCCCAGCGCGAGCGCCGCACGCTCGGCGTCTGAAAAATATGGCATTTCACGCCAGGCGGACACGCCGACGATACGCTCCATCGTCTCACCCGCCTTCTGCAGCTTGCGAAAGCCCATATCGGTGCAGACGCTGCAGCCGTTGATCTGGCTGACGCGCAGATGCACGAGGTCCATGGTGCTTTCCGAGAGGCCACGATCTTTGAGGGAATTGCTGACGGCCAGAAGCGCCTGGAGCGTTTCGGGCAAGACGAGAGCTGGGTTCTTCATGCGAGCTTGCATTGTTTCTTTCCTCTGTTTTTGAGAGCGCTGTTGCGGCTCTCGTTCAGACGATGCACTTTCCTGCCGATCCGCTGTCACACCGGCCGGATTTCGTTCGTCATAGGTCTGACGGAACACGATGAGGGAATGTGACCGATGGACGAAAAAAAGTGGCAGGCAGAGAAATTCGAGGCGAACCGGCCGCATCTGCGCGCCGTTGCTTATCGCATGCTCGGCTCGCGCACCGAGGCTGAGGATGCGGTACAGGAAGCATGGCTCCGCCTGGTCAGAAGCGACACCACCGATGTCGAAAACCTCAGCGGCTGGCTGACGACGGTCACCGCACGCATCTGCCTCGACTTGCTGCGCGCACGCAAATCCCGCCGCGAGGAGCCGCTGACGATCCATGTTCCTGAGCCGATGGTGGTACACGAGGCCGGAAACGGCACCGATCCCGAACAGGATGCATTGCTGGCCGATTCAGTCGGCCTCGCCTTGCTGGTCGTTCTGGAAAAGCTCAATCCAGCCGAGCGGCTCGCCTTCGTTTTACACGACATGTTCGATGTGTCTTTCGACGACATCGCCCCGATCCTCGGCCGCACCACGGTTGCGACACGCCAGCTTGCGAGCCGCGCCCGCCGTCGCGTGCAGGATACGCCGTCGACAACGGAGGCAGACCTCACGCGGCAACGCCATGTAGTCGACGCCTTTCTG
>NZ_JAELUG010000003.1 GCF_016429255.1 Rhizobium sp. ASV8
GGTGGGCGGTTATTGCAAGTCGATCGGCCTTGTAGGCACGCACCACCGCTTCCTGATCCCACCACTGGCTCTGTCTCCGGATCACGCACTGAAATCGGTGACGACGACAACCGCGCGAGATCAGGCCGTGCTTCTGCAGATGATCCTCGATGCGCAGACGTCATCGGCCGTGCGAGAAAAGCTCGGCGTCTCCGCCGAACTTTGCGCCTATGCGCTGCAGACACTGAAGAACCAGATCCTGCGCTATGCCATTCCCTCGCGCCTACCGTTCGGCACGGTCGTTGCCCATAAGGGTGGGACCGGCAAGCGTGGGCGAATGAATGCCGGCATCGTCTATCGTGACAGTGCGCCGTACTACATCATATCTGCCTATACGGATGAGGTTCCGCTTGCCATGCCGGACGGTACGCCCGGATATACGATGGCTCTTGAGACCATCGGCAGGCTATCGCGCGCCTGTTGGGACGGTTTCGCATCATGACGAAGAACGACAAAACAGAGGGCACAACAGTGAAAAAGCTTCTTCTCGCAGGGACGATCCTGCTCGCATTGGCGCATGTCGCAGTAGCTCGCGATATCACCGTTGCCCAGAGTTCCGATCTGCGTAGCAACAATCCCGGTGTCAACCGCGACGGCAACACCGATGGTGTCATTCTGCATATTGTCGAGGGGCTCGTTGGCTACAATAACAGCGGAGAGGTCAAGCCGCTGCTTGCCAAGAGCTTTGAGACCTCCACCGACGGATTGACCTACACATTCAAGCTCAGAACCGATGTCAAGTTTCACAATGGCAAGTCGCTGACGGCGGATGATGTCGTCTGGAACTGGACGCGCTACCTGAAGCCCGAGACAAAGTGGACATGCCTCTCCGATTTCGCCGAAGGCGGTGCCGCGCATGTGACAGGCGTCAAGGCTATCGACGCGTCAACCGTCGAAATCAAGCTCGAAAAGCCGTCCGCAGTTTTCCTTGGCCTGATGTCACGTCCGGAGTGTGGATATACCGGGATGATTTCTCCTGATTCCGTTGGTGCAGACGGCAGCTTCATCAAGCCGATCGGCACCGGTCCCTTCATGTGGGACGAATGGAAGAAGGGCGAATATATCCATCTCAAGAAATTCGCCGACTATGTCTCGCCGCCCAACGATGGCAAGCCGGATGGCATGGTCGGCTCCAAGCGACCGCTTGCCGACGGCATCAAGTTCATGGTCATCCCCGATCCTTCAACGGTGAAGGCAGGATTGGAATCGGGTGTCCTCGATACGGCCGAACTCTCGCCTGATCTTATTCCGGAATTCAAGACGAACCCGAAGATGCAGCTCATCGTCGCCCGCAACAACGGCAAGAACCTCTTTTACATCCAGACCCGTGACAAGCTGCTTGGCAAGCCCGGCGTTCGTCGTGCCATCGCGATGGCGCTCGATCTCGACGAACTTGTCGCCGCTGCATCGAATGGGACCGGAGAGGCGAACGGCTCGATGGTATCGCAGGATTCGGTCTATTTCGACGCAACGCAGAAGAAGCGCCTTCCCTATGACGTGGAAGCGGCAAAGAAGGAGCTCGATGCCGCAGGCTACAAGGGCGAGCCGATCTCCATCATCGCCAACAAGCGCGGCAACGTACCGAGCTTTCCTGTTGCGGTGATGGCGCAAGCCATGCTGCAGCAGATCGGGCTTAACGTGCAGATTGAGGTGCTTGACTACGCGACACAGGTCGATCGCCGTCGCTCCGGCAACTATCAGATCATTTCGCAGTCGGTGGCGCCGCGTCTCGATCCGGCACTGATGTACTCCTTCTACGTCGGCGACAAGGACAAGAACGCGTCTATGATGTGGGATGACCCCAAGGCAATCGAGCTGATGAAGGCGGCCTATGTCGAGGCCGATCAGGCAAAGCGGCAAAAAATCTTCGACGAGTTCCACGAACTGATGCTGAAGGACATGCCCGGCATCTTCCTCTATGACATGGTCGATGTCTGGGGTGCGGCCAAGACGCTGAAGGGGCAGCCGGTCTGGCAATCGAACGCGCGCCTCTGGGAAGTCTCGGTCGACTAGGCCAGCCTTCTGCGCCCTCTGCAGGAGCGGTGCTGGAACAATCCTGTTCAGCGTTGTCCGGGGGCTTTCCGCCGGGCGACGCATCACGCCCTGCCGCCGGGGTAAATTGCAATGCAAGGACATGCCATGAACCATGACGCCCTAGTAGCGATCGCTGAGGCGATCGAGGTGATGAAGCCGGACTTCACGAAACTCAGTGACAGCATCTGGGATTTTGCCGAGCTGAAATTCGAGGAGAGGCGCTCTTCGGAACTCCTGGCAAGAACGCTCGAAGATAACGGCTTTGTGGTACGTCGTGCAGTTGCCGGCATGGATACGGCCTTTATCGGCGACTTTGGCACCGGCAAACCTGTCATCGCCTTCCTCGGTGAATTCGATGCGCTGGCTGGCATGAACCAGGTCGCGAATATTGCTGTCCACGAAGCTTTGACCGAAGGAGCGACAGGACACGGGTGCGGCCACAACCTGCTTGGCGTCGGTTCGCTGATGGCGGCGATTGCGCTCGCCAACGAAATGAAGGCGAACAATCTTCCCGGAACAGTGCGTTATTACGGTTGCCCAGGCGAGGAGGGCGGCTCGGGCAAGACCTTCATGGTGCGGGCTGGTCTGTTCGATGACGTCGACACAGCGCTGACCTGGCATCCGGCACCCTTCAACGGCGTCCGCTCGACAAACAACCTTGCCGTCCTCGAATATTACTATCGCTTCAAGGGGATAGCGTCGCATGCATCAAACGCCGCCCATCTTGGGAGGTCGGCGCTCGATGCAGTCGAGCTGATGAATGTCGGCGTCAACTTCCTGCGTGAGCACATGCCGCAGGACTGCCGCGTGCATTATGCAATCACCGACGCCGGCGGCAAGGCCGCAAACGTCGTCCAAGCCAAGGCCGAGGTTCTCTATCTGATCCGTGCTCCGGAAATGCCGCAGGCCCTCGATCTTGCCAAACGGGTCGAGAAGGTCGCGCGCGGTGCCGCCATGATGACGGAGACAGAGGTCGAGGTCGTCTTCGACACCGCCTCAACCAACCTTTTGCCCAACATCGCTCTCGAGACCGTCATGCACGAGAACATGGTCGCGCTTGGGCCGATCGCGTTCGACGAGGCGGACCTCGTATTCGCGAGGACCATCCAGGAGACCTTTACGGACGAGGCCATAAGGAGCTGCATTCGGCTCTATCAGATCAAGGGCGATGTCTTCTCCAACACCAGGATCGACGGGTCGACGCCGCTGCACCTCGGCTTGCGCGCATTTGAAGGCTATTCGCATTTCCGCGCAGGCTCGACGGATGTCGGTGATGTCAGCTGGGTGACGCCGACGGTGCAGTGCTGGACGCCTGCCTGGGCGATTGGCACTAACCCTCATACCTGGCAGGTCGTCGCGCAAGGGAAAAGTGCAGCGGCTCACAAGGCGATGGCGCATGCCGCAAAGACCCTTGCGGTCACCGGGCTCTCCCTGATGACGTCACCGTCGCTGCTGGCGGAAGCTCGGGCGGAATGGCGGGAGAAAACCGAAGGCAAGCCCTACATATGCCCCATCCCGGAGAATGTCATGCCGGGCAAAGGTTGATCTCGCTGCAAGGCAAGGTGAAGCCACGGCAACGTGTATTCTCCGGGTCTCCACAAATCTTCCTTTGTTCGCAACATATCAACATTGCAACCTCTGACTCAGGTTGGTGGCAAAGTGACCAGGCGCTGCTGCTACTTGGAAATTCCAATGTCCTTTCGCTGCTCCGGCGAACGCGATTCTTGCCGTCAGCCTGTCCATGGCGCGACAGGCTTTGGCAACTAGAGTGCCGGCAAATATGTCTGTGCGCTTCACACCGGGCGCGGACTGCGCAAGCCGTATCGTCGACGCGATCGACGTTACCGGCTCTTTCATAAGGTTCCCCTCGTTTCCAATTACTCATGCTTGGCAGCGAGCAGGGACACCGGCGTCGCAGCGCTTGCTGTTCTCGACAAGACGAATGAGAAGAAATACTCGGCCACCGTATTTCTCGCAGCCGCCGCCTTCCCGGTTCGGATCGACAATGAACCGGCGACTGCTGACGACAAGATCTTCTTGTTCAATGGCGAAATGCGATCCGACACCAATACTTTTATGATTTTGCGGCATGAATGGAACAAAGTAACGTTACATGCGTTACAGGCAGTCACCGATTGCCATTACACCAGCTTTCCTTAATGACTCCGATCTGCGAAGCTCGCGGACGTCCAGTTAAGGGCGCGTTTCCTGCGAGGATCCAAGTTTGCGTCCAAGAACCCCATCAGAGGCCCTTACCCCTAGCGTCGGTTTTGGGCTCACCAGCGAGCGGGCGTCTGAGGAACTCCGCAGTCGCGAGATATGGTTATCCGGCCAACGGCGAGCGTTCGAACTGGCGCTAGGCGAAGCGCCGCTCGCAGAGCCGCTACAGGTCCTGGTCGAGACTGCGACAGACGTCCTGGCAGGGGAGGCTCAAGCGGCATTTTACCTGACAGCGGCGGATGGCAAAACGCTTCGTCACGTTGTCGGCATGTCCGATGATCACATACGGGCTGTCGACGGCATCGAAATCGGCCTCGAATCCATTACTCGCGATCGCGCACCACATGGCGGTGAGGTCGATCTAACTTCAGTCCTCCCCACCGACTCCCGGCGGGAACCATGGATCTGGATGGCGGAAAAAATCGGATATCGCGGTTGCTGGAGGCTCCCCATCCATACCACGGCCGGAAATTTCGTCGGAGCTTTGGCGCTTTATTGGCCGGAGCCACGCGAGATCTCGGCGGATGACCTTGATCGCGCCGAGTTGATCACCCAGACCGCGGCTATCATCATCGCGCGGTACAAGGAAGCGGAGAGGCGCAAGGCTACCGAGGAGCGGCTCAGGGAAACGCAGTCGCAACTTCAGAAAGAGTTGGAGGACAGCGAACTTCTCAGGCAGATCAGCGTCGAGCTTGCCGTCGCGGATGACGAGAACGCGCTCTACAGGAAACTGGTGGAGGCTGCCGCCAAGATCATGCACTCGGACGTCTGCACCGTACAGATATTCCACCCGGAACGCGGGCCTGCAGGTGAACTGCAGATGTTGGCGTCCACAGGATTGAACGCCGAGGGCATGCGTTACTGGGAATGGGTCCGTGGCGATTCCGGATGCACCTGCGGCGAGGTGCTGCGGACCGGGCGTCGCGCCATTGCAGAAGATGTCGAGACCTGTTCCTTCATGGCGGGGACACCGGACCGCGAGGTACTGCTCGCGGGAGGAATCCGTGCCGGGCAGAGTACGCCGCTGGTGACGCGCAACGGCAAGCTGGTCGGGATGATTTCGACCCACTGGGGTAAGCCGCATCAACCGTCAAGCCGTGACCTTCGCATGCTGGACATTCTGGCGAGGCCCACTGCGGATCTGATCGAACGCAAGCGCGCGGCAGAAACCCAGCGATTGCTACTCAACGAATTGAACCATCGAGTGAAGAATACACTGGCAGTCGTGCAGGCCATGGCGACCCGTACTCTCTCTCGAACCAGCGATCCGAAAGAGTTTGCCAAAAGCTTTGGTGGACGCGTCCAGACACTCGCGCGCATCCACGACATGCTGGGCGCAAAAAGCTGGGAGGGCGCGGATCTGCGCGATCTGATCCAGGCGCAAACCTCCTCTGGTTCGGTGGATGAAACCAGATTGGCGGCGGTCGGCCCAGACGTGCGCCTGGATCCGCAAATGGCGCTGCACCTCGCGCTCGTCTTTCACGAACTGGGCACCAACGCCATAAAATATGGGGCCTTGTCGATGGCCGCCGGAATGGTAACGGTCGAGTGGACGGTCGACGATGCACTGCGTATTTGCTGGACTGAGCGAGGCGGCCCTCACGTCGTGTCGCCGTCGTCAAAAGGTTTCGGCAGCATGCTGATCGACCAGAGCATCAAAGGACAAGGAGGCGAAGCGATGATGACTAGCGAACACGAAGGGGTCCGGTGGGACATCACGCTTCCTTATGCTTCAGGCATAGCCGACAGGGATCGGTCGGTTCAGGCCATTGCGTTGCCTCTTAAGACAAGTGGCGATGACTATCCCGGCAGTCTTAAAGGTCGCCGTTTGCTTGTGATCGAGGACGAGCCCTTGATTGGGATGGACATCATTGCCGCGCTTGAAGATGCTGGCGCCGATGTCGAGGGTCCCGTAGCCTCGATTGATGAGGCGTGCGCTCTGATCGAGCGCTTGCGCTTTGACGGCGCGCTGGTCGATGCCAATCTCCGCGGACAGCCGGTCGATGCGATCGCAATTGCATTGTCGGCGCGCAACGTTCCATTTGCTTTCGCCACCGGCTATGGCAAGGACGGTCTGCCACAAGGATTCCGGGATATTCCAATCCTGAGCAAGCCTTTCGGTCCAGAGCAGGTGGTCGCGGCGGCTATCCGTCTTCTCACGCCGGGAATCGCATCGAAGCGCTGAGGCATTATGCCATCGGATCTGAATATGTCGCTCGTCGATCCGGCACCCTAGCCCGCGCGGACCGTGCCGTTGTGGCTGCCTTGCAATTTGCATCAATGGTTGCTGATGCGTAGGGTCTCTATCACAGCAATGAATTTGCATGGCCAGCCGGTTCGCGGCATGAGGGATTTCGTTCGAAGAGCAGCCGCGTCTGGGGCGGACAATCGAAAATGCGACGGCGGCTTCTTCGTGCGTGAACGAACGTCCTTTGATGTTCGCAGCAATTTGAAATTTCGCTATCGGGGAAACTATTGATTTCCGCACGGACGCGAGCCCGTCATGCTGTAGCCCTCTTGAGTTGCGTCAAGCAAGGCACATCAAACCAGGCCGCCTTCTGGATAAATTGAGTCTCAACTTCCTCTGGTGATCGATATCCGAGTGCCAGGTGTGGATGCTTGGAATTGCAGATCCGTTCACTGGACCGCAACAGACGCGCGGTGATGTTCGCAAAGATCGCAGGCGGCGTGACAGACGCCTTTAATGTTCCAGGCCTGCGCATCGTAACAAGGGTTGCCAAAGGCATCGTCTAAGTCTTGTCGGCAATCATCATCATCGTGGTGATTGTCGCCTGGTAGGGCGTGGGCTGTTGTGAAATCACGGCCATCGGCCGTGATCTCCTTGTCATGATCAGAAACCTAGAAACGTGCGCCGGTCATGCCCGGACGCGACCGCGGCTCACGGACGCTCCGGTTGCGATCAGATCCTCGTCCTCGTCGCGCTGCGACCCGCCGAGCGCCGCCGCAGCCGACGCGATGAACGCTCCGACAAGCAACGAGAGCGCGCCTAGCAATGCCGTTGTCGCCGCCGTCTTGCGCGCGGTGTCGGCAGCCTTTTGAGTTGCGATCTTTGCGTCGTCGATGCGCTTTAAGACCGAGTCGACGCGCGCTTTGGCGTCGGGTTCAGATAGTCCCGTTCGGGATGCGACGACCGTGGCGATGTAGTTCTTGTCGTCATCAGGCAACTTTCCCTCAACGGCTCCATTGATCAATATGCGCGATATCTCGGCAATTGCTGCGCGGTCATCGCCTGTTGTGCGTTGCTGCCCTTGACCGGGACGCAAAAGTGCATCGGTAAAGTAAGACATTGATCCGTTCATGTCAGAAGACGCGGTTGAGGCGGCAGCCGCGGCCGTAGCACTCACGGCCTTCGAACCGGATGCTGCGAGTGACGTCAACGAGAGCGCGAGGAAGCTCGCGACAACTAGCGTCGCCAGCGCCCAACTGATGAAGCCATGGACAGTATCTCGAAAGAAGACTTCGTCTGTGTGGACGGCGGCCCATTTGGTGCGAAGCCGGCCCGTTAGATAGCCACCGAACGCCGATGACAGCCACTGAACGATGACGAGCCATATTGCCGACGTAACGGCCAGCGACCCGACCGATGCTCCCTGGCCTTGCCAGGGTGACACCATTGTCAATCCCAAACCGCTTCCCAACAACAGAAGGATGAGGCTGATGCCGGTTGCCGCCACGGCACCGCCAATCACAGGCCCCCATGAAAGCGCAGACTGCGAGGATTCAATCGGCATGACGTCCGATGTGCCTGGAACTGACATTGCCGCCTCCTATCGCATGAACAGGACGAGAAGGATGACGATCGGCAATGGAATACCCAACAGCCAAAGAAGAATACCACGACCCATGATTAAAACTCCTCTCGAATTCTTGATTTCATGCGTATCTGCAACGCGGCCGTAAACCTGTTGTTCCTTCCGCCAGGTGCGATTGTTGCGCTCAACCTTCACGATCGCTTCAGTGAGGCTGTTCCGTTTGTCGCCAGATGAGAGCTGCGGATGGATTGCTTGACTTTGGCCAGTGCCGGGCCGGCACGATGGACTGCATTTCCTCGTCATGGCCAAGGAACCCGCACATCGGTGGGGCGTTATCGCGACATGACTAGGATGATTGCCAAGCAAGATGCGGCCGCTGTTGCAGCACAGGTAAAACTTGCCTGCGGCTTGACTTGGATTGCCGGCCTCGAAACCGGAATCAGTCGAAAAAAAGGGAAAAGAGGGTTTCTCTACTATTCGTCGGATGGCGAAAGGATTGCCGACCAAGTGGAGATTGCACGTTTGAACGCTCTCGCCATCCCACCCGCCTACATCGACGTGGTGATCTCCGAGAATCCTCGCTCTCATCTCCAGGCCGTTGGCACCGACGCACGGGGCCGAAAGCAGTATCGCTATCATCCTGATTGGCATTCAGAACGCGGGCGCGCCAAGTTCGACCGTCTCGTCGAATTCGCCGGGCATATTCCGACGATCCGCCGGCAAGTTGATGCAGATCTCCGATCCCGCGGCCTCACCATGGACAAGGCCTTGGCAACCATCGTCTGGATGCTGGACAATCTCTATATTCGCGTCGGGAATAGGGAATATGCCCAGGAAAACCGATCCTTCGGCCTGACGACGCTTCGAAACCGTCATGTTCGCGTCGATGGAGGGCGCGTCAAGTTCCGTTTCAAAGGCAAGTCCGGAAAGGAATGGAATCTCGTCCACACCGATAGACGGATCGCCAATGTCGTGCGTCGGCTTCAGGAATTGCCGGGGCAGCAGCTCTTTCAATATGTCAGCGAGAACGGCGATTGTCGCCAGATTACCTCGCAGGATGTCAACGCCTATATTCAAGAGGCTTGCGGTCGCGATTTCAGTTCGCGTCAGTTCAGAACATGGGGGGCGACCTGCATGGCGGTGTCCGAACTGGCTTCACTTGAAGCCGCTTCATCGCAGAGAGCGGTTGCATGCCAGATCAATGACGCGATTGATGCCGTCGCAGCGACACTTGGCAACACACGTTCGGTCTGCAGGTCGTCCTATATACATCCCGCAGTTTTCGAGGATTTCAAACAAGGGAAACTCGCCGACATTCTGAAATTCAGAACCAGGAGCGCGACCCGCCTTCGCTGGATGGAGCCCGAAGAAGTTTGCGTGGAGCGGTGGCTTGCGGAGCGTGCGTCGACGCTCTCGGATCGATGATCGCCGCAAAAAGCCGCTCGGATACATTTAGGCCACAGGTCGCCTCCATTCTGGCCACCCCGATTGTCAAGCCCTTTACGTCAGATCACGGTCAAGATGCGGCCGGAATAACACATGGCTCTCACAGAGCCGCCCGAAGCCAACTGTCACGACGGATCTTCACTTCTTTGGCTGATGATCGCTCTGTGTCTCACCGGGCCTGATGACTGGCGTGTCGCCAAGTCTCGGTGCTGGTTTCTCCATCTGGCTGTCGCCCGTTGCGGGTGGCTTTAGTACTCCGGCGCAATCTGACAGCTTTTTGCTCGGGTTGCTCTCTGTTGCTCCCGGAGCTTGATCGTTGCCCTGATGCTTGCCGTTACCGTATTGACGCATGTCCATCACTTTGCAACGGTCGTTGTTTGAGGTCGATTGCGCGAGGGCCAAACTTGATAATGTTATCACTGACAGCCCGGCTGCCAGCACCATATTGCGGCAAGCCGACGACAAGGTCAGCCCGTTCATAGACAGTTGCCGGTTAAACCTGCGTTGAGATGATCGTATCAACGCTGATCGTGCCCTCAACGACACCGCGTGTCTTATACTCTCTGCCATTGCTCACCTCGATAACGGTATAGAGCTTTTCGTTGCGGAATACGCTTGCCATATTGGTCGTTTTGTCTTCGGCTGGCGCGGCATCGATTTCCATGAAGTCCAACTCTCGCTCTGACGCCACGATGCGTGCATCGCCGGACGTGCGTGCGGCAACCAGGATTTCGCCATGTGATCTGGCACCGAGCCAATTGGGATCATTGTCGGCGGCAATAGGAACCAGGCGGTACAGCTTGAGGGGATCATCCATCACTTTTGCTCCTTGAAGACTGAAAAAGGCCCCAGATCGGATGGGTAAGAAGCTCGTCTACCACTTCGTTGGTTGTGGAGAGAAAGCGGAAAAATCTCCATATTCTTCAGCACCATCGCGTCCGCTTGGCACAATCTGTGACCTCATGAATCCAACGTCCGGTGGCGTAGATTGTTCCTGCCGATCCCATGCCTTGAAGCAACTCGCTGGAACCATAGACATCCACTCCGATTGCTAGCGCATGGGATCTAAACCAAGAAGCATTCCATGCCGCCGACCGGACAACCGAGAAGCAAACGTCCATCACCGTGGTCATACACGCACGCATCTGTTGAGGATCCTGGTCGGCGCCGCTCGCCGCAATTTTATGGGGCGGTCTTGAAGCCGGGCACTACGTGAGACCCGTCATCGTCGGTAGGCTAGGCGGCCAGTCAGCCGCGACGGCCTACAGAACTAACGCATGCCGACGCATTTCCCATGGCTTGCGCGTTGTCGTTTGCGTGACAGCCTTGATCTTCGCCGAAATGAGCGAACTTGTGCCACGAGCTTCAAATGACTTTTGATCATCCAAAGCGACGGCTATCGTCGCTCGTGTCCCCGCTGCCATCTTGCAAATCGTCTGGCCTGGTGCCCCCTCGTCGCATGACAAGCACCTCTCGCCCGTCTGCGGATGCTTTCGTTCGCTCCTTCATGTCCCATTCCTTGGCGGCCTGTTCCCAGTGAAGTTCGCTTGTTCCTGACGGCCGCCCGGCCGCCTCCCATATCGAGTAGGCTCTCTTGCTGATCCATTCGAACCGTTCGTCGGCCATCGTCTACTCCTTGTTTTGTTGAGTCTTCGAACCGCGGCCATGGGCTAAAGGTCCCCAACGCGGAACAATTTTCCGATCCAGACTTAGGTCCTGAAAGTCACAGGGGTTTGAACATGCTGGGGAGGCCTACAGGGGGCAGACCGGCATGGTCTTTTGCTTTATCTCCGTGCAAGGGTCTCGATCTCCGCTTCCGGACGAGCTGGGTGTCAGGCAAATTTTCTGCAAAGGTCGTCCGGGTGGATAGGTTCTGACCGCGGTATCGACACGGGTCACCGCGCGTAATTCATATCGTCTTTCCACTGACTGCGTTGAGCGCTGTCATCGTGGTCAGCGTTTTGCTGCCATCACAGCATTGCGATCCTGCTTCTGGCCATTGGAGTTTGATAAACTGTAGGTGGAGCCATCTCTGTTCGCATTGCCATTTCCAGTGAGCTCCCCTTTTGTGTTCCCAACATTTTGAGGCGGCAACCAGCCGTCGAACTCAGCTAGGCCCGAAGGCTGCTTAAGACCAGGCTGGGCGTATCATGGGCCAGGTATCACGCAAGTCGGGCGTCTTCCGACCCCGGCAGAATCAAGTTCTGCGGGCGCTGGAGGTTGATGCCACGACCGATACCAGGAGTGGTCTCGCAGCGATTGCGAGGAGACCGAGAGGCATGTGGCGCAAGAGTCTTCCGGTGATAAATGCCGCGAGCGATGCCGCACTAAGTTTCAGCCATGGATGATTTCCCAGCTGGTCTCGCGCAGACGCATCAATCCATCGAACGCTGCCGCCGGCCACCCGCCGGGTCTGACGTTTGATCGCTCGAATGCGTGACTGAAGAATCTCCAGTTCTATCCGAAGCTCCTCCAGTCGCATCGTCAGCTCCAGATGGGACCGAGCACCGTCGGACATCCTCTCCTTGGCCAGGAGTGCGGTTTTCGCGGGAGGGATGACCGCAAGGGCTCTGCTCGAACCCGCGTCCACCGTTCGGTTCGATAGATCATGGTCGTGATCCATTGGTAAATCCTTCCTACGAGGGTGGTGAGCACCCGCTCTCAGCTCTTGTTGCCGCCTTCCGGACCATCAGGTTTCTCACCCGTGATCTCGCAAGGACGAGCGAGCGGCAGTGCCGAGGCATCACGTTATCTCGTTCTTCCGCCCGTCGGCATGGCGGCGTTCCTGCTCAAGCTCAGTGTCGACGATCAGCAGCGGTCCACATAGCGGCGGCCGTAACTGTCGCGGTAGTAGCATTGGCCCGGTTGACCGGCGACGTTGCCGATCAGTGCGCCGGAAACGCCACCGATCGCGGCTCCAACGGCAGCCCCGCGGACATTCCCGGTCGCGACGCCTCCGACGACGGCTCCCGTGGCTGCGCCAATGCCTGCGCCCTGCTCGGTTGGCGAGCATGCCGTCAGCAAGCCGACCACAATGCCTGCGGTGAACAAATGTCTCATCATCGTTGTCCTTCTGAAACGTGCATTCAATCTCATTCCACTCTGTCTAGTAGCTCCCCAGCGGACTCATCAGATACATTCCGATCAGCACATCGGCCTGGTTGCCGAGGCAATCTCAGATCCGGATGAACCGCCGCCTCCAGGATCCATGCTGATCGCGCCAAAACGCGGCAGCAGGGCCCAAGACTGCACGGGAGCTCATAAAGCCCTTACTGAACCCTTTCGAGCGGTGAGAGTTCCCGAAATATTTTTCCTTTCTTATGCCGACCGGACGCGGCGCTAGATGCCTGGGGTGCAGCGCGGACATGCGGGTGGGGTTTTCCACGGCGGGCAAAGACATCCGGAAGGCAATATTCTCGCCTGAAAGGAACATCGGGTGGACACGCTCGTTCCAAGGCCGGAGGGAGACGCTGACGCTCTCGTAAGCTCATGTGCATGAGGTGAACCGATGAAGATCTTGATTGTTGAAGACGAAGCCATCATTGCCTTACATCTCAAGACAATAGTAACCGATGCCGGTTTCGACGCGCTTGGTCCCGCGTCGACCATGGAGCAGGCACTCGCCTACGCGCCACAGGCTGAAATCGCATTGATCGACGTCGGCCTCGCCGATGGAAAAAGCGGATTTCAGCTAGCGCGCAGATTGATCGATCGCCACTACACGACCGTGATCTTCATCACCGGTATTTCGAGCGTGATTGACACCGGATTTGCCGGCGCTTTCGCGATCATCGCGAAGCCATTTGCCGATGACGCTGTCGCGGAGGTTTTGCGTCGCGCCAGCAGTATGCGGCTGGCAGGCGGCCTCACCGTTCCGAGCTGACCGCTTGCGCTTCTTGATGGGCAAATGTCAGGCTCCAAATGACTGACCAGGCATCTATAGAGTCATTTGACCTCCGGCCAGACACAAAGAGCATCTCTTCCGGGCATGGTAGTGCAGTAGCGACGATCGCATCGGATAGATTGGCGACCAGACGCAGGATTGCGCCACCGAATTGCCATTTGACGCGGATCAGCGGGCCCTCTTGGTCCGAGACTGCCGATTGACCCTGCGCCCGTGCGATGAGTGGAATGATTGCCCGGTGCCTGACAGCGATCAGCTGCCGATAGAATTCTTGGAATTGGCGGGCAGACCCGTCATCGCACCAGGGAAGCTTGGCTCTGAGAAAGGTCTCTTCAAGGGTCGGATCCGGCGCATCGTCTACGTCAAAGCCCGGCAGACGCTTCAACTCTTCGCGGCGGCCAATTTTGACGATGCTGTTGAGTGCCTGATCGAAGTCGCAGAAGAAGGGGAAGGGGGGGGCGCTCCCCAGTTCCTCGCCCATGAAAAGCATGGGGATCTGAGGCGAAAGCAGGTAGATGGCAGCGATGGCCTTCATAGAAGCCATCGGATGCCCGGCAACCATGCGATCGCCTTTTGCCCTGTTGCCGATCTGATCGTGATTCTGAATGAACGATACGAAGGCCGTTGGCGGGAGGTCCGCACTCGGCATTCCCCGCGACCGGCCACTATAGGCCATCGTTTCGCCCTGGAATGCGAAGCCCTCGGTAAGTGCCCGGCGAAGCCGCGGTCGGTAGTCCGCATAGTCGCCATAATAGCCGAACGTCTCACCGGTCGCTGCCACGTGAAGCGCATGATGAATATCGTCGTTCCATTGGGCTGTGAAGTGACGGGGCCTATTGGCGGCATCCCGGGCGAGAAGTGCCGAGTTATTGTCTTCGTTCTCCAGGATCAGATGAATTTGTCGGTCCGGAAATGCCTTCCGCACGCGATCGGCGAGTTCGATGAGAACATGCGGGTTGCTATCGTCCTTGATCGCGTGCACGGCATCAAGGCGCAGCCCGTCCATGCGAAATTCGCCAAGCCAGTAAAGGGCGTTCTGAATGACGAATTCCCGCACGAAGCGGCTGCCTTCGGCGTCAAAGTTGAGGCCGTGGCCCCAGGCGCTCTTGTGGTGATCGCTGAAAATCGGCGCATAGGCCGTCAGGTGGTTGCCATCTGGCCCAAAGTGATTGTAGACGACATCGAGAAAGACGCAGAGGCCACGGGCGTGTGCGGCATCGACAAGCCTCTTCAAATCCTCTGGGCGACCGTAGCTGCTGTCGGGCGCATAGGGCAACACTCCGTCATAACCCCAGCCGCGACGCCCCGGAAAATCGCCGACGGGCATCAACTGGATTGCCGTGACGCCGAGCCGCTTCAGGTAGTCAAGTCGCTCGATCACCCCTGAGAACGTGCCGCCGTGCGTGAAGGCCCCGACATGGAGCTCATAGATGACGCTCTCCTCCCAGGGTCTGCCCGTCCAACCCGGCGTTTGCCAATCGAATACCGGATCGATCAGCTCACTTGGCCCGTGCACGTCGCGCGGCTGGAAGCGAGATGCGGGATCGGGAACCGCGCGGCCGTCGGGAAGGATGAAACGGTAGAGCTCGCCGGGCAGAACCTGGGGCACCTCGACCGCTTTCCACCCATCTCCCCTCGGAAGCATCTCCCATTCTCCGCGCCCCTCGATCCTTAACCGCACACCGTCGGCAAGTGGGGCCCATAGGCGAAACTCGACCACATGCTCCGCGATTCTGGGTCCGAATGTGAAACTGTCGCACATGTGGCTTTATCCATGGCTGTTCAACGCTTCTGGCATGACCAAACGCCATCTAAGCGCAAGTGTTCCGCGACACCGGAACAGATCGCCCGCGGCGCCGTTGATAGGAGCAAGCCTGTGGCCAAGAGGACGCCATGACAATTCCAACATCTACCTATCGCCTGCAGTTTCGTGGCGACATGTCGTTCGACCGGGCAGAGAAGCTTCTTCCTCAGTTGGCAGACCTTGGCATCAGCCATGTCTACGCGTCGCCGATCTTCACCGCAACGTCGGGATCGACGCATGGCTACGACGTCGTCGATCCCAACGAAATCGATCCGTCGATCGGCGGCCGCAGGGGCTTTGACCGATTTGTTCTTGCCTTGAGGCGAGCGGGCCTCGGGCTGATCCTCGACATCGTCCCGAACCATATGGCTGCCTCGGTCGAAAACCCCTGGTGGAGGGATGTGTTGCGCCATGGCCGCGAAAGCGCCTATGCCGGCTATTTCGACATCGATTGGCGCCGCCGCCTGACATTGCCGGAGCTTCGAAAACCCTTGGACGAGGCTTTGGCCGCTGGGGATTTCAGTCTCGTCGACGCCATGTCCGGAGGTGTGGTTGAATTGGCTTATCTTGACCTCCGGCTTCCGCTTTCGGATGAGAGCATGCGTCAGCTGCGGGCGAAGATGGAGCAGTATGCGCAGGATTTGCGCACCTTTTCGCACGATGCCGTCAAAATGAACTGGCTGCTTGCAAAACAGCATTGGCAGTTGATCCATTGGAAGGACGCGGCTCGGAATCTCAGTTATCGCCGTTTTTTCGAGGTTGCCGGACTGGTCGGGCTGAAAGTGGAGGATGCGCAGGTTTTCGCAGACACCCACCGCACAGTGATCGAGATGGTTCACTCAGGCCAGGTGCAAGGCCTGCGCATCGACCATATTGACGGGTTGGCTGACCCGAAGGCCTATCTCGAAGACCTTCGCAAGGCTGCCGGCCCGGATGTCTACATTGTCGTGGAGAAGATCCTCGCACGGGGCGAGACGTTGCCAGCGGATTGGCAGGTTTCCGGCACAACCGGATATGAATTCATCAATGCATTGGCCGATCTCTTCGTGTCAGAGGTGGGATTGGAAGGCATCGATCTGGCATATCGCGAGGTCGGCGGCGACCACGCTGATTTTGCTGCGGGCATGCGCAAAGCGAAGCTGTTGATGGTCGAGCGCAACTTCAGCGGAGAGGTTTTGCGGCTGACGAGACTTGTCGAAGAGATTTTCCCAGACTTCGACGCAGCCGACATTTCGGCCACAATCCGAGAATTGCTCGTCGCGTTCCCTGTCTATCGCCTCTATGGCGACAAGGAGACCTTGTCTGCCCGGGACGAGACAGTCTTGGCCGCCACGGTCAAAGCGGCGCAAGCTACGGTCCCAAGGACCTCTGCCTTGGGGGCGATCGCCAGCCTGTTGCAGGGAAGCGTCGCGGACGCGAAACCGCGAGAATTCCAGACGAGATTTCAGCAGCTCAGCGGCCCTATCATGGCAAAAGCCGCCGAAGACACGCTGTTTTACCGGTACAATCGCTTCATAGCCTTGAACGAGGTCGGCGGCGAGCCTGCCGCATTCCCGGCAGGTGTCGCCGCCTTCCATCAATCGATGACGGATCGGCTTCTGCGGCAGCCCCATGGCCTGTCCGCGACCACGACACACGACACGAAACGTGGAGAAGATGCACGTGCCCGACTTTACAGCCTGACGCAAAGGCCTGCGGACTGGATCGAAGGGTTCGAACGCTGGCGTGTTCTCAATGCCGCCTTTCGCTCCACGCTTGCCCGAGGGCCGGCACCGGAGGTGAATGTGGAATGGATGCTTTATCAGACATTGGCCGGCATCTGGCCGGATGGCGCGGAGACCACCATCAACAGAGATGAGCTGAAGCAGCGGTTCAGGACCTATGCCTTAAAGGCGATCCGCGAGGCGAAACTTGGAACCGACTGGGCGGATGCGGATGCCGCCTACGAACGCGCCGTACTCGATTACGCCGATGCCTTGGTGTCACCTGGCAACGAAGCGTTCGCCAGTGATTTCGAGAGGACCCTTCGTCCCTTCGTTCTCCTTGGCTACCGCAACAGCCTGTCGCAGCTGCTGATCAAGCTCACAGCGCCCGGTATCCCGGATATTTATCAGGGAGCTGAAAGGCTCGATTTCAGCATGGTTGATCCCGACAACCGTCGGTCTTTCGCCCATGCGTGGGGCGATGTGTTGCCTGAGGACACCTCAGGCGAAAGGAAGATCGCATCGCTGAAGCGGAAGATCACATCCGCGGTACTGCGTCATCGCCGCGATCATCCGCATCTATTTCTCGAGGGCGACTATATGCCGCTCGAGGTGGCGGGAGCCCGCGCTGACAAGCTTGTTGCTTTCGCTCGGGTCTTCAAAAGAGAGATCGCGGTGACTGTCGCCCCGCGGCTCGTCGATGCCGAAAGTCTCGGATTGGACTACTGGCAGGGCACGACGCTCATCCTGCCGGCCAAGCCTCCCCGGCACATGCGTGATCTTCTGACGGGTAGGCGGCACCTGACCGGCGATGTTCCCGTCGCGCAACTGTTTGCGGATCGTCCCGTGGTTTTTCTCGTCAGTCTCGAGTGACGCGCCGCCAGACGCACCGAGTTGGCAGGCCGGCGGAACAATCATGTCGTTGCAGTGTTTCTGCTGCGCATCATCACGAGGGCCCCATGACAGACGAGACAAAGCGATACCGCGTCGAAACGGGAGACTTCACCCGGCTCGGCGCCAATTATGATGGACATGGCGTCAACTTTGCCATCTTCAGCGGCTATGCCGAAAGAGTGGAACTCTGCCTCTTCGACGAGACGGGCAGCCGTGAAATCGAGCGGATCGTCCTTCCTGACTATACCAACGAGATCTGGCATGGTTACATTCCCGGTTTGCAACCAGGCACATTGTATGGCTATCGGGTTCATGGGCCATTCGACCCTGAACAGGGGCATCGTTTCAATTCGAACAAGCTGCTTGTAGACCCCTATGCCCGCGAACTGGTGGGCAATATAGAATGGTCCCAGGCGCAGTTCGCCTATGGTCTGCATGACGACCGCAAGGATCTTTCCTTCGATGAGACCGACAGCGCCGCGCACATGCCAAAGGCCCGTGTCATCGATCTCGTCAAACGGGGAAACACGCCCAGTCGCAAGCCGCTCGTTCCTTGGTCTCAGGTGATCTTCTATGAGACCCACGTCAAGGGAATGACGATGCTCAATCCGGCAATTCCTGAGCAATTGCGTGGCACCTTCGAGGGACTGGGGCATAAGGCGATCGTCGATTACGTGAAGAGCCTCGGAATCACCGCGATCGAACTGCTTCCCATCCACTATTTTCCCGATGACAGTCACCTGTTGGACAAGGGGCTGCGAAATTATTGGGGATACAACAGCCTCGGCTTCTTCGCGCCGGCGTCGCGCTACTACGGTCCAAACGGGCTCGCAGGTTTTCGCGACATGGTTCGCGCCTTCCACGATGCTGGCATCGAGGTGATCCTCGACGTCGTCTACAATCATACGGCTGAAGGAAATGAGCTCGGTCCGACGCTCTCGTTCAAGGGCATCGATAATTTTTCCTATTATCGGACCTTGCCGGACCAGCCCCGCTACTACATCAACGACACTGGCACCGGAAATACCATCAACACCTCGCATCCGCGTGTGCTGCAAATGGTGACGGACTCTCTGCGCTATTGGGCCGAGGAAATGGAAGTCGACGGCTTTCGTTTCGATCTCGGCACGATTCTCGGCCGCGAACCGAACGGATTTGATCAGCGTAGCGGCTTTTTCGATGCGGTCGGTCAGGATCCGCTGCTCTCTCGGATCAAACTGATCGGGGAACCATGGGACATCGGCCCGGGCGGCTATCAAGTCGGCGGCTTTCCACCGGGTTGGGCGGAATGGAATGACAAATATCGCGACACGGTGCGGGACTACTGGAAAGGCGATGCCGGCACGAAAAGAGATTTCGCCGCCCGTTTCCTCGGTTCGGGGGACGTCTATGATCTGCGCGGACGCCGACCATGGGCAAGTGTCAACTTCATCGCGGCACATGATGGATTTACACTCAACGATCTCGTCTCCTACAGCGAAAAGCACAACGACGCCAATGGCGAGGGCAATAATGACGGGCACAGTGACAATCGCAGCTTCAACTACGGCGTCGAGGGACCGACCGAGGACGAAGGCATCAACGCGACGCGCGAGCGACAGAAGCGCAACTTTCTCGCAACGTTGTTTCTATCGCACGGAACGCCAATGCTGCTTGCAGGCGATGAGGTCGGCCGCAGCCAGATGGGCAACAATAATGGCTACTGCCAGGACAGTGAGATTAGCTGGCTTCATTGGCCGCAGGCTCATGAGAGCGATGATGTCCTCTTTGCGTTCACCAAGCGCCTGATTGCGTTGCGGCAGGAGCACTCGATCCTCAGACGGGAGAATTGGCGAGACGGACTGATCGTCTCCTGGTTCAACCCTGGAGGCGGCGAACAAACAGACGAACATTGGGACGATGAGAGCACGACAGCGATCGGTTTACGCCTGTCGCGGAAACAGTCGGCCGAGGAGGGGTGGGACGATGTGCTCTTCCTGTTCAACCCCTGCGATGCCGGTGTCGAATTCAAGCTGCCCGATCACACAAGCTGGAGTTTGGAGCTCACAACGTCGGACCTTTCCCATGCGGAAGCAAAAGCGGTGGACTTGCCTGGCATCGAGATGGTGGGTCGCAGCCTCATGCTGCTGCGATCAACATAAGCCCTATTCAGAAGTGAGTCCTCGTTGCTTTTCGATCGGTTTTAAAACGGGAATGCCTATCGGCCTGCTCTTGCCGCCATGCCTATTCAACCCAAGCCCAAATATGGGAGATCGCAATGTTCAAACCACTGATCCTGTTCGGCTGTGCCCTCCTTCCGACGGCAGCCTTTGCCCAGTCGGCCGATCTTGAAGCGACCTGTAAAACGGTTGCCAGAAACTTCTTCCTCTCTGACAAATTGGCTATCGGGACCACTCAATCCTTTCCGGAACTCAAGCCGCCGGGCGTCCGCATGGCCTATTCGACACGTCAGGGGACCGCGCCTGCCGACATGACCGACACTTTCGAATGCGAGTTCGAAAAAGCGGACAAACCGCATAATCTCACCAAGTTCTGTGTATCGAGCACCTGCTATACGCCCAATGATGGTGATGCTGATCGTAAACGGCGGTTTGAGGAACTACGCATTCTCCTGCAGCGAGCCGAACAGTAGTCGCTGCGGCAAATCCTATGGCTTCCATTGGAATGTTTGTATGCCGGTCTCGGCGATGTGCGGGCTTTTCTAAAATCGAGGGCGGTCACCGGCATCACTACCGATCCTGATGGCGACCCCGAGGACCCGGCGAGTTTGACGCCATGGTTCACGACGAAGCCGGTATTGTGCTCCAAACGACGGATGATCTCCTTGGACAAGCATGCGCCCTTGACACAACATCATGCTCTGCGCCGTGACCAGCCACTATGGGCCGCTATGCCCGGCGGCTCGCTGAGAACATCCGGTACCATCGCCGACAAGGCCTATGATGTGATTATCGTCGGCGCCGGCATCAGCGGCGCCCTGATGGCGCATAGCCTGGCGGGTCAGGAGATGAAAGTCCTGATCGTAGACCGTCGGCGGCCGGTGAGCGGCAGCAGTCTCGCGAGCACGGCGATGATCCAGCACGAGCTCGACGTGCCGTTGCACGTTCTTCGGCGTTCGATTGGCGCCGAAAATGCCCGTCGCGTGTGGCAACGGTCAGCGGCAGCTGTCGAGCGGATCGGACAGATCATAGGCGATCTCGACCTCAGATGCGCGTTCCGCAAAAAGAGGACCCTGTTTCTCTCGGGCGAGGACTTCGGCGCACGGGCGTTGACGACCGAGGCTGCGGCAAGGAACCAGGTTGGCATCGAGGCAACGCTCCTTGACGGAGCAACGCTTCGGGGTCGCTTCGGGATTGATCGCACCGCGGCGATCGACAGCTCAATTTCCGCCTCGGCAAACCCTGCTCAACTCACAGCCGGCATTTTGCGCAGTGTGAGGACACGCGGTGTCGAAATAGTTTCCGATGTCGAAATCACCGATGTGCGGGCCTTCGACGACGACGTCGTGCTTTCGACCTCGCAGGGAGCACTATTGTCGGCACGCCACGTGGTATTCTGCACCGGCTATGAATTTCTGGAAGCACTCGCCAACAAAAGCCAAAAGGTCATTTCCACCTGGGCACTTGCCAGCCGCCCCAGACTTCAGCGGCCGCAGTGGTTGGATCGCTACCTGGTCTGGGAAGGGTCGGATCCGTATCTCTACTTCCGGTCGACGCATGACGGCAGGATCATCCTTGGCGGCGAGGACGAGGATGCCGAGGGAGCCTATAAGGACGAAGCGAAGCGTGATCGCAAAATGCGGACACTCGTCGAAAAGCTCGCGGATCTGACGGGGATCGCTATCGGCAAGCCGGAGTTTGAATGGTCCGCCGCCTTTGGCGTCACACCGAATGGTCTGCCTATGATCGGACGCGTTCCCCAGATGCAGAATGTGTTCGTCGCGATGGGTTTTGGGGGCAACGGCATTACCTTCAGCCAGATCGCCGCGGAATTGATCTCCGGCGAGATCCTGGGGCATCGCGACGCCGACTGGGATTTGTTTCCGATCGTCTGAGGAGGCGATCTCAGGGATTGCTGATCATGGAGATCAATGGCGCTCAAGCCCTCAGTCGCGGTGAGGCTCGTGCACGGCCACATGTGCATCGTTGTCACAAGGCCCGTGCGTCGGGAACCATCTGTATCGGGAGACGTTCGACAAGGGCCAACAGAAAAGGAGGCAACTATGAATTCCGCACAACAGATTACCGAACATATGGAAGTGATTGCTGCGGACGGGATCCATGTCGGAACCGTCGACCATATGGATGGCGAGAGCCGCATCAAGCTCACCAAGCGCGATTCCACGGATGGCCGCCACCACCTCATTCCCCTTGACTGGGTCGACCATGTTGATGCGCACGTCCATTTGAAGAAGAAGTCGGACGACGTGAAACAGCAATGGTCTGTAGCCAACTGATCCGTAAGCGAGGGGCCGCCATCGAGCGGCCCCATCTATCTACCGTCGTCAGGATGCCCTGGCAAAGACACGAACGGGCCAATGGCCAATCGCGCCAAAGCTGACGCACCCCCCTGCGCATCGGTTATCTGACCGAAGACGCAGGGTCGTCCACGCCCATGCTGACGGGATCCTCACGCTTTCCTTTTGACTGAGCGGTCCGGGCCTTTCTTCACTCGATCTGCTTCCGCCGCATCCGTGCGGCCCGATGGAATGCCGGTCGAGGTGGTGGAAACTGGATCCGACGCCGGAAAACTGTCTTCCAGCCCTTTCTCAAGTTGGCCCTTGGCGGTCTTTTTGCGCTGTTCTGCCTGTTCCTGTCTCATGGATTCAACTGCGGGTGATTTGTGATTGGACATTGCCGATTTCCTCCGGTGCCCAGATTAATTCCTCCGGTGGCCGGAAGTTCCCCTGGCGAGTGGCGCGAATTGAGGCGCAGTGGTGCCGTCTGAACGCTGCGTTGCTTCACGTGGCGGTTGAAGGTTTAGGCTTTTCGAAAAGGGGAGCCGCTTCTGGTCAGGCGTATGCTCGGATCGCGTTCCCACGCGCCGAAACCCGAAACCGCTGCAGGCCGACGGAACATTCTATCCCTCGACGGGTTTCTTCTCCGTAGACGAAACCAGCTATAAAATTCGGAGCAACCACATGAAAATATTGGCTTCTAGCCTTGCCGCCGCATGCCTTGCCGCCTCTTCTGTATTCGCGCAGAGCCAGACGCCGACCACGACGCAGACAACCCCAGCGCTGTCCACCTCCAGTGATACCAACCCGGGTGCGCCAGTCGCCGGCAAGAACAGCTTCACCGAGGCACAGGCGAAGTCGCGCATGGAGGACGCAGGCTACAACGACGTCTCCGGGTTGAAGCTAGACGACCAGGGTGTTTGGCGCGCAATGGCGACCAAGGATGGGAAACAGGCGAAGGTCTCATTGGACTTCCAGGGCAATGTGGTGATGGCGAAGTAAGCCCCCTTGACCGCACGACCAAGACAGCAACGAAGAGGAAATACCTATGAAAAATGTCAGCGCACTTTACGATAACTATGATGACGCAAAAGCAGCCGTAAAAACCCTGGAGGATGCAGGCGTTCCTTCGGATCATATCAGCATCGTTTCGCGCAAGGACGGCAAGCAGGAGGTTGAGGGTCAAGGCAACAATGCCGCCGAAGGCGCGGGTACCGGTGCCGGCATCGGTGCTGTGGCAGGTGGGGCGGGCGGCCTGCTCGCGGGACTTGGCATGCTCGCTATCCCGGGTATCGGTCCGGTGGTCGCAGCGGGATGGCTGGCTGCGGCCGCGGCGGGTGCTGTCGCTGGCGCGGTCGTCGGCGGGGCGGCCGGCGGGATCGTCGGTGCGCTGATCAAGGCTGGCATTCCTGAAAAGGACGCGGAGGTCTATGCGGAGGCCCTGCGCCGCGGCGGCTCTGTCGTGATAGCCAAGGTCGAGGACGACAAGGCGGTCACATCGCAGACAATCCTGAACAATGTGCGCCCGGTTATCCTCGAAGACCGGCGGGAGAAGTACGCCGCCGAGGGGTGGTCGCGCTTCGACGAAACGGCCGACCCGTACACGTCCGACCAGATCGCCGCCGAACAGCGGCGCTATCGTATCGACCCGCGGGTCTGAGTTAACTTTGGCGGGGCGGCTCTTAGTGCCGCCCTTTTTTTGGGGCCCATGTCCTGCACCAGGAAATCCTATTGTTGCTGTTAAAAGCATCGGGTGTACCAAATTGATTGGTGACATGACGAGATCCGCTTAGGGGGGCCTCCCTGAGCTCGCTCCTTCGGGCGCGTGGATCCCATCCCCGGCCTATTCTTCAACGCCACCATTCATCGAACCTCGTGGTGCGGCCTTCGGTTAGATTTATCATCCAGCGCGCCCAAGCCGTAATGTTTTCGCAATCGCCGCGAGTTCAATTGCGTCGTTTGGACCACTTTTGACCGCCACCTCGCTCGATGCCGCACGTATAGTCTTGCGCTAAAGCGATGGCATTCGTCGATCTTGAGTAAATGGGGGCCGATGCTTCGTCGTGAATTCGCGCTTCTGTCACGACAGATTTGGGCTGCGCTACTTTCTGGCTGCGGGGCTCAATCCGTGTTGGCGACCGAGGACTGATGGTCAATCAGACCTGTTCTTGCCGAAGCCATCCGTTCTTGCCTCCACGCGAATGGCCCTTACCTATCGAGGGGCTAGCGCGCGAGGAATGGGTCTGGTCGGTCGCTGGCGGCAGCCTCAGATGATGGGGTAGGGCAGGATAGTCGCGGCGGCCAACGCATGGTCGGCGCCAAAACACAAATGGAGCGCATCTTGAAACAAGTCGCTTACGCGTTCGTGGCGCTATTTTTCCTTTGCGTTGGAGCGACGGCACAGCAAGCCGCCCCGCCGCAACCGGCGGCGAGCGCGGCTCAAAGCCAGGTGGCGAGCGATCCGCTCGCAACGCTCGTCGAGATCATGAAAGATGAAAAGCTTAGAAATGAACTCATCGGGCAGATCGAGGAAACGAGAAGGGCACGCCCTGCCGGCATTGCGTCAAGTCCGTCCCCGGCTTCGGCCGCCCCAGTCTCCGAAACATCCTCGGCGCTGGCAAAAAGCAGCGCTGAGGATGATCCACCGCGCGCGCAAGGGCTTGTGGCCGCGCTCACCGACTCAGTCCGCGAGCTTGGTGATCGGCTTCCCACCGCAGCGCTCGGCGCCCCCGTCGATATCAAGATTAGCGAAGCCCAGGCTCAGATAGAGCGACGACTGTCCACGCCGGAAGCTGGGACAAACTTGCGATCCTTCGGCCTGAGATCTGTTGCAGGATGGGCGCTGATCACGGGAGCCGCACTACTGCTTCTTGTCGTCGTTCGCAAACGGATACGCCTGCGGGTGGGAAAGGACGCCCGTTTCGCCTTCCTCGCGCGTGAGGCCGTTTTCCGTGGACTGCTCGGATTGCTTCCGCTCGTCTTGTGTTTCGTCTTCGCGTCGGCGTGGTTCCTATTCCTCGATTACGGACCGCAGGCGCGCCTGATATTCGTGCTGCTGACCACGCCCTTTGCCTTTGCACTGGCAACGTCCGAACTCACATCCTGCGCCCTTCTGTTCCTCGTGCGGTCAAAAGGCTGGCGTCTCGTGGCATATGCGCAGAAGCGGCTCGCACCCTTGATTGGCGTGCTAACCGGTATCGCCGTTGCAAGTTCGCTCGCGACCACGCCCGAAATTCGCATCGCCATCGGTCCTGCCGCAGCAGACATCGCCGCACTGATCCTTGACTTGACGGTGCCTTTCTTCGCTCTTTACGTCATCCTGCGTCACCGACGAACGGTTCGCAGCCTGATCGTCAAAGGCCGGACAGGCGAGGAAAACCCAACCTCATGGAACCGGGCAATTGCCTGGGTGGCGGCGCACTGGCACCATCTTGGCGTGGCGTTCGTGATATTGAATGTGTGCGCCAGGCTGTTTGGAGCGCGCAACGGCAGCTTTCTCAGCCAGTCTTTCATGTCGGTCGCAATCATCGTCCTGGCGCTGATCTCGTCCGGTACGCTTGGCCGCCTGCTGGAGGCTCGCAAGACCCGATGGCGTCGGCCCGTCACTGGAATGCGCCAGGTCGTCATAGATCGCTTTGGCTCATTGCTGTTCCGCCTGGTCCGGATAGGGATCGCGACCGTCGCCGTGATCCTATGCCTCGGCCTTTGGGGGGTGGATGTCATCGGCTGGGGGAGCCGCGACGGCGCGACCGTCCTTCAGTCCATTTTTTCCATCGCGGCAGTCGTCTTCGTGACCTGGGCGTTGTGGGTTGTTCTCGACGCTTGGATATCCGACGTGCTGTCTCCCGCAACCAACCGACAAAGATCGGCGCGCGTGATGACGCTTCTGCCGTTGCTGCGCAACATCGCCTTTGTTGCACTTACCGGCCTGACGGTCATTGGCGTTCTGTCCAACCTTGGGATTAACGTCGCGCCGCTCATCGCCGGAGCTGGCGTGGTCGGGCTTGCCGTCGGCTTTGGCTCGCAACAGCTCGTCCAGGACGTCATTACCGGGATGTTCATGCTGCTCGAGGACACGATCGCCATCGGCGACGTTGTCGACACCGGTGACCGGGCGGGAACTGTTGAGGGGATGACCATCCGCACCGTCAAGATCCGCGACGGCGACGGAGCGCTTCACTCCATTCCATTCTCAACCATCAAGGCAATCAAGAACCGGTCGCGCGGCTTCGGCGTCTATACGGCCAGCATCACGCTGGATGTGCAGGCCGATATCGAACAGGCAATCCAGATCTTCAGGGCGGTTGGCGAGGAGGTTCGGACCGATCCGGCCTTCGCCTCGAAAATCGTTGCAGCCTTCGATGTTTGGGGCGTCGACCAGGTCGGCCTTGACGGTGTCGTTCTCAAGGGGGCGATCAAGACATTGCCGCTGCAACAATGGAGCGTTGGTCGCGAGATCAATCGGCGCTTCAAGGAAAGGCTCCAGGCTGCCGATATCAAGCTTGCAACCAGATCGGCATTGCCGGCTCCCTTATGAGGCTCTCTCCGCGCCCGTAACGCGCCCGTCTTGCTTATGTGGAGCCACGATGCCGGGCCGCAGTGACACCAACCAGAGTATTTCGAGTTTTTTCTCGCGCCTGCGCAACATTTGAATCAGTCGAGCGTTTAGCAGCCGAGGAATGTTAAGATGAGGGACCAATGTTTCTTGTTCATATTGCCACTCGCAGGGCCGGAACCATCGACCTGACGAGCGGTGCCTTTACGCGCGACGATGCCATCGCACATATTGTGGCGACGATCCCCTCGTCTAGGCTTGAGGCGGATCGGATACTCCGTGATGCTGGCCGGCTGGGACTATGCAGATGGAGCGGCGGGAATTTCGAAGTCCGGGCGAAGCTGCTTGCGACAGACAAAAGCTGCGAGCCGCAAAGACGGAGCCAGGAAGCAGCCCTTGAGACGATGGTGCAGAGAGCCTAAGCGCCGCATCTAAACGACACCTCGCGGTCGTCGGCTCGGTTCGATCGGCCGTTGATCCGTCGGCCGATACCAACCTCTTGCCTCCAACGATTTGGCGTCTATCGTGCGACCGTATGGCCGCCAATGCCGATCATCTCGTTGTTGCGGCAATGGCGAACGCGCAGTCGTTACTTATTCGAACTTTGACGTTGTTGGAACAAATTGCGGCCCGATCGAGTTAAGAGGCTGAATTCGTGCAACAAACGCAACGCTCGAAAAAGGGTTTATTCTTTAGATGCTGCAACGGGTCTCGCCAGGCCGCCGCTGGCGCTTGAAATCGGCAACAGAGCCACATCATCATCGGCTCGACGCTTTGAACAATCAATTCGCCATGTTCGCGTCAGTTTCTTCCTACAGACACTATTTGGCGGCTACGCTCGCAAGTCGATCGCAATTGGAAGCGATGCTCGCAGCCGCCCAAATCGATGCACTGGTGCCGAATTGGAACCGCATCCAAATTGTGCCGCGGCTCCTGGAGGATCTCAGCGATCTCGGAGACGATGACCCGGCATGGGTCGAAACGACCGGAACCGTGATCGACAGCTCCGCTGTCATCGGTACGCTATACGTATTGGAAGGTTCTGGTCTGGGGGCCGCCATTCTACTCAAGCGGGCGATCAAGCTCGGCATGTCTGCCACCTTCGGTGCGCGCCATCTCGCGCAGCAGGCCGCCAACCTGTCATCGTGGCGGGAGATGCTTCACCTCATCGAGACGACACCGATCGACGACGAAGATCGCTGCGAACGAGCGGCAATTGCGGCCTTTGATGTTTTCGAAACCAATTATCGGAAAGTATTTGGCAATGTCCCATGACATCTCCGTCGATCAGACTGCATGTGATCGCGAGCCGATCCATATTCCCGGATCGATCCAACCGCACGGGCTTCTTTTCGTCGTCGAGAGAGAGACCGGCACAGTCATCGCCGGAGCCGGCGCGATCGAGGCCTTTTTCGGCAAGGACTGGATGAGGCGCTCAATTTGTGACCTATTGGCTTTTGACCTGCTTGAAAGGGCGCAACAAGCGCCGCGTGCGAGCGAAATCATTCTTGGAAAGCAAGAGATAGCCGGCAAGGTTCACGATATCCTCGGTCATATCACCGATGACTTGATCCTGGTCGAGCTTGAGCCCGCACCAATTTCGCAGCTGACACCGGAGCAGTCACTATCCAATCTCGACGCAATCGCCCAGAAGTTCGAAGCATCGCCCGACATGGCGAGCCTTTTTCAAAACGCGGCGGTGGCCTTTCGCGAGCTGACAGGTTTCGATCGGGTGATGATCTATCAGTTCACGGAGGATGCCTCGGGCGTCGTCATTGCCGAAGATCGTAATGCGGCCTTTCCACCGTTCCTGCATCATCACTTTCCCGCAAGCGACATTCCGAAACAGGCCCGCGCGCTCTATCTGCGCAATCGCGTTCGTGCCATCCCTGATTCCACCTATACAGCCGCTCCTCTTCGTTTCGCGGACGGCATCCCGCGGACGATCGATCTTAGCGATGTGGCGCTCAGAAGCGTTTCGCCCGTTCATCTGCAATATCTTCGCAACATGGGAGTGGCTGCGAGCGCATCTGTCTCAATCATCAAGGATGGAGTTCTCTGGGGTCTGATCGCTTGCCATAATTCTGCGCCGCTGCGGATGCCGTTTGCAATACGATCGGCCGCGATGGCCTTGGCAGGCAGTCTTGCCAGGCAGATTAAAGCGAAGGATGAAGCGGAAAACGCGCGCGAGCGCCTAAGGCTCAGAGCGCATGAGGACCGGTTGATCGATAACCTCCGATTGAACGCTCCGTTGCAGGAGGTGCTGACGAGCGCGGCGTCGAATTTGCGGCAGATGATGTTGGCCGACGGGTTTGCTGCTGTAAGCGGGGAGGCGCTTTTTGCTCATTCCGGGCCGGTTCCCGACCTCGACGATCTGCGCTCCCTCATCGGATTTGTTTTGCCGAAAATGAGGGACGGGATGTACCACTCGCATCAAGTCGGCCGATTGCCGGAACTGCCGCCACATCTGATCGCGGTTGCAAGCGGCCTGGCGGTACTTAAGCTCCCACTTGAGGAAGATCTGTTTCTCGTCTGGCTGCGGGCGGAACAGGTGCAGATCGTGGAGTGGGCGGGTAATCCGCACAAGGACGCGTCACGGGCTGCGACAACGCCGCTGACGCCACGGGCCTCGTTCGAAGCCTGGTCGGAAGAGGTCCGCGGTATCGCAAAGATCTGGAACAACAATAAGATCGATGCAATGAATAGGGTCGGTCGCGCCATCTATGAAAGCCATCAGCGTCAGCGCATCGCTCGGCTCAATCGCGAATTGGAGAAGACGCTCGCACAGAAAGATGAGTTGCTCGAGCAGAAGGATTTTCTGATGCGCGAGATCAATCATCGCGTCCAAAACAGCCTGCAGCTTGTCTCGACCTTTCTCAAGATGCAGGTCCGAGAAACGGACGATCCGTCGATTGTCCAGCACTTGACGGATGCCCGTGCGCGCATTGCGGCCGTCGCGCTTGTTCACAGGCGCCTCTATTCGGATAATTACGTCGGAACCGTCGATCTTGCTCGCTACCTGAGTGAACTTTCCCACGAGCTTTTTCTGTCAATGGGAGAGGAGTGGCGCAGCCACCACCGGCACGATTTCGCACCCGTGTTGATGGACGCCGACCGTGCGATCAATCTCGGCCTCATCTTTTCCGAACTGATCACGAACGCGAACAAATATGCCTATGGGGGCGCTCCCGGTCCAACAAGCGCTGTTCTTGACCACCACCTAAACGCCGTCCGCCTGACTGTGGCCGACAGTGGCGGTGGCAGGACGCGCATGGCAACAGGATTTGGAAGCAAGATGCTGAACGCGATTGTCGGTGGCCTCGGCGGTGAAATGGAAGAAGCCGACAACAATCCGGGGCTGAAGACCATTGTCACCGTGCCGATCCAATTCACCCCTCGCAAAGAGAGCTTGGGCGGATGAGTTCAAGCGAGCCAAAAATCGAGGAGGCGGAAAGAGAATATCGGTGGGTGAACACACCCAACATGATAGCAAAATAGGCGCCGCATTCGCGGCGCCCTTTGCATTAAACGATAGATCTGTCTGTCACTTCCCCCAGCGACCTTCATACTTGAACTCGGGGGCTTCCTTGAGCTGCTCTTTCGTGGCGGGCATCGACGCCGACCACTTCTTGTCGCTTTCGTTATATGTCACCTTGATGGCAGTCGGGGAAACGATGACATAGTGCTCGCCGATACCGAGGAACCCTCCTACGGAGACGATGTAGCCGGCAAGTTGGCCGCCCGAAATGATAAGATCCTTGATCTCGCCGACATTCTCCTTGTCGCCGTTTTGAATATTCAGGCCAATGAGATTGTAACTCAGAACATCGGTGGGTTTGGCGGTCAGGAACACGTCGGCAATAGTTGTTGTCGCCGTGGCACTCTGAGCGCTTGCGGTCGTTGCAAGCATAGCGGATGCAGCCAAGGCAAGAAGAAGGCGACGCATATATATTCTCCTAAATATCGGATTATGTTAGCTTATTTAACATTGATATAATGAACCGGAGACCGAAAGGTTCCCTCGCTGGCATGCATTTTGCAGAGATCGCCGCAATGGCCGTTCAGGTAGGGAAAAGCGCCACGCACGATCGAAGGCGACATGATGCTCGTAAAATCATGGGCAAAGATTTGATTTGGACAAGGACTGCAGCGAACCTCTTGATAGCTCGAAATTGGCGACTGCCCGCTAATGATGCTTGAAATACTGAACCTCACGCTCATGCTTTTCGGCCGCTTCGCGCGAGTTGAAAGTTCCAAGATTCTTGCGCTTGTTTGTCTTCGGGTCGACCTTGCGGGAGTAAAGGCGATATTCGCCTGATTTCAGTTTACGGATCATTTTCGCTTTCTCCTGCCAGCAGGGAGCCGGCATATGAAAACACGCTTGGCGCCCGAGGGAGAGGCTGACAGAGCAGCCCCACCTCATTAGGTCAGTACAGCCGACCGGCCGCCAAACGCCGCGGGAATGGTTCCCATATTATCGTCTCATGACATTCATGATCAGAGACACGACGAAGAAGATTAGAAAGATAAAGAACAGAACCTGGGCAATCGATGCGGACGCACCTGCAATACCGCCAAAGCCGAGGGCACCCGCGACGAGGGCGACGACCAGGAACACAAGGGCATAGTAAAGCATCTTTTTCTCCATCCGTTGCTATTGCTGTATGCACAACGGAACGGACGGTGCTTTGTTCCGCCTGTCGGCAGCGGCTATGCGGGGAACATCGCTCGCCGCGCGTGCGCCAGTGCATCGCCGCTATCGGGCGGCGGCGGTTCGGCGGCATCCAGATATAATTTCGCCGGCGCGGTCAGCACGAACCAAAGACTGGCGCCGAAGAGAAAAAATCTCGCGGAATGATCGTCCGCGTAAACGCAGAATGGAAGAACGGCTGACGTGAACAAGACGGTCAGCCGTATCGCCCATTCGGCATCGCGCTTGTGCGCGGCCTGCGCGGCCAAGCCACGATAGGATCTCATATCGTAGTTTCGGCTTCCTTCCCCGAAAATTAGCAGGCGAATAGACGGAAATGCCAGCATCATCAGGGTGCCGACAGCGAAACCATAGACGGGACCCTCAAGAAAGAGCCGGGCGGCTGCCGCCAATGCCAGGATGACAGAGACGTGCCATAGCGGCGCGAGCTTGCGGGGAGAATGCCCCGTCTGCCCATGCCAAAACCACATGGCCCTCGATCCGAGGAGTAGCAGCGGTCGATCGACAAAGCGATTGAGGAAATCCATGATGCGCCCTTCCGAGAATGGCGCAAGGTAACAGCAGAGAAATTCGGCGTCAGCATGGCGGCCGCCCTGTAGGTCCATTCGAACGCTGCGGATTTCGTCACCTGCGATCCCCGTCATGGTCACCATAGCGGTGCAAGATGATTCCTCGCCGCCTCGGGATAGGCTTTTCGATGGCATGCGAAAGAGACCAGGAAAATACCAGGTTTATCGGACCTCCATGTCTTTCGTCAGATCGCGAAAAGACGGAGTGCGCTGTTTGGCGGCCATGAGCAGATCAAGTTCGATAGAGGACGGGCCGAAGCGGACAAAAAGGTCTTCCGCCATCCTCTCGTCCAGCCTGTATTTTTTCCGGAAATCCGCCAGGGAATAGGCGGCACCTCGTAGAAGTCGTCGCCGCTCGAAAGGACGCTGTGTTTCCATTGATCAATCTCCTCATTGTTCCGCTCAGCTAAAGCGATCTGGTAGCGTAAAGTTCCGTCGCAGTCGAAATACAACCGAAAGACACGCAAGCCCCGAACCGATCCCACATCCAAGCTCCTGCAGTTGCATTCTTTTTGCTACTTATGACTTTCGGGAACAAACGGGCATGTCGTGCGCTTCGTTCGCACCGCGACTGACAAAATGTCCAAGTCCCGGCGCCTGCTGGGAGGCAGTCATGAGCGGCTATCAGATGGATGACAAAAGCGCTGTCGTGGAATCGTCGAAGCCACGACTACTGGAAATTCTCGGGCCGGGCCTGGTGACCGGCGCCTCGGACGATGACCCGAGCGGAATAGCAACCTATTCGCAGGCCGGGGCACAATTCGGCTACACTGCCAGTTGGACTTTGATATTGACCTATCCGCTGATGGTCGCCGTGCAGGTGATCAGCGCGCGGATCGGACGGACCACTGGCAGGGGATTGGCCGGCAGCATGGCAAAATGCTATCCGGGCTGGGTTGGCGTGGCTGTTACGGTTCCCCTGCTGATTGCCAATGTCATCAACCTTGGCGCCGACCTCGGCGCAATGGGCGACGCGGCAAAGCTGCTGATGAGCGGTTATGCGCTCCTCTATGTCGCGGCATTCGGTTTCATTTGCGTCATTTTGCAGATGCTTCTCAAATACAAGCGCTATGTGGCTGTCTTGAAGTGGCTGAGCCTTGCATTGCTTTCCTACATTGCAACATTGTTCGTCGTTCATATCGACTGGTCCAATTTTGCGCGTGGGCTGCTGCTGCCGACATTCAGGCTTGACGCGAATTACTGGTCGATGATCGTTGCAATCTTCGGGACGACTATCAGCCCCTATCTGTTTTTCTGGCAGGCCTCCCAGGAGGCTGAAGACCTGAAGGAAAAGCCTCGCGAGGAGGCATTGATAGAGCACCCTCAGGAAGCAAGGAAAGCGAACACGCGCATCACGCTTGATACCCTGATTGGCATGGCAGCCTCCAATGTCGTTGCACTCGCCATTATCACGACGACCGCCGCCACACTCAACAAGGCAGGGAAGACCGATATTGAGAGCTCCGTCGATGCAGCCAAGGCGATCGAACCGCTTGCCGGGCATTTCGCCAAAATCATCTTCGCAACGGGCATCATCGGAACAGGTCTTTTGGCCGTGCCGGTTCTTGCTGGTTCGGCGGCCTATGCCGTTGGCGAGGCGGCACGATGGAAAGTCGGGCTGTCACGTGAACCGAGCGAAGCAAAGGCCTTCTACGCGACCCTCGGTCTGGCGACCGTCGTCGGCATGCTGTTGAACTTTACGCCAATCCCACCGATGAAGGCATTGTTCTGGAGCGCAGTGATCAACGGCGTGGTTGCTGTTCCCGTTATGGTGATCTTGATGCTGATCGCCTCCAATCAAAAGGTCATGAAGCAGTTTGTTATCGGCGGTGGGTTGAAGGCGCTTGGCTGGGCGTCCTGTCTAGCCATGCTTCTGGCGGTTGTCGGCATGGCGGTGACCGCGTTCTTGTAAGGAGCAGCCAGGATCGAAAACGTCCGGCTTGGCAAAGATTGGTACTCCTCTGGAACAGAAGGGTTCGACAGGGATTACTATCCGAAGGAGAATTCGATGGCCGAGGAAGACAAGATTGTAGAGGTGACCGTAATCACGGATGAGGGAGATCGGGTTCCCGTCGGTATCATGAATGCAAAACAGGCTGCGTCGCTACCCGACGAAATGGACGTCAATGTTTGTGATCCGAACCGGGAAGCGGTTGCGACCAGTGGCACTGCCGATCCGCAGAAGCAACAGCTCGAAAGGCGTCATGTCGTTCGTGCTGACGGACGTGAGCAATTCTCACGTTTCCCGGCGCCGACAAAAGAAGGGCCAGCGGCACGCGTTACAGAGGCAAGGATCGCTGCGCGCGAGGTCTTGGACGAGCTAGTGGCTTTGGCAAACGAGGCGGGCTGGGGAACCCGGGAAATCATCTCCGCTATTATCGGTGCAGCACAAGAGGTGATGGACGCCAATGAGCGTGATCCTGATCCGGCAGACGATCCCATCACGCCAGACCCTTTGCCGAAGAAGTCGGCGCGGGGCGATGAAAGCTTGCAGCCAAGAACCCGATGAACCACTGGTTGATTTTGCGGCCGATGGAAATCAAGAACCTGAATGGAATTGCATACCCCATAGCTCTTGTCGTCGATGACGAACCCCTTATCCGGATGGACACGGCGGACATCATTTCGGAGGCCGGGTATCATGTCATCGAAGCGGCTTCGGCCGACGAAGCGCTAAAGTTCATCGAAGACTACGGCGCGCTGGCGCTGCTCTTCACTGACGTGAATACCGGAGGCGACATTGACGGGTTCGAGCTCGCCCGCACAGTCACCGAACGCTGGCCCGAGACCCAGATCGTCGTTGCGTCGGGTGAACGGCTCCCCAGAGACGAAGACATGCCGAGGAATGCGCGCTTCATTCGCAAACCGTTCGCCGCGCACGCGGTACTGGAGGCGTTGCAGGAACAAAGGAAACAAACGATGAAAGTTCGAAAATTCAGCGTCACCGACGCGAATCTCGTTCGATCTCCGGGACAGGATGGCGACATATATGTTGGAAATCTGGTGGATGAGCGGCATGGGGGCCCGATCACCATCGGGTACGGTCGCTACGCACCTGATCAGACGTTGACCGAAACAATGGCCGTCGATGACGTCATGATTGTCCTGGAGGGGCAGCTTGCCGTGTCGACGGGCGCCGGGACCGTGACAGCGGGGCCGGGCGATATCGTCTACATGCCCAAGGGTGAGGCGGTGACCATTTCGACAAAGGGGGAAGGGGCACTCACCGCCTATGTAACCTATCCGCATTGGGCCGTAGCCCACGACTAGTCCGCACGGCACCGCTCTTGCGACCAAAAGCGGCTTGGAGGCACTCACATCGGTCGTAGACGGGAGGGGTAAACGGCAGGGTCGGCCCGCGAGGCCGAGCTTTGGCTGGTTGCAACGTCCAAGCGGCGACGGCCTTCTATTCTATCAGCGCATCGACTTTGGCGACGGTTTCGGACGTTTCCTTGGTTTCCGTTCTGAGGTTGCATCAAACCTGTATTGAAAACATGACGCTGATTGCCGATGTCGATACGATCATCTCTTGATCGCCGGCTTTGCGACTGCACTTTGGTTAAGGACGTGGTCTCGGAAGCTAGAGACAGAAGCGAGATTGACTAAATTGAGTTTCGGGCTTCCTTCCGAGAGCTCGCATCGTAAACGTTGATGCGCCTCGTCAATGCCGATGGCCGGTCGATCCAAAGTGGATAAGCTTTCGAATCGCAAGCCGCGCAGATTGATCTGCTGAATGGCAAATTAAACCCTGGCACTGAGTGAACAGGGGCCGTCCTGGTGGGTGATGTAGGGCTCGAACCTACGACCCGCTGATTAAGAGTCAGCTGCTCTACCAACTGAGCTAATCACCCGCACTGCGACGTTTGCGTCTGTCGTCGGCGTATAAACAGGAGAAGCGTCATTGTCTAGGCCGGAACTTGCAGATTTCTGGCCATCTCATCGATGGAATGCGGGAGGCCCTATTTGTCCGGGCGTGTCTTCAGGCCCGCAACAATATGTTGAGCTAGTCTGTCGTAATCGCCACCAAAATGATGGCCACCGGGCATGCCGATCACCTTTACTCCCGTGCGCAGCAGGGCTGGGCAGGCATTATCGTGATCGTCATCCTTGCCGTAAACGCATTGGACTATCCCCGGTCTAATTGAGCTGACATCATCGACCGGATTGCCGCCCTTGCCTTCGGTTTGAAACCCAAGCCAGCCCTTAAGGGAGATCACATAGTCGACCTTGTGCGACAGGGACAAGAGTGAAATTGCCCTGACCTTCGCCTTCTGCTTTAGGCTCAGCCTATTGTAGCTCGCCGGCATCACATCTGCGCCAAAGGAGTAGCCGACAAGAAGAACATGGTGCACCTTCAGCCGCTTGGTATAGTAGTCGATGATGCGGCCGAGATCTCCGGCCGTCTTCCGGGCGGTCCGCCCGGACCAGAAATAGCGGAGCGAATCTAGCCCTACGACCGGAATACCCGCGTTCCGCAAAGCGCTGCCGACCTCCTCATCGAGATCTTGCCATCCACCATCGCCCGAATAGAGGATGGCGAGCGTATCCTGGGTAGGTTTGCCGTTGATGACGTGGACCGGAAGATCTGGCGGCACGGCTTCGCGAGGCAGTCGCTTGGCTGCTGTCCCGTCTTGTTGCGCATTTGCGGGCCCGCCCACGATCGCAAGCATGGCAATCAAAACGGCTGCATATTTCAGGATCATCTGTAGAGGGCCTCGTTCAATGAAACCTCTCTATATCGCTAGACGCTTGCGGAAAATATGGCCCTCCTGATATCGGCCGATGTCGCGCCGTCATTGGCTGCGCGCTACATCGCCCATCCAATGCGCATCTTAGAAAGCAAATCTATCTGATATTGCTGTTGCTCTTGCGGTTCACGGAGGTGCAACCGTTCACATCCCTCAACAGCAAATCATGCTCCCAGGAGCCAATGCTACGCCCCCTCGATGCGAGCCAGAACGCGTCCCAGAGCCGTGGCCAGGGCTTCACGACCGCCTTTCGTCTCGAAATCCGATAGAACTTGTTCGTTCAGACCGCCAATCGTCGCGAATTCTGTGCTGAGTGCCGCGAAAGAGGTCACGTCAGGCCGGAGCGCCCGTTGTGCAAGGCTTGCAAAGAGTGGTGCGATATAGGCTTGGCCCTTTGCCCTATCGAGCCCATGAGCCGCCAGCCAATCCGTCGTCGTCTCCATAATGCCGAAATAGGTCGACATCATCGCGCTGGCTGCGGCGAGCAGATCATATTCTCTTTTGGAGCCGCATTGGACAGCAGTCCCGAGCACATCGAAGAGCGCGGCGACCTCAGTGTCAGGGGGGTAAAGGGCGGTTACGCCCTGCCGATCTGCGACGAATGGCAATGGGATTGCCTGGACGATCTTGACATCGGCTGCGATCCAGTTCCGCAATTTCCTATGCTCTGTCGCTGCGATGAGGCTGATGACCGACTGACCATCCTTGAGCACAAGTCCGCTCACGACTTCTTCGGCGATTTGCGGCCTGATGGCCAACACGAGGACGTCGCTTCGGTTGACGACGTCCTGGTTGTCGGCTGCGACAAAAACGGTGTCGAACTCAGCGTCAAGTCTAGCGGCAACCTCCGCGTTGCGCGGTGAAACGTAGATCTCGGAGACATAGGCTGGCGTGGTCAATAGACCGCGTACCATCGCTTCGGTAATCGCGCCTGTTCCAACAAAGCCAATGCGTTTTATGGTCACAATCTACTCCGCAGCTCGCAATGGGCCGAGCGCGACGTCGGTCGTATAGTTCTCGCGCATGAAATTGATGAAGTTGTCTTGAAACTGGCGAGTATGAGCATGCGCAAGCTCGTCGGCGAGGTCGACGTTCTTGTCGCGGATGGCTTCGAGCATGTAACTGTGCTCATCCGTCAGAAGATAGCCTTCGTGGGTCCTTTCGAGATATTCGAAATGCAGATGAAGCATGCGCTGGCCCTGTGACAGCAGCCTTTCGTAAAACGAGGCCAAGTACTGGTTCTTGCCAGCATAGGCGATCGCCATATGGAATTCTTTGTTCGCCTCCGACATCGCCAGATGGTTTCCCGTCTTCACCGCGGCTTCGAAAGACTTCTGCCGTTTGGCGATGAGCTTCAAGTCAGGCTCCGTCCTCAACGCCGCCGCGAGACGCGTGTTCATGCGCTGGGCAATGTCGAGCGCTTCAACATATTTGGGAAAGGTCGCCACCTCGATCGGTGCGACGATGGTGCTGCGGTTGGAAAGCGTCACCACGAGCTCGTCCGCGCCCAGGCGGATCAGCGCCTCCCGTACTGGTGATCGCGACATGTCGAAACGTTCGGCCAGGCTCATCTCGTCGAGCAGCTGGCCAGGTGGCAGGGTCAGGGCAAGGATCTCGTTGCGCAGCGTTTCATAGACGCTTTTCCATCCGGTTCCCCGGACCCGTTTCACTTCGGAGTCGTCAGACACTTAAGTCCCTTTCATTCGTAGCCGCGGTATTGGGCCAGAAAAACCACACGTCGGCAATGTAATTTTTCTTCTTGACTTTGTCGACACGCTGTTGACATTAATTGCTCAGTCGACACGAAGCCGACAACAAAAACGACAAGAACGGTTCAAGCCGACGAGTGGAACCGCGCTTCGCGCACAGCAAAAGAGGAATGCCGATGCTTTCGAAGATGATGACGTCCGCCTTGCGGGCGCTGCCTGCGCTCGCCCTGTTGGGAGGTCTTTCAACCACAGCAGCTCACGCTCAAACCGCGGAGGGATATTGGCAGGGCGTCCAGAAAGCCGGCGTCTTGAAGTGCGGTGCGGCCGTTGCTCCGCCCTATGTGATGCGCGATCCCGCAACCGGTGAGTACTCCGGTTTCTTCGCCGATCTCTGCAAGGAATTTGCCGACGTCCTCAAGGTGAAGCCCGAATTCGTCGACACCACCTGGGACAATATCGTTGCCGGGCTGCAGGCCGGAAAGTGGGACATGTCTCTCGCCCTGAACCGGACCACGGTTCGCGCCATGGCCGTTCGCTTTTCGGTTCCCGCGATGGAATACCAGATCTCGCTTGCCTATAACAAAAACAATCCGAAGATCCCCGCCGGCGCCTCGTCCGTGGCGGATCTCGACAAGTCCGGCCTTACAATGGCGGTCATGTCCGGGACAGTTCAGGACAAGGCGATCTCAGCTGCGGTGAAGACCGCGACGATCATGCGCCTTCCGGGGAACGATGAAACCCGGCTGGCCGTCGTCTCGAAGCGGGCCGACGTGCTGGTCGATGCTTCCGATACCAACCAGCTGTTCACCCAATCAAATCCGGACTGGGCAGTTGCGATGAACCCGAAGCCGGCGCTGGCCAAGCAGGGGGTCGCATTTGGTCTCCCACACCAGCTTTCGGACGCCGATGTCGAGGTTGTGAACATCTTCCTGGAAGAGAAGGTAGCCACCGGACATGTCGACGAACTCATTCGCAAGGCCGTCGATGAAGTCCTCAAGGCCGCCAAGTAATCTCGCCGGGCCGGCGCGATCCGTGCCGGCCTCTTCCAACCTCGATCATCCGAGAGTGGCCATGACTATGTCCTTCAGCCTTCCCCTCGTGAAAATGCAAGGCCTGCACAAAAGCTACGGGCCCATCCAGGTGCTCAAGGGCATCGACATTGAAATGAAGCCCGGCGAGCGCGTCGTCGTCATCGGCCCAAGTGGCGGTGGGAAAAGCACGCTGCTCCGAGTGATGATGGGCCTGGAAAAGATCGATAGCGGTTCGATCAGCTTCGATGGGAAGCCGTACATCTCGTCTGCGGCCATCGATAGCAAGACGGTGATCGATACCAATGTTCGCCGCTCGATCGGCATGGTGTTTCAGCACTACACGCTGTTCCCCCACCTGAACGTGCTCCAGAACCTCGTGCTTGCGCCTTGCAAGGTTCGCGGTGAGCCGAGGTCAAAGGCGGAGGGGCGGGCTCAGGCGCTGCTGGAGCGGTTCGGCCTCGCCGCCAAGGCGAAGGCCTATCCGGCGCAGCTTTCCGGCGGCCAGAAACAGCGCGTCGCGATAGCTCGTGCACTTATGCTCGATCCTAAGCTCATGCTTTTCGACGAGGTGACGTCGGCTCTGGATCCCGAGCTGGTGAGCGAGGTCGAGCAGGTCATCCTGCAGCTTGCGGCCCAGAACATGCCGATGATGATCGTGACGCACGATATGTGGTTCGCCAAGAACATTGCATCGCGTGTGATCTTCTGTGCCGGGGGCGTGGTTGTCGAGGACGGTCCGCCGGAGCAGGTCCTCGGTTCCCCGCGGGAGGAGCGAACGAAGGAATTCATCGACCGCGTCTTCCATATCAAGCAGTAGGGAGGCGAAGGATGAACTATTTGTTCGACTTCAATGCGGTCTCGATCGCTCCGCTGCTGAAGGGGCTTTGGGTTTCGCTGGAACTGACGGCGGCGGCCAACATCATCGGCATTGTCTTTGGTTTCGGTCTGGCGCTTCTGATCATGAGCCCGTTCAGGGTCATCCGGTTGCCCTTCATGCTCTTTGTCGAGTTCTTTCGCTGCACGCCGGCGATCATCCAGATCGTCTGGATTTTCTACTGCGTGCCGATGCTCTTCAACGTCTTCCTCGACCCGATCACGATGGGAGTGCTGGCGCTCGGCTTGAATCTGATGGCGTTTAATGCCGAAGCCTATCGCGCATCCATTCAGGCGGTGCCGCGCGAGCAGATCGACGCGGGGATCGCCCTTGGCCTCAATCCCTTGCAGCGCATCCTCTACATCGTTTTTCCAACGGCGTTTCGCGCATCCATACCGGTGCTTCTGACCAATGGCATCGTGATCTTCCAGCAGAGCGCGCTCGTTGCCATCGTTGCGATCCAGGATCTGATGTACCAGGGCAAATCCCTGGCCACGGAAACCTATCGTCCCATCGAGACCTTCACGGTGGTGGCCTTGATCTACTTCGCGGTCTCGTTCCCCGTAACCCAGATCGTCGGCCTGCTCGAGCGGCGCCGCCAACTTCTCGTCAGCTAGGAGCATCGAAATGGCACTCGATTTTTCGGTCCTCCTCAAATTCGAACATGCGCTTCTGCTCGGGCTCTGGATGACCATCAAACTGACGGTGATCTGCATCGTTCTCGGCTGCTCTCTGGGGTTCCTTACCGGTCTTGCCCGGACATCACGCAGCATTGCCCTTCGTGCGATCGCGGGCATTTATGTCGAGTTCTTCAGGGGCACCCCGGTCCTTATTCAGCTCTTCTGGATATTCTTCTGCCTTCCGCTCCTCCTCGGCGTCGAGCTTTCCAATCTGACCTCCGGGGTGATCGCACTGACGCTCTACATGGGCGCCATCACCAGCGAGACGTTCCGTGCAAGCCTGAGATCGATCGGCCCGGAGCAGCTGGACGCCTGCGTCGCTCTCGGATTGCCGCGGAACGTTCAGGTCATCAGCGTCGTGCTTCCGCAGGCGGTGCTCCGGGCGATCCCGACGCTTTTGTCGAACTGCGTGAGCCTGTTCAAGGAGAGTGCGCTGGTTTCGGCCGTCGGCATGGCGGACCTGATGTTCGTTGGTCAAAACATCTCCAACAATACGGCCAGGCCAGTAGAAGTCCTCACCGTCGTTGCTCTGATCTACTTCGTGATCGCCTTCCCGCTGACGCGCGCAGTCTCGGTCGTCGAGGGCCGAATACTCAAGAAACTCGCCATCTAAACGCATCTGCTTCAAATACAGGAGACTCCCATGAAACTGTCCGGCGTTATGCCTGCGCTCATCACCCCCTTCGACACGAATGGCAAGGTCGATTTCAAAGCCTTCGAACGGCATCTGACCGCTTTGCGTGCGGCAGGCGTAACCGGTTGGGTGCCGATGGGATCGACCGGAGAATATTCCGCGCTGTCGAATGCGGAGCGGGACGACGTCCTGAGATTCGTCAAGGATTTTGCCAGGGAAGGCGAGGCCCTGATTGCCGGCACGAACGCGCCCGCGACACGTGAGGTGATCGAGAACACGTTGCGTGCCAAGGAGATCGGCTATGACACGGTTCTGCTCGCGACGCCGTTTTACACGCGTCCGACGCAGGACGAGCTGCTCGCCCATTTCCGCACCGTGCTCGATGAGACGAATATCAATCTCATTCTCTATAGCTATCCCTACAAGGACGGCGTCGAGATTGGTTTCGATATACTGGACGCGCTTGCCGACGATCTGCGTGTTCTGGGTATCAAGGAGAGTTCGGGGTCGCTCCAACGGGCAATTGACATCCACTCCCGTTACAATGGTCGCATCGATCTGATCTCGGGATCCGACGACATCGCACTCGACTTCATGTTCTGGGGTGCCGACGCCTGGATCTGCGGGCCGGCCAATTGCATGGCCAAAGCCTGCGTCGATCTCGATCGAACGTTCCGATCGGGAGATCTGAAGACGGCGCGTGAAAAGATGATCGTGCTCTATCGTGCCATGAACATCCTGGAGAGCGGCAAGTTCGTGCAGAAGGTCAAGTATGGCTGTGAGCTGCAGGGCCTGCCGGTTGGCAATTGCCGTGCGCCGCTCCGAGAGCTGACCATCGACGAAAAGGCCGAATTCAGGGCCGCCATGCAGCCGATCTTGAATTGGTGAGCCGACTTCTGTCGCGGCGCAGTCGCGCCTCGACCACCCATCGTTCATTTCGAGGAAGTGAAGTGCCTTCAATCGTTGTCGTCGGCGCGGGTATCATCGGAACCGCCATTGCCCATGAACTACAACGCCGCGGCCAATCCGTGGTGCTTGTCGACAGAAGCGCTCCGGGCGAAGGCGCGTCCTATGGCAATATGGCGAGCATCGCTATCACCGAGTTCATGCCCGCGTCGCGTCCCGGCATCTGGGCGCAGATGCCAAAATGGCTCATCGACCCCGAAGGGCCAGTGCGCGTGCGCCCCTCCTATATGCCGCGGCTTGCGCCGTGGTTTCTGCGCTTCCTCGCAGCAAGCCGTCCATCGCAGCTGAGAGCGCTGGAAAAGGCAGGTGCGGTGCTATGCGCGCGCGTTCACGACGATCTCGAGGCGCTCCTGAAGGAGACAGGCCTTCAGGATATGCTGAGCGCCGAGGGTTGTCTCAGCGTCTATTCCGATGAGGCGGAATTCCATGCGGATCGGGATCATATCGAGATCCTTGATCGCTTCGGTTTTCGATATGAGATTCTCGCCGGCAATTCGGCCCGCGATCTCGAACCTGCACTGACGACGAAGATCGGCAAGGCCGTGCTTCTCCCCGGCAATCGCTCGATCTCGGACCCGCACAAACTTGTCGTCGCGTTGTCCGAGCGGTTTCAGGCGCTTGGCGGACACATAGAGAAGGGCGAGGTCGTCGGCTTCGAACATGGTGACGGCGGTGTCACGGCAATTCGGCTGAAGGACGGGCGACGCATGGAGGTGGGCGGTGTAGTGCTGGCGGCGGGAGCCTATACCGCACGTCTGTCATCCATGTTGAAGGAGCCGATCCCGCTCGAGACCGAGCGCGGCTATCACACGCAAATCATGGCTCCCGGCATTTCCATGCGCCACTCGATGATATGGCCGGCGCGGGCATTCATGGTTACGCCGACCGCCGGCGGCATTCGCGTTGGCGGGACGGTCGAAATGGCCGGTCTCGAAGCCGCGCCGGACTATCGGCGAGCCAAGGTGCTGGTGAAGCGGGCGAGGGAGGCACTCCCCGAGTTGAAGGTGGAACAGACAAGCGAATGGATGGGGCATCGTCCGGCGCTCCCCGACACCGTGCCGGTCATGGGGCCGTCCGCGAGACGCGCAAACGTCTGGTACGCAACCGGGCACGGCCATCTCGGCTTGACCTATGGCGCGACCACGGCCCGCCTCATGGCCGATCTCATCACGGGTGTGAACCCTCCCGTGGACATGAAGCCTTATCGCGTCGACCGATTTTAAGATGATTGCGACTTACGAGAGCAAGGGAATGAAGATGCGCAGAGAACTGTATATCGACGGAAAATGGTTGCGCCCGATCAAGGGCGGGACTTGCCCGGTCATCAATCCTGCGACCGAAGAGGTTATCGGAGCCATCGCTGCGGCGACCGAAGAGGATGTCGACATCGCCGTTAAGGCAGCGCGCAGGGCGTTCGATAGGGACGGTTGGCCGAAGCTTTCGGGATCGCAGCGAGCGACATATTTGCGTGCGATCGCTGATGGGATTCGGGCGCGCCAGGCGGAGATCGCCCGCCTTGAAGTCCTCGACAACGGCAAGCCCTTCCCGGAAGCCGATTGGGACATCGCCGATGCTGCGGGATGTTTCGACTTCTATGCCGGTCTTGCCGAGCAGCTTGACCATCATCCGGAAGAGACGATCCCTCTTGCCGACGACCGCTTCACGTCCAAAGCGGTGCGGGAGCCCATCGGCGTGGCCGGTGCGATCATCCCGTGGAACTATCCGTTGTTGATGGCAGCCTGGAAGGTTGCTCCTGCTCTTGCGGCAGGATGCACGGTTGTTCTGAAGCCTGCGGAACTGACGTCGCTCACGGCGCTGGAACTTGCCGCCATTGCCGATGAGGTCGGGCTGCCGGCCGGTGTCCTGAACATCGTGACCGGCGCCGGATCGGTCGCGGGCCAGGCGATCATCGACCACAAGGGCGTCGACAAGCTGGCATTTACGGGCTCCGGGCCTGTCGGATCGAGGATCATGGCGGCAGCCGCTCGCGACATCAAGCGGGTGAGCCTCGAGCTCGGCGGCAAATCGCCCTTCGTCGTATTCGACGACGCCGACATCGAGGAGGCGGTCGAATGGATCATGTTCGGTATCTTCTGGAACCAGGGTCAGGTGTGCTCGGCGACCTCCAGGGTTCTCGTGCACGAAGCCATCTACGAGCGGCTGCTTGGACGTCTTGTGGACGAGACGAACAAGATCAAGATCGGTAACGGTCTGGACGAAGGCGTTCTGCTCGGCCCGCTGGTCTCAAAGCGCCAGTACGAACAGGTAACGGCTGCAATCGAAGCGGCGCGGCAGGCGGGAGCAACGGTTGTCTGCGGCGGAACCCGCCCGGAGGGCTTCGATAGAGGATACTATCTTCGTCCGACCATATTGACCGATGTTCCTCTTAACAGCGATGCCTGGGTCGAGGAAATTTTCGGTCCGGTTGTCTGTATCAGGCCGTTCAAGACGGAAGAAGAGGCCGTCGAGCTCGCCAACGAGTCCCGCTTCGGCCTTGCCGCCGCTGTCATGTCCAATGACGAAGTCCGGGCTGAGCGCGTGGCTGCCGCCTTCAGAGCCGGGATCGTCTGGATCAATTGTTCACAGCCGACTTTTACCGAAGCGCCGTGGGGCGGCTACAAGGAATCGGGCATTGGCCGGGAGCTGGGTCGCTGGGGCCTCGACAACTATCTCGAGACGAAACAGATCACCAAATATGTCGGCAAGAGTTCCTGGGGATGGTACATCAAGCAAGAGGCAGCCGAATGAACTGGGATCGCACGCTCGACCTCATGCAGGTTCATTGCCAAGGCGAGATCGGCAAGGTCATTGTCGCCGGCGCCCCGGAAATTCCCGGCGCGACCATGCTGGACAAGATGAACCACATCAATGCCGTCGATGACAGTCTGCGTCGCTTCGTAACGTTCGAACCACGCGCCAATGTCGCAATGTCGGTGAACCTCCTGGTCGCGCCCACACGGACCGATGCCGATGCCGGCTTCATTGTCCTTCAGGCGGATCGAGCGCATCCCATGTCCGGGAGCAATTGCATCTGCGTCGTCACGGCCTTGCTCGAGAGCGGGCGCATTGCCATGCACGAACCGGAGACCATAGTTCGTCTCGACACGCCGGCGGGTCTGGTGGTCGCGCGGGCTACCTGCCGCAATGGAAGATGCATCTCGGTCAGTCTGGACAATGTCCCGAGCTTCGCGGAGATGCTGGACAAGGAAATCGAAACGCCGAAATGGGGGCGCATCAAAACGGACATCGCCTTTGGCGGCGTCTATTATGCACTGATCGACGTCGATCAGATCGGTCTTGATATCACCCCCTCGAATGCGCGTGTCCTTGCCGAAGCCGGTATCGAGCTTCGGGCGCAGCTCGCCGAGCAGATCGAGGTTGCCCATCCCATCCTGACGGGAGTGAGTGATGTCGCTTATGTGATGTTCCGTGCGCGTGAGGCAGATGGCGCTGTGAGAACCTGCACGACATTGCAGCCTGGTCGTGTCGACCGATCGCCCTGCGGCACCGGCAGTTCGGCAAATCTGGCCACCCTATATGCGCGGGGGGAGGTGAGGGTCGGGGACAGCAGGACATCGCGTTCGCTCATCGGCGGCGAGTTCCATGCCGAGGCGATCGGGGAAACCGAGATTGCCGGTCGAAAGGCGGTGCTGCCCCGCATTACCGGAAGCGGCTACGTCTATGGGCGCGAACAGCTTCGATATGAGGCCGATGATCCCTTTCTCAAGGGTTTTGCACTCTCCGATACCTGGGGTCCGCAAGTGAAACTTTTGAGGTAGGAGGCATCATGTCCGGAACCGGCAAATCAATTGAAGGCATGACGGTGCTGGTCACCGGAGCCTCGCGTGGCATTGGGGCGGCAATCGCCGATCGCCTCGCTGCCGAGGGCGCGCAGGTGCTCATTCATTTCGGGCGAGATCGGCAGTCGGCTGGGGCTCTCCTGACGAGGATCGGTGGCAAAGGCGCCGTTCTTCAGGCTGACCTGTCGAGTGCTGAAGGTCCATTCGAGCTTTGGAAGCGGGCAGAGGCGGCGGTCGGCCGGATCGATGCTCTGGTCAACAATGCCGGCATCCGCACGGAAATCTCCGTCGATGCCGATCCGGCAGATTGGAAGGCCGCATGGCAGAGGGAGTTTCAAGTGAACCTCTTTGCGGCCGCGGATCTGTGCAAGGAGGCTATCCTTCATTTCAAGGCCAAAGGCGGCGGCCGCATCATCAACATAGCGAGCCGCGCCGGCCAACGCGGTTATGCGGCGGACGCCATGCCCTATGGTGCAAGCAAGGGCGCACTCGTCAACTTGACGAAGTCGATTGCCAGAAGTTTTGGCCCGGACGGGATCACAGCGATCGCCGTAGCGCCGGGTTGGGTTCGCACCGACATGGCCGACGATTTCGTCGCCAAGCACGGCAAGCTGGCCGCGGTTGCCGATATCCCCATCGGTGAGATGGCCGAGCCGGAGGAGATAGGGGAACTCGTCGCCTTTCTGCTTCGACCGTCCCAGGCGTCGCTGAACGGGGCGACGCTCGACGTCAATGGTGGCAGCTATATTCGTTAGGGAGCAGGGAAAATGAAGAGATTCGTCGAGAAGGTTGCTGTGGTGACCGGTGGTGGTGGTGGCATCGGATCGGCGATTTCCAGCCGGTTGGCGGACGAGGGGGCACTGGTGATCGTCACCGACGCCAACGCGCCAGCGGCGGCGGAAGTTGCGGCGAACATCGAAGCAAGAGGAGGGCGAGCTGTTGCGATTGCCGCCGATATTTCCAAGAAGGAGCAATGCGCCGAGTTGATCGAGAGGGCATTCGGCCTTGAGGGTCGGCTCGACGTTCTGGTGAACAATGCCGGCATCAACCGGCGTGGAAATCTGCTCTCGCTCACCGACGAGGATTGGGACATCAGCTTCGCCGTCAATCTCGACTCGATGTTTCATCTTTGCCGTGCGGTCATCCCGCATATGATCAAGGCCGGTGGCGGCGCCGTCGTCAACACCGCTTCGCAATGGGGCCTTTATCCGGCACCCAACCATATTGCCTACAACACCACCAAGGCTGCGGTAGCGGCCTTCACCCAGAATCTAGCTCGCGACTACGCGCCCGACAAAGTCCGCGTCAACGCCGTTTGCCCCGGAGAGATCCACACGCCGATGCTGGAGGCGGGCGTCAAGAGATCCGGGAAAACGATCGCCGATCTCGACAGGCTTGTTCCGTTCGGAAGAATTGGTCGTCCCGAGGAGGTTGCTGCACTCGTCGCCTTCCTGGCCTCGGATGAGGCGGCGTTTATGTGTGGCTCGCTGGTCGAAATCACCGGCGCGCAGGCGGTCGCGTAAGTCGCGTTAACGGCGGCACGGGCGTCTCCGGCTGTTTTTGCTGCACTGCGTCGTCGAATGTCGGTTTACAAAAGTATTACTATATGATGTTTTGACTATGGGCCTTGGAGATGGCCCTTGGGAGGACATCATGAAATTGAAGACTGCACTGATCAGTGCCACGATTCTTGCTGCCTGCATGTTCACATCGGCATCGGCAAAAAATCTGGTCGTCGGTTTCTCGCAAATCGGTTCGGAATCCGGTTGGCGTGCGGCCGAAACCACCTTGACCAAGCAGGAGGCCAAGAAGCGCGGCATCGATCTGAAGTTCGCAGACGCGCAGCAGAAGCAGGAAAATCAGATCAAGGCGATCCGTTCGTTCATCGCCCAGGGCGTTGACGCAATCCTGCTCGCACCGGTCGTGGAGACCGGCTGGGACGCCGTTCTGAAGGAAGCCAAGGAAGCCAAGATCCCCGTCATCCTGCTCGATCGCACGATCAACGCGCCGAAGGATCTCTATCTGACAGCCGTCACGTCTGATCAGATCCACGAAGGCAAGGTTGCCGGCGACTGGCTGGTGAAGACAGTGGGCGACAAGAAGTGCAATATTGTCGAATTGCAGGGTACGACCGGTTCCTCGCCGGCCATCGCCCGCAAGAAGGGCTTTGAAGAAGCGCTCAAGGGCCACGACAACCTGAAGATCGTCCGCAGTCAGACCGGCGACTTCACCCGCGCCAAGGGCAAGGAAGTCATGGAAAGCTTCCTGAAGGCCGAGAATGGCGGCAAGAACATCTGTGCGCTCTATGCCCATAATGACGACATGGCCGTCGGCGCCATCCAGGCGATCAAGGAAGCCGGCTTGAAGCCGGGCAAGGACATTCTGACCGTATCGGTCGATTCCGTTCCGGATCTCTTCAAGGCCATGGCCGCCGGCGAGGCGAATGCAACCGTCGAACTGACCCCCAATATGGCCGGTCCAGCCTTCGATGCGCTCGATGCCTATCTGAAGACCAAGAAGGAGCCACCGAAGTGGATCCAGACGGAATCCAAGCTCTACACCCAGGCGGATGATCCGCAGAAGGTCTACGAGCAAAAGAAGGACCTCGGCTACTGAGACGAAAGGGTGATCGCGGCGGATCGGCCTCGCCCCCGGTGCGATCCCCATGAAAGATGCCGGCGCTTCGATAGAAGCGCCGGCTATCGCTTTCTCCCACAGGCTCAATGCAGGGACATCAGTGCTTCATGGCTCACGACGTCGAGCGACTTCTGCTAGCAACAGGCATTTGTAAATATTTCCCCGGCTCGACCGCTCTCGATCATGTCGATTTCACATTGTTGCGCGGCGAAGTTCACGCGCTCCTTGGCGAAAATGGCGCCGGAAAATCGACCTTGATAAAGTGCATGACCGGCGCCTATCGGCGTGATGCCGGCTCGCTTGTTCTCGACGGGGCCGAGATCGACCCGCATGACACATTGGCGGCACAAAAGCTCGGGATCGGGACCGTCTACCAGGAGGTCAATCTTCTGCCCAATCTGAGCGTGGCGGAAAACCTTTTCCTTGGGCGCCAACCTCGGCGGTTCGGCATGGTCAGCAGCCGTGTCATGAACAGCATGGCGCGAGAACTTCTGGCGCAATATGGTGTGGATATCGATGTCACCCGTCAGCTCGATCGCTTCTCAGTCGCGATCCAGCAGGTGATCGCGATCGCTCGAGCCGTCGATCTCTCCGGCAAAGTTCTGATCCTTGACGAGCCCACCGCAAGTCTCGACACGCACGAAGTCGAAATGTTGTTCGGCATCGTCAGGCGACTGAAGCAGCGTGGGTTGGGAATTGTTTTCATTACGCATTTTCTCGAGCAGGTTTATGACATCTGCGATCGTATCACTGTTCTGCGCAACGGGCGTCTGGTCGGAACACGCGAGGCGGAGGATCTTCCACGACAGACCCTGATCGCCATGATGCTCGGCCGCGAACTCGCGCAGACCGAAAGCGCGATCAAGCAGACCGAGACGGAAAATGGCCCGGTAAAGTATCGCTTCACTAACTTTGGCAAGCGCGGCAAGGTCAAGCCTTTCGATATGGAGGTGCGCGTCGGCGAGGTGGTCGGCATAGCCGGTCTGCTCGGATCGGGGCGAACCGAAACCGCCGAGGTGCTTTTCGGCGTCGAGCGCGCCGATAGCGGTGAAGCAAGAATCGAAGACAAAGCGGTGACGTTTCCCAATCCGCGCGCTGCCATCAAGAATGGCTTCGGCTTCTGTCCGGAAGACCGCAAGACCGATGGCATCATCGGTGATCTTTCCATTCGCGAGAACATCATTATGGCATTGCAGGCGCGGCGGGGCTGGGCAAGACCTCTGGCCCGCAGCGAGCAAAACGCGATTGCCGACCATTACATCAAACTATTGGATATACGCACGACCGATCGCGAAAAGCCCATCAGGCTTCTTTCCGGCGGTAACCAGCAGAAGGCCATTCTCGCGCGTTGGCTGGCGACCAATCCGCGCTTTCTTATTCTCGATGAGCCGACCCGCGGCATCGATGTCGGCGCCCATGCGGAAATCATTCGCCTGATCGAAAATCTCTGCCGGCAGGGAATGTCTCTTGTGGTGATTTCGTCTGAACTTGAAGAACTCGTCGCCTATAGTTCCCGCGTCATCGTCCTTCGGGATCGTGAGCACATTGCCGAGCTGACTGGAAGCGACGTGACCGCTGGAAACATCGTCGAGGCCATTGCCACGGCTGAGAAGACGAGGGAGGACGCATGAGTCCGCAAATCAAAGCTTCCCTGCTTCGCCTGATGCCGCAGTTGATTGCGCTTGCGGCTATTCTGCTCTTGAACTTCATCATGTTTCCGCAGTTCTTCCATCTGGAAATTCAAAATGGAAGACTCTACGGAAGCTTGATCGACGTGCTCCGACGCGGTGCGCCTGTGGCACTTCTATCCATCGGCATGACCTTGGTCATCGCCACGAAAGGGATCGATCTTTCCGTCGGTGCGGTCATTGCGATCTGTGGTGCCATAGCCGCATCTTCGAGCGTTGCCGGCTATTCGCTTGCCTATACCCTGTTGTTGACAATCGGTATCGGCCTGGCGTGCGGACTATGGAACGGCCTGCTCGTCGCAGCCCTCGATATCCAGCCGATCATCGCGACGCTGGTATTGATGGTTGCCGGCCGCGGCATCGCGCAATTGATCACCGAAGGTACGATCCTCACTTTCAACAATGACGCGCTCACCTTTCTTGGCAGTGGCTCCTTCGCGGCACTGCCCATGCCGGTGGTGATCTGGCTGATTGCGGCGTTTGTTGTCATCCTCCTCGTTCGCCGCACGGCTCTTGGCATGCTCGTCGAGGCCATCGGCATTAATCGGCGGGCAAGCACGCTGTCCGGCATTCGGACCCCGGTACTGCTGATGGCTGTTTATGCATTGAGCGGCCTTTGCGCTTCGATCGCCGGCGTCATCGTGACCGCCGATATCAAGGGCGCGGACGCCAACAATGCCGGTTTGTGGCTTGAGCTCGATGCCATCCTCGCCGTGGTCGTTGGCGGCAATTCGCTGCTGGGCGGGCGCTTCAGCATTGTCGGCTCGCTGATCGGTGCGATGATCATTCAATCGGTCAACACAGGCATCCTGCTTTCGGGCTTTCCACCGGAGTTCAACCTGGTCATCAAGGCGATCATCGTCATCATCATTCTGGTCATCCAGTCGCCTGCCATGCAATCCGCGACCGCGTTTTTCTGGCGGCGCCGCGGCGAGGGTCAGATGGTGCAAAAGGAGCAGGCAAAGTGAATTCGAAATATCTTCCGCTCCTTGCGACGATCCTCATCTTCATTCTGGCCTATGCCGGCTGCGTGACCCAGTATCCGAACATGCTATCGACCAGGGTCGTCGGCAACTTGTTGACCGATAATGCCTTTCTAGGAATTGCAGCCGTCGGCATGACATTCGTGATCATCTCGGGCGGCATCGATCTGTCGATCGGCTCGATCATTGCTTTTACGGGGATTTTTTTGGCGGTCATCCTTCGCGACACGACGGTTCATCCCCTGGTCGCTTTCGTTCTCGTCCTTGTCATCACTACGATTTTCGGTGCCGGCATGGGCGCGATCATCCATTATCTCAGCATGCCGCCCTTCATCGTCACGCTGGCCGGAATGTTTCTGGCGCGCGGCATTGCCTTCGTACTGTCGATCGACAGCATTCCGATCGAGCATGACTTCTATACGCAGCTCAACGATCTCTATTGGCTGATGCCCGGCGGCGGCCGGCTGACATTGATTGGCGGCATCATGCTTCTGGTCTTTGCAGGCGGCATTGTTCTGGCACATCGGACGCGCTTCGGTGCGAATGTCTATGCGCTGGGCGGTGGCGCGCAGACGGCACAGCTCATGGGAGTGCCCGTCGGCCTAACGACGATCCAGATCTACGCCTTGTCCGGCTTTCTCGCCGGACTGTCCGGAATTGTTTTTTCCGTCTATACATCCGCAGGATACTCGCTTGCCACCGTCGGCGTCGAGCTTGATGCCATCGCTGCCGTGGTCATAGGCGGAACCTTGCTTACGGGAGGAGCGGGGTTCGTTGGCGGCACACTTATCGGCATTCTGATACAGGGCCTTATTCAAACCTACATTACCTTCGATGGAACGCTTTCCAGTTGGTGGACGAAAATAGTGATCGGCTTCTTGTTGTTTGCCTTCATCGTGATGCAGAAAGGCCTCCTGCTGCTCTCCCGCCTCAACCGGCAATATGTCTGAGGGAAGGGCAGAGCGCTTGCATAGCCGATTTCTTGGTATCCGCAAAAACGAGCGACCGTCGCGAACGAGCCATGCTCACGTCGTTGACGATCTTGGCAAGGCGATCGTCTCCGCTGCCTTTCCGGTCGGCACCATCCTTCCCGGCGATAACGAGCTTGTGGAGCGCTACAAAGTGTCTCGCACCGTTTTGCGCGAGAGCATGAAGACACTCGCGGCGAAAGGGCTTGTCGTGCCGCGCGCCCGCGTCGGCACTCGGGTTACCGATAGAATCTATTGGAACATGTTCGACAATGAGATCCTTAATTGGCACTTCGAAAGCGGAGTGAACAAGGAGTTCCTTCTCCATCTCTACGACATACGCATGGCATTCGAGCCGCTCGCGGCCCGCCTGGTGGCCGAGCGCGCCAGCTCCGAGGACATCGATATCTTGCGCCGGCTCGCGGCCTCCATGTCCGCCCCGCACCACACGTCGGACAGTCTTGCTGTGGCGGACCTGCATTTCCATCTGGCAATCACCGAAGCTTCGCAGAACCCATTCGTGCGGTCGCTCGGCGGCCTCATCGAAGCGGCGTTGGTCGGCATGTTCCGTATTAGCGCGCCAGCCTCCAGCAACGACTTCGTCACTATTGCCGACACACATATGGCGATTGTCGATGCCATTGCGGCGCGGGACTGTCTCGCCGCACAGAAGGCCATGGAGTTTGTGATCATTGATGGGCGTCAACAAGTCCTGAGTGGTTTCGCCGCTCTTTCGAAGGTCTGACGCCCATCTCAAATCTTGCGGTAGCCCATCGCTGCAACCAGGTCAGGGCCTGTTCGTTCGTTCAGTTGAAGGGTGACAAGAGGCGATTGCAGATTGGCTTGCGATGCGCCGATTGTCAGGCATAGGCGTTGCCACTTGCCGTCGTCTCAGGGCGATCGCCCAATGGAAGGCGAACACCAGGGCGGCTCCCTGAACCAGGTGCCATATCCGAGGCGCCCCTCGAAAACCTAACCTGACATCACCTTATGGATGGGCAGAACCCGATCTTTCGCAGGCGTGATCGATCCGCGCACAGCAACAGCCGTACGTCGGCAAATATGCGTCACGGCCAACTTCCCATGTCTAAACATATCGTAAACGGCGCTTGTGTTTACAAAATCTCTGAGTCACAAATGTCTTGTGAGGATCGTGAGCGCTGTAGGACGGGTAAACCCGTTTCTTCATGGCGGCAGCGAGATAATCATAAATGATAAAATATAAAGGAGGAGAACCTGGATATGAAAACTCAAGTGGGAAAGTATTCTATTGCCGGAAGCCTGATCGGTTGCGCATTGCTGCTTGGCACAGCAATTCCTGCCGTGGCCGAAACGATCGGCAATTGCGAAGTTACTGGCAAGAAGGGCTCTGATCCGATCAAGCCGGCGGTCGCGGGACAGCTGACTGTCCAGACCACGCTGCCGGCACCAGCTTGGTGGAATGGCGATTCACCGGATGCAATGAAGGATGGTTACGAATATTGCATGGCCATCAACATGGCCTATCGCGCCGGCCTCGACAAGGTGAAGGTCGTCAACGTGTCGTTTGACGCGCTTGTCGCCGCGCAGACCAAGGATTTCGACATTGCGCTGGCTGAAATCTCCATCACTGACAAACGCAAGAAGGTGGTCGATTTCTCGACACCCTATTTCGACTCCGATATCGGCGTCGCGGTCAAGAAAGGCACAAAATACAGCGCCGACACGGTGAAAGACATGCGCTTCGGCGTGATGCAGGGCACGACCGGCGCGAATTTCGTCGATCAGAAGCTGAAGCCGAAAGAGGTCAAGGTCTTCTCCGACACGGGTGTTTTGTCCACGGCCCTGATGTCCAACCAGATCGATGCCGCCTTGCACGACACCTCGATCATGCTCGGAGTTGCCACCAATTCGCACGGTATGATCGGCGTGCCCTATCAGTATACGACGGGCGAGTCCTATGGTGCGCTCTATCCGAAGGGTTCGCCGAACGAGACCGTCTTCAACAAGATGATTGAAGACATGAAGAAGGACGGTACCCTTGCCGGCCTCTCCAAGAAGTATCTGGCCGATGCCTGGGGTGCAGACCCGGCCCAGATCCCCTATCTCAAGCCTTGATCTGGTTGTCGCACCGGATTGCCGTCTCTGGCGATCCGGTGCAGCCGTTCCCGCAATCGCCTCGTCTTGCCGGGATTATTCCGGTGACGGAGGATTGAGGAACGACATCTTCGTCCAGATTTGTTCTGACGCATTTTCCATCGAGGAATTGAATTCATTCCGGAAAATGCCTTGAAGACAGAGGCATGCGATGTCCGAAAATACCCCTAGACCGGGGACCAAGCCACTGCTTGGTCTTTATGAAGGCGCGCGCAGCTGGAGTGCCAGCGCACCGCCGAAAGACACGACGAATTGGGCCGCGACCGCCTTGATCGTGAGCATCTTCGTCCTGCTTGCAAGCTGGAAAACCCTGCGCGACATCTATGGAGCGCTCACGGAACTCGGTGAAGGCGGCGGTGTCTCGGCCGCCTTATTGGTTCTGTGCGGTCTTGTCATATTGTTGCTGCTACGACCGGCGACGAAATCGTGGCGCGCATCCGTCACGGCCAAGAATGCCCTTGCCGGCAATGATCTGATCGCCGCGCGAATAGCCGCGGCAACATCGCGCGAGGCGGCCTTTTCGACGCTCGGCTACGGGGCAGTGATCATCCTCCTGCTCGTCGGGGCGCAATTCCTGATGGCCAACGACCTTGCCGTCAGTCGCACCTTCGTGCAACTGCCGTTGATTTTCAGTTCCTTCAGTCTGGTGCTGAAAGCCTTCTGGATTAACATCTACATCTTCGTACTCGCGGAAGTGCTGGTGCTGGTCTGGGGGCTGATCGTTGCGATCGCCCGGCTGATGCCGGGAGAGGCGGGCCGCCCGGTGCGCATGATCGCAACCATCTACACCGATATGTTCCGCGGCATGCCGGCGATCATCAATATCTATCTCATCGGCTTTGGCATCCCGCTGACGGGCCTGCCCTACCTGAAAGATCTGGCGCCGGAATCCTATGCCATCATAGCGCTCACGCTCACTTATGGCGCCTATGTTGCCGAGGTCTATCGAGCCGGCATCGACAGTATTCACCGTAGCCAGGTTGCTGCAGCTCGATCCCTCGGCCTGTCCTACATGCAGACCATGCGGTATGTCGTGCTGCCCCAGGCGGTGCGACGCATCATACCGCCGTTGCTCAACGACTTCATCGGTCTGCAGAAGGATACGGCGCTCGTCAATGTTATCGGATCGATCGATGCATTCAATCAAGCACGCATCATCGGCGCCAACAATTTCAATCTGTCGCCGGTAACGACGGTGGCGTTGCTGTTCATCCTGATCACTATCCCGCAAGCCCGCTTCGTGGACCGGCTGCTCGAGCGTGAGCAGCGCCGTACACAGTCATAGCTGATCCGGAAAGGTACGACCGATGGCGATGATCGAAATTCGCAACCTAACGAAATCCTATGGCGCGGTGAAGATACTCGACGGGCTGAACCTCGAGGTCGACGAGCATCAGGTTGTATGCCTGATCGGGCCTTCCGGCTGCGGCAAGTCTACCTTGCTGCGCTGCCTCAACGGGCTGGAGCAAATCCAGGATGGCGAGATCCGCATCCATGGCGACCGCATGTCCGGCCCCGGTGTCGACGTCAATGCGCTCCGGCGCGACGTCGGTATCGTATTCCAGAGCTATAATCTGTTTCCGCATATGAGCGTGGTCGAGAATGTCATGCTCGCGCCGACCAAGGTTCTGGGGCAGAAACGTGGGGAGGCCGAAGCGCGCGCCCTGTCACTGCTGAAGCGTATCGGCCTCGAACATCGGGCAACCGCCTATCCCGATCAGCTCTCTGGTGGCCAGCAACAGCGCGTCGCCATCGTGCGCGCTCTGGCGATGGGACCGTCGGTGCTGCTTCTGGACGAAATCACCTCGGCGCTCGATCCGGAACTGGTGTCCGAGGTGCTGAACATTGTGCGCGATCTTGCGGCCGAGGGGATGACCATGTTGCTCGCTACCCATGAAATGGGATTTGCCCGCGAAGTGGCGACCAAGGTCTGCTTCCTTTATGGTGGCAAGGTTCATGAGGAAGGCCCCCCCTCCCAGATCTTCGGGGATCCGAAAGAGGAGCGCACGCGCAGTTTCCTGCAAAGCATTATCGAGGCAGGACGGCTCTAGAAAACTCGGTTTTGAACCGCGGGTCCGGTCAAGCTTGGGGCGATGGTTGTCCATCGCCCGGCGAGATTTCTTGTTCCCTCAGTCCTATCGCGTTGGGAGAACCGAATGAAGATCGCTATGGGTACTGAATAATCAGCCTAAAGCGCGTCGCGATCTCTAAGGTTCGCTTCACGCGCTTGATTTCACGCATGTCGTAGTCGCAAAACCGCTGCGCACTTTTGCGCAACATGCTCTAGACCGCACATGCCATCCAATTGTAAGGCAGGCCGGTCGTTCAACCAGCGACCGAGGTGGAGCGTATCTTTCTGCGGGAGTGACAATTCTATGATTGATGACCAGAAAGCAATGACGACCTCGCGGAGCCGGCTAGAGCGGATTTTGGCTGTGCTGGAGGATCGGCGAGATGTGGAGCATACTTTCCTAAAGATATATCGCCAGGAGGCGCGCGCCGCCGCCGACGCTTCGGATCGCCGTCGTCAGTCAAATACGCTGTTAGGCCCCCTCGACGGTGCGATCATATCGATCAAGGATATCTTTGACGTAGCCGGCGAGCCCACGCTGGCCGGGTCGGTTATCCGACGCGATGCCAAGCCCGCCCAACAGGATGCCCGGGTGGTCCAGCGCCTGCGCGAAGCCGGCGCCATTATCCTCGGGAAAACCAACCTCGACGAATTCTGCTTTACCACGACCGGGGTCAATCCACACTATGGCACACCAGCCAATGCGTGCAATCCGGAGCTTATTCCGGGAGGGTCTTCGTCCGGGGCGGCGGTGTGCGTAGCCGAAGGCACCAGCGATGTAGCGATAGGTTCAGACACAGGCGGCTCTGTTCGCATCCCCGCGGCATTGAATGGTGTTGTCGGTTTCAAACCCACGGCTCGGCGCATTCCAGGCGATGGTGCCTTTCCCTTGTCGCCGTCGCTCGATTCGATCGGCCCTATTGCACGTTCGGTTGCCGAGTGTGCGCTCGCCGACGCAATCATGGTGGAGGGAATTGCCAATGGGGTGGCTGAACTTCCCTTGGCAGGCATCCAACTGGGTGTGCCAAAGGGATATTTGCTGAGCGATGTTCACGACGAAATCGCAGCGGCCATGGAAAATGCTTTGGACCTGTTGCGAAAGAATGGCGCGCTGGTTTTTGAGTGCGATATCGAAGACCTCCTGGAACGGATGCGTGCGGCGACCGGCGAGGCGTCCATTGCCTCTATCGAGGCGGCAGAAATTCATGCGGATTGGCTCCAGGCCGGTATTGGGCCAGTTAATCCCCGCGTCTCCGAACCATTGAGACGTCGACTGAAGTTTCCGGCATGGGCCTACTTGCGGATGATGCGTACGCGCAGCCAATTGATGGCCGAGATGGATGACCGCCTGAAATGCATAGATGCACTGGTGATGCCAACGGCTCCTATCTTTGCGCCCCGTATCGACCATATCATTGCTGACGTAGCGTTTGCGGAACAAACGGAGGCTCTCCTGCTGAGAAACGCGCAGATTGCTAATCAGTTCGACTTGACCGCTATCTCGCTTCCCTTGCCGCAACTTTCTCTGCCTGCGGGACTGACGTTGATGGCGCGCAACGGATCGGACCGGCGGCTCCTGGGTTGGGCAGCGGGTGTGGAACGGCTGTTGGCTGGGGTCGGGGCTCGTTGAGCAAAATCGGAAGATGACGGTTGTCGCGAGGGTGGGGAAGAGGACCGTCGGAGGATAGCGTCGAGCTAGTTGCGCGAATAAGCGGCGATGATCTCGGCGGGATGGCGATGGCGTCTGACATAGGCATGCGTGACTTGGGCATGCGTGATCTTGGTCACAACAACTGGATTGCCAAGCCGATCCCAACAAGGTCGGCGAGGCAGTGCACCATCAGCTCGGATAAATCCATTCCCGCTTGTCGTTCGTTAGAACAGCAGGCACTTCAGATAAGCAGAAGAATCCGCCTATGCGCTCTAAGGGGTGTTTGCCAGCCAGGCCTCAAAGCTATCTTCCAAGCGTTTCGTTTCACCGGAATCATGCATATAGACCGAAACCGCAAAATCATCTGATGCGTCCATGAACAGCATGTCGCCGTCGTCCTCAGCGATCGCGACAAGAAATTGCGTACGCTCCAGGAGTGATTTTTGAATTTCACCTTTGTGGGCGTTGATCTCCGCATATGATTTCAACACTTCCCACGCCATCCGATCTTTCGTCGCGCCATCGACGATCGAGATTTCGCCCAGCCTTTTCTCGCTCCAGCAGAACCATGGAGTGCCTGTAGACTCCGAGAATTCATCCTTGAACTCGTTGTAATTCACATAGCAGAAATCATCGAAAGCATTCAGGAATCGTTTATATGAATCCGGCAGCGCTTTCCCGATTTCGCGTTCTATCTGCTCGACAAACATTCCCTTACTCTTTTGTTCCGATGGTAATTTTGCTGCAAGATGGGCATCGGCGGCCCGTGGGGTCGCGATCAGGCACATACTTTATTCCCTATCACAAAAGTGAAATCCAGTCGGCTGCCCGACCCCGGGGCAATCGGTTTCTCAACGCTACACAAGCTGGCCAAAATCGCAGCTTGGGGTCGATTGGGCCAAGTCTCTGTTACGGCGCCATATGTGAAATCGAGAACCGGCTGGGCTTATAGCACCTCAAAAAGGTCTTCCCGCTTCCATCGGCGCCGGCGTTCGCTGAGCATGAGGGCGCCCGCCCTTCCGAAGAGAGGTCCTTGGGCGCTCCTTGAAAAATTATCGCAAGTCGCTTCTATTTTATAAAAAGATATGTATTGTCGAAAATGAACATGTCTGGGAGGATTTGTCATGACCAAAGCCCGCGAAAACCATCGCGAAGACGCGGCTGGCCGCGCCAATGTGGAAGATACCCCCGAGCTACTGGCCTATTACGAGGAGCTGGAGCGGCATAAGGCCGGCGCCTTGTGGACGGTCGCCAACAAGATCGAGCCGTGGCAGCCGAAGTCAGCTTCCGTGCCGGTGCTCTGGCGTTACGCCGATCTTCGCGACCACGTCCTGCGGTCCGTCGATCTGGTGACGCCGGAGAAGGCGGGTCGGCGAGTGATCTATCTCAGCAATCCGGGCCGTCAGGATGTGGCCGCTGCTGTCGGCTGGCTCTATTCAGGCTTGCAGGTGATGCATCCGGGCGAGGCGGCATCCGCCCATGCGCATTCCGCATCGGCGCTACGCTTCATCATGGAGGGTTCGGGAGCCTATACGATCGTCGATGGCCACAAAATGACGCTTGGGGCCAACGATTTCGTTCTGACGCCAAACGGTACCTGGCACGAGCATGGTATCGCCGAGGACGGTACGCCCTGCATCTGGCAGGACGGCCTGGACATCCCGCTGGTCAATGCTCTCGAGGCCAATTTCTACGCCGTTCATGACGAATTGCGCCAAGCTGTCGGCCATCCCGTCGATGACATGACCGCGACCTGGGGTAATCCCGGTCTGCGGCCGGCGGAGAGCAAATGGGGGCATGCCTATTCACCTCTGTTTAAGTACGAATGGGCGCCGACCTATGAAGCGTTGAGCCGCTATGCATCGGTGACCGATGGCTCGCCGTTCGACGGCGTTTTCATGAACTATGTAAATCCGCTTACCGGCGGCCCGGTCATGCAGACCATCGGCGCTTCCATGCAGATGCTGCGCCCCGGTGAGAAGACCAAGGCGCATCGTCATACCGGCAGCGTTCTCTATCAATGCGCCAAGGGCAGCGGCTATTCGATTATCAACGGCGAGCGCTTCGATTGGAAGGAGCGCGATATTTTCTGCGTGCCGTCCTGGGCATGGCACGAACATGCAAACAGCGCGGATCGCGAAGACGCGTGCCTGTTTGCCTTCAACGACATGCCGGTCATGCATTCGCTCGGGCTCTATCGCGAACAGGCTTTCGCGGACAACGATGGCCATCAGCCGATCAACGGCTAAGGAAAGGTATATTATGCGTCTTGTAACCTATCGAAACGGGGTCGAAGCCGGGGCGCGGCTTGGGGTGATGTCCGGTGATCTCGTCGTCGACGTCGCATGGCTGGGGGAAGCTTTCGGTGTGGACCTGCCTGACACGATGCTTGGCCTGATTGACCTTGGCCCCGTCGGACCGGAACGGCTGCGCGATTTGCTGCGCGAGTGCGGTGCGCGTTTTCCAGCGGGAACGGCCCTTCCATTGGCGAATGTCAAACTGCTGGCGCCGATACCGCGCCCACGCAAGAACATCTTCGGCATCGGTCTGAACTATGTGGAGCACGTAGCGGAATCGGCGAAGTCACTGGATACCTCCAAGGAATTGCCGAAGCAGCCTGTCATCTTCTCCAAGCCGCCAACGACGGTTATCGGCCCCGGTGACGCAATCGAGCACAATGCCCGCATCACGCAGCAGCTCGATTGGGAAGTCGAACTGGCTGTCGTCATCGGGACGACCGCAAAGCGCGTGAGCGAGAAAGACGCCCTTGGCCACGTCTTCGGCTACAGCGTGATGATTGACGTCAGCGCGCGCGACAATCGCCGCGCCGGGCAATGGATCTTCTCCAAGGGGCAGGATACCTATGCCCCTTTCGGTCCCTGCATCGTCACGGCCGATGAGATTTCCGATCCGCATGATCTGGATCTCTGGCTCACGGTCAATGGCGTGGAGAAGCAGCGTTCGAACACCCGCTTCATGCTTTTCAACGTGCCGACACTGATTGCCGACATCAGCTCGGGTATCACACTCGAGCCGGGCGACATCATCGCCACGGGAACGCCAGATGGCGTGGGCGCCGGCCGTACGCCTCAGGAGTGGATGTGGCCCGGCGACGTCGTCGAAGCCACGGTGCAGGGAATCGGCACGATCAGACATCCTGTGGTCGCCATCTGATAGCGCACGAATACAAGATCGGAGCCTCTCGGCTTCATTCAACAAAAAAGGGGAGCTTAACATGTCACTGAAATGGACAAGGCGCAGCCTTATGGGAATTGTCGCAGCCGGCGCCATCATGGCTGCGTTTCCGGTCCTGGCGCACGACCCGCAGCCCGTCACCATCGGGCTGATTACCACGCTGTCCACGCCGGCCGGTTACATCGGCGAGGATATCCGGGATGCCTTCAATCTCGCTCTCAAGGAAGAAGGAGGCAAACTCGGAGGCGTGCCGGTCACGCTGAAGATCGAGGACGATGCGCTGAAGCCTGCCAACGGCAAGCAGATCGTCGACAAGATGCTGGGGGAAAACATCAAGCTCTATACGGGTGTCAACTTCTCCAACGTGCTGGCGGCGGTCCTTCCGAGCGTATTGACCGCGAAGGCATTCTACGTGAGCAACAATCCCGGCCCGTCGACGTTCGCTGGCGAAAAGTGCAATTCGAATTACTTCGTCGCATCCTATCAGAACGACGCGTTTCATGAGGCCGCCGGCCTGGCGGCCAACGAACTTGGCTTCAAGAAGATGGTCATTCTTGCGCCGAACTATCAGGCAGGACGCGATGCACTCGAGGGCTTCAAGCGTACCTATAAGGGGGAGATCGTCGGCGAGATCTATACCAAGCTCGATCAGACGGATTTTTCCGTCGAGCTTGCGCGCGTCAAGTCGCTTGCACCTGACGCCATCTACCAGTTCCATCCCGGCGGCGCGGGCATCAATTTCGCCAAGCAATACGCCAATTCCGGCATGGCTGCCTCGATCCCGATGGTCATTCCGAGCTTCTCCATGGATGCGCGCATGATCCAGGCGACGGGCAATGCCGCCGATGGCGTCTACGCCTCCGCCCTCTGGACGACGGAGACCGATAACCCCGCCTCCAAGGCTTTTGTCGAGGCCTTCCGTAAGGATTATGGCCGCGATCCGACGATCTATGCGGCGCAGGCCTATGATACCGCCCATCTGATCGGCACCGGCCTGAAGGCCGTGGGCGGCGATCTTTCCAAGGAAGATGAATTCCGCAACGCGTTGCGAAAGGCCGATTTCACGGCGATCCGCGGCGCGTTCAAGATGGGACCCAATCAACATCCGATTCAAGACTACTATCTGACAAAATTCGAAAAGAACGCCGATGGCAAGATCGTCCAGAAGATCGTTCGGAAGGTCGCATCGGACTACGGCGATGCCTATGCGTCCAAATGCTCGATGAAATAGCGGTATTCGCTCAGAGATCCCGCCTAGGAAGCAGCTGTTGCCGCTCCTGGGCGGGGTCATTGCCTCGCGAATTTTCAGAATGGGGAAAGCGGGATGCTGCTATTCATCGAACAGGTGCTCAATGGCCTGCAATATGGGGCCATGCTTTTCATGCTGGCATCCGGACTGACGCTGATTTTTGGTATCATGGGCGTCATCAACCTGACCCATGGCGCGTTCTACATGGTCGGAGCCTATTGCGCCGCCTTCGCCATACTGGGAAGCGGCAGCTTCCTGGTGGGGATGGTGGCCGCCGTTCTGGGCGCGGGTCTTTACGCCATGGCGATCGAGCTTTCGGTCGTGCAATGGCTCTACAAGCGTGATCATCTCTATCAGGTGCTTGCTACGCTCGGGCTCATTCTGTTTACCAATGAAGCCGTCAGCATGATCTTCGGGCGCCAGCCGCCCTTTGTGGATATACCGTCCGCCCTGCAGGGCGCCGTTTCGATCCTGCCGGGGGTGGAATATCCCGTCATGCGTCTCGCATTCATCGTCGTCGGAGCGCTTGTGGCAATCGGATTGTGGTTGCTGGTCAACAAGACGCGTATCGGCATGCTGATCCGCGCCGGCGCGGACGACCGGGAGATGGTGGATGCGCTCGGGGTCAATGTTCGCCGTCTCTATACGATCCTGTTTGGTCTCGGCGGCGCGCTTTGCGGCCTGGCCGGCGTGATGGCCGCGCCGCTCCTGGCGATCGAGATCGGCATGGGCGAACGCGTTCTGATCACGACCTTCGTCGTCATCGTCATCGGCGGTGTCGGGTCGATCAGGGGAGCACTGGTCGGAGCGCTTCTGGTCGGGATGGTCGACAGCATGGGACGCGCCTACCTTCCACAACTGATGCAGTTGCTGCTGCCGCCTTCAACAGCCGATACACTCAGCGCCGGGCTCGTTTCCGCCAGTGTCTACGTTTTGATGGCCGTGGTGCTTTTGTTTCGCCCGCTGGGCCTGCTGGCGGCGAGAGGCTGACCGATGCGTTCGACAAGAATTGCAATCATCCTCATCGGCCTTGTCGCCTTTGCTATCGTTCCGCTTCTATCAGCATTTACGGGCAATGCTTCCATCGAAGGTCTGGCTACACGCATCGTCATCTACGCGATTGCTGCCGTCAGCCTTGATCTGATCATGGGTTATGGTGCGCTCGTCAGCTTCGGGCATGCCATGTTCTTCGCCGTCGGTGGTTATGCCGTCGGTATCATCGCCTACCATACCAGCAATGGAGAGCCGCTTCTCGGTTGGCAAGGCACGAATACTGCCCTCATCGTCTGGCCGATTGGACTGCTTGCCTGCATCGCACTTGCGACGATCGTCGGCTGGCTTGCGCTCAAGACCGCGGGCGTGCAGTTCATCATGATCACGCTGGCCTTCGCGCAAATGGTGTTCTTCATCCTTGTCTCGCTGGCCACATATGGCGGCGACGACGGCCTGCTGATCGACGCACGCAACACCTTGCCGCTGATCGACACCACCAACGGATCCAGCTTTTATTATCTATGTCTGTTTCTGCTGGTTCTCTGGACGATGTTCTGCATGATGATCGTCAATTCCCGCTTCGGCCTAATCTTCCAGGCGCTGCGTCAGAGTGAACGGCGGGCCGTCAATCTGGGCGTCCGCCCCTTGAATTTCCGGCTGACGGCTTTCGTCATTTCCGCCTTCGGCACCGGCCTGGCGGGCATTCTCTGGGCCAATTACGCGCTGTTCGTTACACCTGACATGGCAGCCTGGTCGAAATCAGGCGAGTTCATGGCAATCGTCGTGCTTGGTGGTTTGGGCACGTTGATCGGCCCGATTGCCGGTGCCGCCGTCTTCATCATCCTGGAACAGATCCTGTCCGGCTGGACCGAGCAGTGGATGATCATCATGGGCCCGATCCTGACCTTGATTGCCCTGTTCGGACGACATGGCATGCTGGGGCGCTTGTTGGGGAAACACCATGGCTGACACGAAGGCATCCGTCCTGGTACTTCAGAACCTCCAAAAGAAATTCGGTGCCTTGGTCGCGACCAACGGCGTCGATCTGGATGTGCGGCAAGGAGAGCTTCACGCCTTGATCGGTCCGAACGGTGCCGGAAAATCGACACTGATCGCCCAGATTTGCGGTGAAATCGTCCCTGACGCCGGCCGCATTCTGTTCGACGGGCAAGATATCACCGGTCTGCCCGCCTATCGGCGCGCGCGCATGGGAATGGGGCGTTCCTTCCAGCTCACGCAACTATGTGTCGACTTCACGGCAATGGAAAACGTTCTGCTGTCATTGGAGGCCAAGGGCGGCGGCTCGGCGGATATTTTCAGGAATCCCCGGCGCAATGCCGCCAATCTGCAAATTGCCAAAACCTGGCTTGAGCGGGCGGGCCTTGGCGATCAGGGAGAGCGTATCGTATCCAGTCTGGCACATGGCCAGAGGCGGCAGCTCGAAATTGCCGTCGCTCTTGCGCGCAATCCCCGGCTGCTCCTGCTCGACGAGCCGATGGCCGGCATGGGGGCGGAGGAATCCGCCTCGCTGACAGCTCTGCTGCGGGACCTCAAACGCGACTATCCCATCCTGCTTATCGAGCACGATATGGATGCCGTTTTCGCGCTAGCCGACAGGATCAGTGTCCTTGTCTACGGCAAGGTCATTTTTACCGGGACAGCAAGCGAGATCCGCGCTCATCCGGAAGTCCGGGCCGCATATCTGGGGGAGGAAGCCTGATGCTGACGCTCGACAAACTTGAGGCAGGATACGGTCAGGCGCGCGTCTTGTTCGGCATGTCCATAGAGGCCAAGGCGGGAGAGGTCATCTCGCTGATAGGCCGCAACGGCATGGGCAAATCGACCACCGTCAAGTCGATCATGGGCATGATCAAACCGACGGCCGGAACGATCCGCTTCGCAGATACGATCGTCAATCGCTTGCCGCCAAATGCCATTGCGCGGCTTGGCATCGGACTGGTGCCGGAGGGGCGCCGCGTCTTTCCATCCCTGAGTGTCGAGGAAAATCTCATCGCGACCTCACGTCCCGGGGCATGGACGCTGCAACGCGTCGTCCAGCTTTTTCCGCGGCTGGAGGAACGCAAGCGGCAACCGGCTCGAACTCTTTCGGGCGGAGAGCAGCAGATGCTTGCAATCGGTCGGGCTCTGCTCACCAATCCGAAGCTGCTCATCCTTGATGAGGCGACGGAGGGGCTCGCGCCGGTCATTCGTTCCGAAATCTGGCGTTGCCTGCATGAATTGAAAAATATCGGCCAGACTGTTCTGGTCATCGACAAGAACCTGTCCGAGATGGCCACTCTGGTGGATCGCCACAATATCGTCGACAAAGGGCGCGTGGTGTGGACGGGAAATCCTGCCGAGCTCGCGGCCGACCAGGACCTGTCACACCGCTATCTGGGGATTTGACGATGGCTGAATTCTTCTATCAGGGCTATGACGCCGCGGCTTTGGATATCCAATACAATGCGCGCGCAAGCGTTGCCTCCTTCGACGACGAATATGCAAGGCTTGTAGACGTCAGCAAGGCGGTGAGGCGGGATTTCAAGCACCAGGCGGGGATCGTCTACGACGACGATAGCGGTGAGACGCTTGATCTCTACCCGGCCGGCAAGGACGCGCCGCTGTTTGTCTGGATTCATGGCGGTTATTGGCGTGGCGGCAATGCTGCAGATAATGCCTTTGCGGTTCCCGGCTTGCATGTGCATGGCTTTAATGTCGCCGTGATCGACTATACGCTTGCGCCCGCCGTCACCCTCGATGAGATCGTCCGGCAGATCCGCACCGCGATCTCATTCCTGCATCGTAACCGAGACCGGTTCAACATCGGGGCGGGGCCCTTCGTGGTTGGCGGGACGTCAGCGGGCGGCCATCTGACGGCCATGCTACTGTCGGATGACTGGCAGCGGGTCTACGGCGTGCCCGACGATATCGTTGGCGTCGCGCTCGATCTGTCCGGTTTGCACGACCTTACGCCTTTGCCGCACACGCATATCAACGGATGGATGAATTTCGACGCGGCAATGGTCGCCCGCAATAGCCCGATATTCCTGATGCCGAAGACCTCCTCCGCGCATCTCATTGCTTCCGTCGGCGGCCTGGAGACGCCAGAGTTTCGCAGACAGACAGCTGCCTATGCCGAGGCATGGCAGCAGGCAGGACATTCGGTCACGGTGGTCGATATGCCTGACCTTAATCATTTCAACCTGCCGCTGACCCTGCAGGAGGCGGATGGGAAGCTCGTCCGCGCGGCTCTGCACGCCGCCACCCGCACCGGTATGTGGAGCCGCTGATGACGACGTCATGGAAGGCCGCCATTGCCCAGTTTGGGTCCGTTCCCGACGATCCGGTTGCCGCTGCGCAAAAGGCGGCCGGAATCATTCATGAGGCTGCCGGGGAAGGTGCGCGGCTGATCGTCTTCCCTGAAGCCTTCCTTGGCGGCTATCCGAAGGGTGCCTCGTTCGGCTGTCCGGTTGGCGTGCGCAAGCCCGAAGGGCGCGAAGCCTACATGCTCTATCACAAGGCAGCGATCGACCTTGAGGGGCGGGAGGTCGAAACAATATGCGACGCGACGGCGAAGACCGGCGCTTTCGTTGTGATTGGATGTATCGAGCGCGATGGGGGCACTTTATATTGCACGGCGCTGTTCTTTGATGGCGAACGAGGCCTCATTGGCAAACATCGCAAGCTGATGCCGACGGCGGGCGAGCGGTTGGTCTGGGGTTTTGGCGATGGTTCGACGATGCCCGTCTTCGATACGCCGCTCGGCAGGGTAGGCGCTGTCATCTGCTGGGAAAACTATATGCCGATGCTGCGGATGCATATGTATTCGCAAGGAATCAGCATCTATTGCGCGCCGACGGCCGACGATCGGGACAGCTGGGTTCCGTCGATGCGGCATATCGCACTGGAAGGGCGTTGCTATGTGTTGACCGCTTGCCAATACATCACGCGTAATGCCTATCCCGCCGACCACGAATCCTCGATCGGCAACGCGCCTGAAACAGTCATGATGCGCGGCGGCAGCGCAATCATAGACCCGCTGGGTCGTGTGCTTGCCGGCCCGCACTTCGGAGGCGAAGCCATCCTATATGCGCAGATCGATCCCGACGAAGTGCTGCGCGGCAAGTTCGATTTCGACGTCGTCGGCCATTACGGTCGCCCCGACATATTCGAGCTGACCGTCGACGACAGACCGAAGAATACGGTCAGGCCGCTATCACGGTTCGAAAAGGGTTAAGACCATGCGGTTCGATATGAACAAGCTTAACGGACAGGAGCGCTACAAGATCCTCGCTTCGTCGATCGTCCCGCGCCCGATCGCTTGGATTACCAGTATCTCCGCGGACGGCGTTCGAAACGCGGCGCCTTTCAGCTTTTTCAACATGATGGGCAATTCGCCCCCGACCGTCGCCATCGGATTGATGCCGCAGGCCGGTCGCCTGAAGGATACGGCTGCGAACATTCTGGCCACCGGCGAATTCGTCATCAATCTGGTCGATGAGCCGAACGCGCAAGCCATGAACCTCACCTGCATCGACGCTCCCGCAGACATCGACGAAATCGAATTGGCGGGACTTTCCGTGGCGCCGTCCGAGACCGTGGCACCCCCGCGCATATCGACCGCGCCAGTCTCGATGGAATGTCGCATGCTAAGCTCGGTCGTGACCGGCCCGCTCCAGACCATCGTGATCGGGCAGGTGAACATGGTGCATATCCGTGACGAGTTCGTGCTTGACGCCGAGCGCTGCTATGTCGATACGCCGCGGCTCGGGCTGGTCGCTCGCACGCATGGAAGCGGTGGTTATCTGCGCTCGGGAGACTATTTCCAGATCGATAGGCCGACGTGGAAGGAGTATATAGAAAGCAAGGCCGACCGCGCCAAGCAATCGCCCGCCTGAATTTGAAAGAGTAAGGACTGTTCCGTACCGCGATGACCCTAGCTGAATCTGCCTATTTCAATCTACGCAACGACATATTGCACGGGCGGCTCATTCCCGGCCAACCGCTTCGCCTGGAGTTTCTGAAAACACAGTATGGCCTGAGTTTTTCTCCGTTGCGCGAAGCGTTGAACAGGCTTCATGCGGAGAGGTTGGTGGTCAACGACCCGCCGCGCGGGTTTACCGTTGCACCGGTCTCGCCCTCGGAAATGCAGGATGTAATGAATGTTCGAATCCTGGTCGAAAGTCAGGCGTTGCGGCAGTCGGTAGAACTTGGCGGCGACGATTGGGAGACGGAGGTCGTGGCGGCGTTTCATAAGCTCGACCTGCAATCGGGGCGGATGAAGGATGCTGGTGGGACGGCTGACGGCGATGCGCTGATGCAATTTGAGCTTCGCCATCATGAGTTCCATCGAGCGCTGCTGTCGGCTTGCGGCTCGCCGCGCCTGCTTGCTTTGTTTGCGCAGCTCTATGCCGAAACGCAGCGTTACCGTCTGCCGAGCTTCAGAAATGTGGACCATTCGCGCTCGGCGCGTGATCTGTCTGCGGAGCATAGTGGCATCATGGAGGCCGCCCTGGCGCGGCAGGCGGATAAGGCTGTCGACCTGCTGCGTGAACACTACAATCGAACCGTCACCTATATTGTCAACGCGACCTGACGGCATTTATGCTTCTGGCTGGAGTTTGCCTTGGTAATTGCGGATTTCCGCGACTTCCTTGTTTCAAGGGCACCACTTGTCCCGACGAGGCGAAATCCAGTATTGAGTCGCCTCTTGCCTCACGGTCGCAAGGCCGGACAATCATAAAGAGGGCGGTCTGTTGCTGGCCGTCGTATTGGATGTTCGCCCCCAGGCTCTGATGGGGCATTCTTGTTTTTCGATGCAGAGGATGGACTATGGGTCAGATTCTTCATGGGAGCGCCACGAGGGCAGTTGCCCTGGGCATTCTGCTGGCTTGTCCCGCGGTTTTGCTTGTTTCCTGCTCGACAGCTGGCGGAACGGGTGGTCAATCAAGTGCGGTAACCGCGAGCAAATCGACAGATCCCGCCAGTGCCAAAGAAAAAGCGGCCGAGCGTCGGCGATGGGCAGAGAGAGTTCAGCGCGATAATGATCTCGCGCCAAGCGGATCGACGCCGGGCTACTATGGCTCTTTCGGTCCCCGTTTCAGTTGGTGAGCGATAGAGTTACAGATCGGTCCTGTCTGGACCCGATTGGCCTATAATGCCTTCTCCGCTCCCGATCTATTTCACCATCGGCGTTCGTTCGGGCGGATAGGCTTGGGTTTGACATCCGCCTTGTCTGGGACTGAACCCGTTGCGTTTTTCCTGAGTTGTCTTACCCCGCGAGCTTGTGAGTTGCGCGCAGCACTCGTCCAGCGCGCAACCGATGACCTTCCGGAAAGCTGATTTCCCGCTCGCGTCAGTAAAGCAATCGCGCCCGTATCGTTCCCGGGATCTGGCGAAGCGCATCGAGTATTTCATCCGCAATCTGGCCGGCACCTTCGGCTTCGATGACCACATAGCCCGTATCGCCATAGGTCTGCAGGAACTCGCCGACGATATTCAGCGAGCGGGACGAAAAGATCTCGTTGAGATTGATGAGGATGCCGGGGCGATTTTCGTGGACGTGAATGAAGCGAGTGCCATTCGGCCGCGGCGGCAGCTGAACCTGAGGAAAGTTGACCGCGCCGAGTGTCGAGCCGACGTCGGAATATTCCACGAGCTTTCTGGCGACTTCCCTTCCGATACGCTCCTGCGCTTCCTCGGTCGATCCGCCAATATGCGGGGTGAGAATGACATTGTCCAAGCCCTGCAGCGATGTCTCGAAACGCTCACTATTCGATGCCGGCTCCTTCGGGAACACGTCCACGGCCGCGCCTGCGAGATGGCCATCCTTCAAAACCTTCGCAAGCGCTTCCAGATCTACGACGGTTCCGCGGGAATTGTTGATGAAGAGAGCGCCCTTCTTCATCCGGCGCAGCTCAGCTTCGGTGATCATGTTTTGCGTCGCGCTGGTTTCGGGAACATGCATGGTCACGAAGTCGGAGATCTCCAGCAGCTCTCCGAGCGTCGCCATCGATTCCGAATTGCCGTGGCGAAGCTTGTCCGAGGGATCGAAATAACGGACGATCATTCCCATGCTTTCCGCGAGCACGCTGAGTTGCGAGCCGATGTTGCCGTAGCCGACAATACCAAGCGTTTTGCCGCGCACTTCACGACTGCCCACGGCGGATTTGTCCCATCCGCCCAGATGTGCAGACGCCGAACGCGGCAAGATCCGCCTCGTCAGCATGATGATCTCACCAATCACAAGCTCGGCAACGGAGCGCGTGTTCGAATAGGGGGCGTTGAATACCGGAATCCCGCGGCGCCGCGCCGCATCCAGATCGACCTGATTGGTTCCAACGGAAAAGCAGCCCACTGCCATGAGCTTGCGGGCAGCGCTGAAAATCTCTTCGGTCAGCTCAGTACGCGAGCGAATGCCGATAATGTGCGCATCGGCAATGCGTTCCTTGAGATCCTTGTCGTCCAGAGCCTTCGGCAGATGCGTGACGTTGGCGTAGCCGGACGATGAGAAATAGTCCACCGCAGTCTGGCTGATGCCCTCAAGCAGAAGGACGGAAATCCGATCGCGCGGAAGGGAAAGTTGTCGGGTCATTGAATTGCTTTCGCTTCTAGAATTCAACCAGGCTCGATGTCGCTCATGCGCAGACGCCCACGGACATTGCAAGATCTTTTGCGACCATCCGACGGACAGTGCAAGAACAAACTCAGCTTCGATTGCGATCACGCTCAGTGGCGATTTCACGATCTTGCCGACATGTCTGCTCCTTGCCGAGTGGTTGCCTCGGGCGCCCGGGGGACACAACGGACATTGCGTCGCCAAAACAGGGTGCGCGTCAACTGCATAGGCTAAATCCATCATGGTCGATAGAGACCTTGATGCCGCGGGCAATTGAAACATCCTTGACTAGTATTCGTTCGCCGCTAGAGCTGCGTTTGAGGCTTTGCGACCGTATTCTCGGTCGGGAAAGCTGGCTGGACCACCGCTTCTCAGACCCTTCGCTCTCTTCCAGGAAAGACTGACGATGACGATCCCGAGAACTCTGCAGCTTGCCTTCCTTCTGTCATGCCTTGGTCTCTTGAACGGATCATCCGCGGCAGCACAAAATGCCGCACCCGCATCGCCCGGCAGCTTTGCCGATCTATGCACCGCCAGCAGCGAACATCCGTCAAAGCTCTGGAAGATCAGCAGCAGGCTGGATCCTGCTCTATGGGGAGCGCGTATCGCCTGCGATCTGTCATCGCCTTCCCGGCCGATCCTGCGTATTACCGTGCATCCCGGAGATGCTTCAGACCAGAGCGTGGGCGATGCGCCGATCGAACGTGTGGAAATCCAGGTCAAGAGGGAGATCGTCAAATTCGACAGGCCGATCTGGTATCATTTCGCCTTCCGGCTGGAAGCCCCCTGGCAGGGGATCGGCAATCGCACGGTCATCCACCAGGTGAAGCAGAACATTCCGACGGAAGAAACGAAGCCGCTGGGATCGTGTCAGTCAGCCAACCCGCTCTTTAAAATTGAAGCTATACCGTCCGCCACGGGGGCAGACTTCGTTGCCAAGGTGAGGGGAACAGCGGACTGTAACGCCGGACGCTCGAAGACCGTTTGCGGTCCCTGGCATCTGAATGTGGGTGACTGGAACGATGTGAACGTGATGCTGAAGCCCAGCCTGCAGGAGGGAGAAAGCGCCTTGCAGGTCTACCTCAACGGCCGTGCCTGCGATATCGCCTACACGGGGCGTCTCGGCTATGTCGATCACGGCATGCGGGATCAGAGCGGTCGCCCGTTCATCGACACTCAACCGCGTTTCGGGATCTATAGGGACGCTTTGCCGGATGTCGTGCAATCGATTGATTTTGCAGATATTCAGTTCTGGCCGACCGACCCTTACGGCGATCCCACCTGGGCGAAGCAAACGGCATCCTCCAAGTGAGGCTCTCCAAGTGATCGTCGCGGGTCGCTTGATTGCGCCGAAGCAGACGAAATCTGCCGGTTGGAGGTGAACGGCAGGAGGTCTCAGCGCCTGCCGTCGTTTCCGTTTCCAGCCTTGCTAGAGTGTTCCAGCCTCCGGCAACGGGGAATTGCAATCAGAGCACGACGACCTTCGTCCCGACGCCGACGCGGCCATAGAGATCCATCACATCCGGATTTGCCATGCGGATGCAGCCGGAGGATACCGCCTTGCCGATCGAGTTCGGTTCGTTGGTGCCGTGGATGCGGTAGAGAGTGGAGCCAAGATAGAGCGCGCGTGCGCCCAACGGATTGTTGAGGCCACCCTCCATGCGGTCAGGCAATTCCGGACGGCGGGCGATCATCTCCTTGGGTGGCGTCCAACTCGGCCACTCTGCCTTGCGGCTGATCGTTTGAGTTCCCTTCCATGAGAAACCCTGCTTGCCGACGCCGATGCCGTATTTGAGCGCCGTTCCGTCGTTGAGCACGAGATAGAGGCGTCTTTCCTTGGTGGAGATGACGATCGTGCCGGGGTCGTAGCCGGAGAAGGCGACGACGCTGCGCGGAATTGGTGATCGTGCCAGGCTTGCCTGTCTGTCATCCTTGATGCCAGGGCTGAACTGCGGCGAGGCGGCACGCGGGTCGATCGAGGCCTGTCGCTGCGGACGGCGATCCAACGGGAAGTCCTCGTCTTCGTCGTCATAATAATCATAGCCGCGATCGCGATAGGAGTAGTCGTCACGATAGCGCCGATCATCGCGATAACGTGGTGGCGGTTCGCGCCAATCGCGTCGAATGACATAGCCGCCATCCGGATCGTCGCCATAGTCAGGCAGATATCCCCATTCCTGGGCATGCGCGGAGACGCTTGTCAAAAGCACTGCCAGAGCAGGGAAAAGGACCAATCGTATAGTCTTCATCTCACAAACCATATTTCCCGAAGAACGCGCGGGATTGCGCCCCGCGCAGGCGGGGTATGCGAATAACCGACAATTCCGGAAACGGGGGCGTAATTGTGGCGGTGGGGCGCGAAAACCGACATTTTCCAACAGGTGCCTACATCGATGTCTTTGCCTCCTTGCTGTGTCGGCAAATTAGCCGGATGCGCCTCTCGCGCGACACCAAGCCTTTGGGGTGCGCTCCAAAGTCGGATCAGTTCTCAGTGGAAATCGGCAACCGGACTTCCCGAATTCGACATCGAAGGCAATTGGGCCCTTGAGGCGGGCGATGCGAGCTGGTTTGATCGCAGCCTCACCAGCGCTACCTATCCATTTGCGCAATGAGAAACCTTACTGGGTGACGATCATATGAATATTTATAGATCATCCTTATTCACGATCAGTGTCGGTTACGCGCGCGCGGCTGGGTTTGGCGTTGGCGTCGTGCTGACAACCGGCCTGCTGATGCCAATGATCGCCATGGGTGCCGGCTTTGATTGCAAATACGCCAAGAGCCATGTCGAGAAGCTGATCTGTGCGGATCCCGGCCTTTCCAAGCTGGACGAGCAGATGAACGTGCTCTTCGACAAGATCCAGGGTGAAACAGCCGGGCATGATGGGGAGACCGGAAAAGTCATTGATCCCGTCGGCAAGGAGCAAACCGCATGGCGTATGACCGTGCGCGACAAATGCAAGGATACCGCCTGCCTGAAATCTGCCTATACGACCCGTTTGTCGGATATGCGGAAAAACTGGGCGCAGGCTCTGGAGCCGGCCGATCAATGATCGTCTGCCGATCTCCAGCAATAGGGCACGATCGGCGGGCTTCGTCGACGCGATCCGCCACCAAGAGCAGGCGGTGGATTGACGGTGGAGACGGCAGGCTGCCTATCGGGAAAGCCGGGTTTCCAGTTCCGAAGCTCGCTTTGCAGTCGCCTGGACCGCGCAATCATCGGAGATGATCAATTCAGCCGTGCCACCGGTTTTGTCAACTTCACACTCTTTGTCACGTTGGCCGATCCAGGCTCGTTGCTCATCCCGCAATTGCACCGCAGCTGCTTTGCCCAGCTTGGCGCGGAGCTTTTGGTAGGCCGCATTCAGGCGGTCATCCTGGTATTTATATTCGGCGTCTGCGCAATTCCGCATGGCGACGGTAACGCCATCGGACTGATCCGCGCAGGTCCCATAGGAGGGGCGGATCCCATTGGGATCCGGTCGCGTTCCGCTTGCAGATGGCTTCGAAGCCTTTGCCTGCGTCTGATTGGCGGGCGCCTTTTCATCCACCCGCCGATAGACACGGGAAAAGCTGACATTGATCCCACCGCACATGCGGTTGTCGCGAACGACGAGATACCGTCCGAGCTGGCTCATCTTTACCTGGCATAGGCCCGGCACCGATTTGTCCTGATAGGGAAGCAGCTTTTCACTCTTCTTCTCATCGTCGGCCTCGTAGCCGAACTGGGCGTGAGGCTGTGCACCGTCGATGAGGGCGGCAAACTGACCGCCTTCGCTACCATTGCCGAACTGGAGGTCGGCCTTCGCATCGATGCGGATCCTGCCATTCCGAGGCTTTGCGGTGATCGTCGTTTCGCTATCACCCCAGCGTCCGACCCAGTCAGGGGCAAGCGATTTCGCAGCCAATCGATTGAGCGGCAGCCAGCCCGCGGTTTCGTCATCGTCGGGGCTCTTTGCCGGGCTATGATATTCTGCACATGCTCTGTCGCCATCGACCCTGCTAACGATCACTTGATCGCCTGCCAGCAGAAAGGCGCCCTTCTTGCAGAACACGGAGCGCTCCGGGCATTGAAATTCGACCTTTTCACCCGGCAGGACTTCATAGAGGCGTGCGGCCAGCGGATCGTCACCCATAGCATCGAAGCCGAAGCAATCCTTTTTCGCTTCGGCGGCGTTAACGAGAATGGGAATGGACACCGCCAGACTCGTAAGCGTGAGGCAGCGAAGAGCGCCAAACCAGAAACGCATGCTATGTTCCTCCCAATAGACCGGCTTTCGAAGGCGGCAGTTCCCCGACCGAGCGGCGGGTCTCTTTCCGCTCACCCGCAGAAGTCGAATTTCACAACCTTGAGAAATGCTCCCATACGGCGAGCCAGCGTGAAGACGACCTCATGCAATGACAGTTCCAGTGGAAGCTCTAGGCCAGTCAGGGATTGCTGACCAGAACCTTCCACACGCTTTGGTGAATATAGACGCATGTGCACTTTTGACGGACACAACGATATCGGCGGCTCGCAAGGAGTCTGATAAGCGTCATCGGCTTGAGCCTTCGGCATAGCAAGCACCGTGCCGGGAGGCTTCGGTGCGGCCCTAGGGTTGCCGAAGGATCCAGCTTCGACCTGGCTTTCTGAGGAACCGGCATTGAGTGGCCTCATCGCCGTGGACGCCTTCGGACGCACGTCTATGGCGGAGATGAAATGGGGGGTATGAGCCTGCACATCCGGTGACTTGACGGACTTCAACCATGATTGAACGACGTGGCCTGCTCTCCTGCCTTTTCGAGAAAGAATTTATGATGCGTATTCAGTTGCTGGCCTGTATCGGCCTATTGGTTTTATCGACGCCCGCCCTTGCCGATGACAGCTCGGCCACACTCGGGACCGGGGGGCTCGTCCTTCAGAAGACAGACAAGATCGCCCTTGTCTCGGAGGACTTGTACCTGTCGCCCACCGCTGTGCGCATTTTCTATCGCTTCCGCAATCTGACGGACGCCGACTACGCGACGACCATCGCTTTTCCGATGCCGGACTTCCCCGGTGGAGGTTCGAATTCCACCACTGTCGTTCCCGATCCGGCAAGCGACAACTTCATGAAGTTCCAGACCACCGTCGACGGAAAGCCCATCGCGTCGCAACTCGAACAGCGCGCCTTCATAACCGAGGACGGCAAACCGGACGTCGAGGTCACCGAAAAGCTGAGGGCGCTTCACATTCCTCTGGTTCCGACCGTCGATGCCACGCAGGCCGCGATCGGCAGATTGACGAACGAGCAGCGCAAAGGTCTGGCAGATGGCAACATCGTCGACCCCGGCGAGGAAAGCGACTATGCGGGCCAGCCGGCGACACTCTATCCGCTATGGACCTTGCGCTCCAAATATTGGCGAGATCAGACCTTTCCTGCCGGCAAGGAGATCACGGTCGAGCAAAGCTACGTGCCCGTCGTCGGCGGCTTGTCCAGCCTGTCGATCGGTTCTCCCAACATCGATCCGGACAGCCTGAAAGCCTATCAGGAAAAATTCTGCACGGACGCAAGCTTTCTTAAAGCCGCACGCGCGCTCTACAAGAAAGCAGGCGATGACAATGCAAGGACATTGCAATCCTTCGAGCAATATTTGTCCTACGTCATCATGTCCGGCGGCAACTGGGCGGGACCGATCGGCAGCTACAAGCTGATTGTCGACAAGGCTGATCCGAAGACCTTGGTTTCCTTCTGCGGCAACGGTGTGAAGAAAATCAGCCCGACGCAGTTCGAAATGAATATCAAGAACTACACGCCCGATCGCGATATCGACGTCCTGCTTCTGCGCACAACATCGGTTCAATAGCCCGTTGTCGATCGCAGGATCCCCCGAACTCGATCGCTTGCCACTACCGGAGCCCCTATGAACTTCACTTTCAGGCCCTATTCCAGCAAACTATTTCTGGCGCTGGCTCTCCTGCTCCCTATTGCCGCGCCGGTCTGGGTTCAGCCGGCGATGGCACAAAGTTCGAGCGGGGCCGGTGCCGCCAACTCGGATTCCATCGAGGGAAGTCTCAACATCTGGGAGCGGCGGCTCACGCAGGAGGGACTTATCCTGCTTGGCTATTATAATGGCTTTGCCGACGGCAACTTCGGTCCGAGCGGCCGAAACGCCATCGCCAGCTACCAGCGCGACCATAATCGGCCCGCCACCGGCAAACTTTCGGCCCAGGATGCGTTGGAATTGGGGAGCGCTGCGCTCGATGTGCGCAAGCAGTTGCAATGGCGCTCGCTCGACAACTCGCTTGCGGGAATGACGATCTCCTATCCTGCCGGCCTGCTGACGCAGCGAAAAGAAAACACGCTTGGCGGCGAAAATCTGCAGACCGAGGACGGAGTGATTTCGCTGAAGACGGCGCGTTTTACCAATAGCGGCTCCGCGGAGCTCGAAAAGCTCTTTCAGAATCTTTTGAATGAGCAGGGCAGCACCATCACCTACCAGCTCAAGCGCCCGAACTGGTTCATCGTCTCCGGCACCGCTGGAGACCGTAAATTCTATTCGCGTTTTGAGCGGAGAGGCAATGAGATCCGCGGCTATGATCTCAGCTGGAATGGCGACAAGAACAGCAAGCTCATCGAAAACATCTCGGTATTGATCTCCAACGGTTTCTATCCTTTCGGGGAAAATCCGTCCGATGGCGATCCGAGCTATCCGACATTGATGAAGCTTGCCGATGCGGCGGGTGCCGGCAGTCAGGGCGCTTCCGCAAATGGAAAGGGCCCTGCCGATACTCAGGCTCAACCCCGGCAAAACGATGGTTCGACCGGCGCCGAAACAGCGCAGGCCGGTGGCGACAAGGACGGGGTTACGGAACAGAAGGACGGCGCGCTTCCGCCACCCACAGACGGTTCACTTGTGACTTCGGACGGCAAGGGGCTGCGTTTCGTCTATCATTATTTTCCGCCTGAAGACCCCAAGTTCAATTACGCTTACCAATGGGCCGTCGACACACATCTCTTTCTAAATATTCCCGAGATCGATGGTCTGGACGGCCTTTTCGTTACACCCCGTCCGCTCCATTACGTCACGAGGCAATGCAACACGATCAATGCATTCTACGACAAAAAGAACGGCGCGGTCTTTCTCTGTTACGAGATGATCGACAGCCTGTTGCAAATGGGTCAGGCACTTTCGAAAGGCGCGTCGGACCCCAAGGCGCTGACGATCGAATTCGTTCAGGATAATCTGCGCTTCATCCTGCTCCACGAATCCGGACATGCCCTGATCGATTTGCTCGATCTGCCCGCAGTCGGCCGTGAAGAAGATTCCGTCGACCAACTCGCCGCCGTATTGCTGTTGTCCCATGTCGACGACAGGGAGAACAAAAACGATATTACGCGCGTTCTTCAACTGGCGTCCATCTGGTTCAAGATCAACAGCCAATCCTCGGGCTCACCGGATGTGGCGTCGTTTGCCGACGAACATTCGCTGGATGCACAGCGCTATTTCAATCTGCTCTGCATGGTCTATGGCCTCGATCCGGAAAGCAACGGCTCGATCGTCGAAAACGGCATGCTGCCGAAGGAACGGGCTGCTCGCTGCCCCGATGAAGCCTTGAAGATCAATCGTTCCTGGGCGCGGCTGATCCTTCCGCACTTCTCGCCCAGATTCCAGCCGAAGTCGGACGATGCCGGTGCAAACCAGCAAACAACGACGACCCCGCAGCCGGCACAAAGCGGTAATCCGCTCGAATGGGACAGGAAGTCGAACCCATTCGCCAAGTGAAAATGTTCATCACCTCTCCGCCTGTTGCGCTCTCACCGCAAGTGAGATGCTGAAGCCGGCGGTTCTCCGATGGATGAAGGTTTAAGCGAACGGTTGGCCCTATTCGGACTTATGCCATTTCAACCGCTCGCAGACGGCATCATAACCCAACACTGTCGGCGTTCCGTCTCCAAAGCTAGTGACGCCGAGTTCCATGTCGCCCTTGTGATAATAATAGCTGCAATAGGCGAAACCCGTTCCGGAGCAATCGGTCGTTTCCACGATGCCCATCTTGCGGATGCTGTCGCCGAAGGGGTCCGGATATGATGGCGCCGGGCTCTGAAACGGCTCCCATCCCTTGGCAATGACCGCTTGGCGGGCTTCGGTGATGGGTTTGCCGTAGAGGTTCGGTACGACCGCCTTGCCGTCACAAACCTGTTCCTCGCCGGCAAGCGGCTTTACGTCAACATTTCGACCCCCGCCGAGCCAGATTTCACCCACCGGCATCTGAACGAGGTCGCCGTCAAGAATGCGCAGATGATCCTTGATCGCGACGATCGTGCCGATCGACAGCTTGCTGTTCTTGTCGGCATAGATGAGAGCCAGCAACTTCGAACCATCAAAGAGCGCCACATTCCCTTGGCTGATATCGCAGGACGAGCCAGTTGCCTGCTCAAATTCTCCGGCAAAGCTGACGGCCTCATAGGGCCCCAATCTCGCCTCACCGGTCACGCCCCAGCCAAGAGCAGCGGCGATCTTGCCGCCTTCGCCTTTCGGTTGCGGCACCACGCCGCATGGTGCATCAGATACTGGTTGCGGCGCCTTCGGCAGCGTCTGGAGCCGGGCGATCTTCAGTCCGGACACGTCGGATTTAAGTGCAATATCCGATGTCGCGCCGGCAGGCCATGCGGTTGAACTGGCGGCAAGGATCGAGGCGAACGCCAGCAAAATGCGGCCGGTTGATCTTGGGAAGGGGCAGATCGAGGCAAACATGAAGGGATTGGACTCGCGAGTGTTGAGAATTCATGATCCGGCTAGTGGCTGGGAACCTTGAGGAGCAGGGTCGGCGACGCGATACGCTGGCAATTTAGCCGTCCGACATGTCGAATGGCAAGGTTCAACCCGAGCGGCGGTCGATGCCATCCTCGCGCAGTTGAGCAAAAGCCGGCGTGACACCCGAAGGCGGTTGAAGCATGTTTTTCAGCGTCTCGCCCGGTGTGTGCCCGAACTCTGTCTTGAACAGGCGATAGAAATACTTTTCATTCGAGAATCCATGGCGCCAGGCAAGTTCCGCTATGTGGGGCCGTGGCCTCTTCGGGTCCGCCAGCAATTGGTAAGCCCGGTGAAGGCGTTTGCGCTGTATCTGCCGCATGACACCGCCATTGCCCTCGAACAGTTGATAGAGCTTGGCGCGCGAAACTCCGACATCACGGCAAATCCTGTCGGGCGTCAGATCCGCCTCGAGTAGATGCGTGTCGAGATATCGCAGGACGCGACCAAGCAAAAGCTCGCGCATGGGGCCTGCCGTCTCCTGCATCGCATCGGATGCGGAGGAAACAACGGCCGTTAGCAGTTGCAACGTGGATTGCACCACATAGGGGATCTCCTGTTCCTTAAGCATGGGGAGATTGCGAAACAGTGAGATGAGGTGATCAGTCAGGAGACCGGCAACGCCGGCTGTCAGTGTATGCCCGTGCAGGAGCGCTGTCTGGCTGGGCAGCAAATCTCTCGGAACGGCGAGCGAAATGACATTGTTGCCCTCGACGATACAGTCATTGACCTGAGCTCCATCCAGGAGGAACAGGTCGCCCGCTGATTTGACCGATACCGGCTCTGTCGATCGGAAAAGGTAACGCCCGTCGAGAACCAGCGTGAACCGGAAAAAATCATGACTATCGGCTCGGATATGCCGGTTCGTTGTCGGAGCTTCGCAACCTGGTGCCTGTACGCCGCCGGGCCATTCTCGACCCGACAGGATGAGCGGACCAAGCTCCGCTCCGATCGCTTCCACATCGAATGATACGAGTTCGGGATTCCACACGCGACAGTCGCAATGATTGTCTTTGACCCAGAAGCGGAGCCGGTCATTTTCGGGAAGATCGCCTGTTGAAAAATCGTAGACAGAGCTGGAAGATGTTTGCGCCATTATCCTATGCATTCCTCGGCCCCCCGGCCTCAGAGGATAAATATGTCAACCATCGCCTGTGGCAATAGGCTACTGTTGAACGTAATGCGCGTTAGATTCAGCCTTCAGCCCATTCCCGCAAGTTCCTTCCGGATCGGAAATACCGGATCGGCGCCTTCAGGCCGCGAGCCATAGTTGTTGGTATCGGCAGAAGTGAGTTGGGACTATACGAGTGGCTCGAACCGGAGAGTGGGGCTCGTCTTTCGGTAGAGGTTGATGGGAACGGTTGCAATGTCGACCATATCGAGGTTGACAGGCATGCGGCTTCATTTCCCTCCAGTTGGCCGGCACATCGGGAGGATGCTGCGATTCACCATGCATGTTCGCGTATAGTGCTATGGGTCAGCGGCTGGTGTGTTCGCGGTTTGAGGAATGAGCTTGCTTTGGCAATGTTTCTTGAGGCCCCGATCGTGTCCACCATCATCACATGGGCTGGAATGTACGGGCGGCGACGGATGTGGATGGTCACGTCCGTCGCTTACGTGGCAAACTTTTCATTCGCCGGACTTCACCAGTCGGATCGTCGGCAGGTCAACAGATGTCGACCGGCGCCTGGTCGGCGATGATGTGTTGCGTCCCGTTACTTGGAACGGGCCTGCGCGATCTGGCCGACGAGCTTCGCCCAAGGCATGTCCAGGGCCTCGTAGACGGCTCCGGCCTCGGGCCGCCCGTTATCCTTCAGGATCTCGACCATCAAGGTTGCGTAGTCGGAGAGGATGACGCCGGCCTGCAACATGCGAAGGAGGCCGGCCTCATGCTTTGTCTCGCTGAACGTCCCCGATGCATCAACAGCCACGTAGGCGTCATAACCTTTGCCGATCGCCGTCATGGCTGGGAATGCGGCACATACTTCGAGCGAGATCCCGGCAAAGATCAGCTTCTTGCGGCCCGTCGCTTCGATGGCCGCTGCCACCGCCGGATCGTCGAAGGCATTGACTGATGAACGGTCGATGATGGCGATACCCGGTAACGCCTCGACCAATTCCGGAAAAGTTGGACCCCACATGCTGTCGCGGGCTGTTGTCGTCACGACGATCGGAAGCTTGAGTGCCTTGGCCGCCTTTGCGAGAGCAACGACATTGTGCTTCAGTTCGCCCGTCGAATAGTCGCGCACACCGGTCATCAGGCCGATCTGGTGGTCGACAAGAACCAACGCGGCATTGTCGGATGTCAATGGTTCATAAAGATGAGTTTGCTCGCTCATTTCATTCTCCTGTGATCGGCGTGGATGAAGCGTGGCGGCAGGCGAAGGGAGGGAACCGAGAATGGCCGTTGCTGCCCCGATTGTCGCGACTTGGAGGAACTGACGCCGTTCCATGATGCCTCCGGATGGTTCCCGGATCGCCCCTTTGGCGCATCCAGGGTCGCAACTGGTGGCGACGGATGGAATTTAGGGCTTGGTGCTTCGGCTAAGAAGTCACTATTTTCTAGACTTAATGTCCAACTGGCTGGACGATGGGGAGCCCAGATGCTTGATCTCAACGACTTCTTCTATTTCGTGCAGGTGGTCGATCGAGGCGGCTTTACAGCCGCTGGACGAACGCTTCGCATGCCGAAATCGACCTTGAGCCATCGGATCCAGCAGCTTGAAGCGGAACTCGGCGTTCGATTGCTCAATCGCACGTCGCGGCGCTTCGGAATGACCGATGCCGGCAATGAGTTCTACCGGCACGCCGTCGGGATGCTTCAACAGGCGGAGCAGGCAGAAACGGCGATCCGCCACCGATTGACCGAACCGACCGGCACGGTGCGTTTCACCGCGGGTCTGGCGACGACCCAGTTTGCAATGCGCGACATGGTTGCCGATTTCCTGGTCCGGTTCCCAAAGGTGAATGTCATCGGTCACGCGACCGATCAGACCGTCGATATTGTCGGCGAGAATTTCGACGTGGCGATCCGTGCCCATTCCATGCCGTTGCCGGACTCGACCTTGGTGCAGCGAACGCTGGCTCCTGCGCCCTGGTATCTGTTCGCCGGCACCGGCTACCTCGAAGCAAACGGTAACGTTGGGACACCGCAGGACCTCGCCAAGCACCCGTCACTCTTCATGATGCGTACCGGCGTTTCTCCGGCCTGGCGCCTGCGTCATTCCAGCGAAGGCAAGGATGAGGTGATCATGCCGCTTACGCCGCGACTTTTGAGCGATGACATGGTCGGTCTCAAGCAGGCGGCGATTGCGGGTCTCGGGGTGGTCGCACTTCCGGGCTATATTTGCCGTGATGAAGTGAGATCAGGGCAACTGTGCCGCGTTCTCCCGAATTGGCTGGCCGGAGACTCGATGCTGACTGCGCTAATCCCCTACCGACAGGGCTTGTTGCCTTCCGTTCGTGCCTTTCTTGATCATCTGGCCGAGGAGTTTCCCAAGGTTGTGGTGATGTAATGCGTCCGATGGTCGGGATTCACCCGGCAATAGCCCCGCAGAAGCCGCGGATTATGAGAAATGCCACGCAGGAGACGGCGCCCGCGCACAGCACGCCTGCATCTGACGAGCCAATTTATTTTTGATTGCCGGCGCAGGGAGAAACCTTCAAAATAAATAAATTGCTAATATTTGACAATTTGCAAGTGATTACCAAAAAACGTGCTATGATGACCTGTTCTTAGAAAATAATTACAAAAAGGAACAGACATGAAAAATTATTTTATTTCCCTAAAGGGGCAGCGGTTTGCGCTGCTTCTGGTGGAGACATCGGTTTTGCTTGCGGTGACGGCAGCTGTTCTCGTTGTTGGCCTTCCGGCGCTGCATTTGGGAGCGCTGTCATGAGCAAGGCTCGGAAACGGTTCATATGCCCCATCAATGAGAAGACCGAAACGGTGTTTCGGACTGTCAGGACTGGTGATGTCGCGGCACGCCTTGAAAAGTCCGGGCTATTGAAAGCCCTGCGGATTGAACGCGACCGGCCTCCATGCCGGCCGACCCGGCATTGAGACGGTATAGAGGCACGGCCTTATGTGCTAAGCGCGACGGCCAGTCTTCTTTGTTCGTGCCGTAGAGCGGCTCTCATGTCGCATGGCCATCGCATGGATACTTGAGGTGATCCCCATAGATCACGTTCAATAGCAGGTCTGCGCCCTTGGCATCAATTTTCTGGTCCGCAGGCCCACGGCGCTTCACAGGATGTGACCGCAAGCCGTGCCAGCGGCTGAAGAAACACCCTCCATCGGGAAAGCTTCAGAAGCGAGCTCTGTAAACAGGTGATAACGCTTGCGGATATGGCGATTGGGGCGCAGACTATTGTTGTGACTGCTATGCTAGTGATGTGTCGTCTCTGAGTTGGCGAGGCTGATCCCAATGAAAGGGTATGGGATGTCTCGGAAATTCTATTCCCTTATGCGCTGTAGGAAATCCGCTCTGGACGCGGGTGCCTTGGTAGCCGAAAAATCAGTCGTGGTGTCGGTGCTTCCGCTGCCGCGAACATGTTCTGAATGGCTTCATTTCAACGTTCACACACCTGATTGAGGCCTCATCTGAAATGGGCCTACGTCGCACCCACAATCATCGTCGAGACAAATTGAGGAGAGACCCATGGCAAAAGGCCAGATGCGTAGTAATCGCGAAGTGCGAAAACCCAAGAAGGACAAGGTCGCAGCGGCAGCACCGCAGTTGGAGGGATCGCAGGTCAAGCTTGCAGGGAATGCCACGTTAGCTGCCGGCAAAAAGAAGTAGCCCTTCATTCGGCTGGCTTGTGCTTTTGCCGTAGGGCGGAAGACCTCGACCTCAGTCGGGTGGGATGCTCCACCTGCGCCCGAGGCTTCGGGATGCGTTGACGGTCAAGCAGGCGCTCGCTGCGCAAGAGCGGGCGAAAATATCGGTCGGTGCATGCCATAGTGCGCAGTGCACCGACCGAAACTCTTGTGTCGCCGATGGTGAGGAATCTGGTGTCGCTATCTGAGCGGCGTTTCTGAGCATTCCAACTAGGAACACAGAAAGTTCGCATGGATATCCAAGTGCGTCTATCGATATGCCGCAGAACACTCGCAGAATCGCGTCTGTACAACACGAAACGGCCGCATTGGCATGATATCCCTACAGCCATGTCGTGATGGCGCACCTGAGACGGCGATATCCATAGCAGAAGCAACCTCAGTCGCGTCAGCAAATCCCCATATAATTGTTTAAGGAGCAAGCCGGAAAAGGCTTGGATCGTCTGTTGGTTTCAACACAACGAGCACACATGTCTACCCACACGGTCACCCTCGAGACCACCACATCAAAGTCTGCCTTCATGAACCTGAAACGAAGGTACGAGCATTTTCAGCTATTGGCGCATGAAAGTGCTCGAGCTGGCGATCGCATCGAGGCCGAAAACATGTTCCAACACGCGGAGCACTACTATCGCGCCGCGGCCATACAGAAAGCCGGCGACCGCCGTTGATCGCAATGACCATTTCCAAATCTCCAAATCAACCAGACGCGGCGGCATGGCTGAAAATTCTGTCGAAATATCGCACACCCAGTCCGGGCCGCAGTGCTTTTGAACTCGCGGTCACGGCCATTCCCTTTATTGTGTTCTGGACACTCACCTGGGTTGCCGTGCATTACGGGTTCTGGTGGGGACTTGTCCTTATTGTTCCGGCCGCGGCATTTCTGTTGCGTCTGTTTATGATTCAGCACGATTGCGGCCATGGTTCGTTCTTTGCACATCGGCGTTTTGACGACTGGACCGGACGCGTTCTTGGTATCCTGACGTTGACGCCCTATGATTATTGGCGCCGCACACATGCCGCTCATCATGCCTCTGCCGGAAACTTGAGCGAGCGCGGCCTCGGCGACATAACGACATTGACCGTGAGAGAATACCACGCTCGTTCGAAATGGGGGCGAATTGGCTATCGTCTCTATAGGCATCCGCTGGTGATGTTTGGGATTGGACCAATATGGCTTTTTCTTTTCCAGCAACGTCTCCCGGTCGGGATGATGCGGGACGGTTTGCTTCCATGGGCATCGGCGATGTCGACCAATCTGGCGGTTGCCGTGATCATGTCACTTCTTATCTGGTCAATTGGCGCCACGACCTTTTTCATGATTCATCTGCCTATCGTTTTATTGGCTGGAGCCGTTGGCATCTGGCTGTTTTATGTCCAGCATCAATTCGAGGAAACGCACTGGTCGACGAAGCCCGAATGGCAGTTTCCGAACGCCGCATTGCATGGTGCCTCCCACTATGATTTGCCACCTATTTTACGTTGGGTGACCGGAAATATCGGTATTCATCATGTGCATCATCTCTGCAGTCGCATTCCTTACTACCGCCTGCCGGAAGTCCTGCGAAACCATCCGGAACTTGGTGGCATAGGCCGGATCACATTGCGTCAGAGTCTGCAATGCGTAAAGCTCGTCCTTTGGGACGAAAGCGGCCGGAAGCTGGTTTCATTCCGCGAGGCAGCGAAAATCGCGAGAGCGTCGTCGCCTATCGTGTAATGGCCAAATGGCCTCTCGGGGTCTCGGGCTCTTCATGCCATCGGGCGCGAGAAGGGGGAGGGTACCAAAAGGGTGTCTTTTCCCTTCCGCGCCTTCACCTTGCAACGGCACAAGAGGGCTGCCTGCCCGGCCTTGGTTGGATGTTCACATCCCCGGCAAGATGCCATGGCATCCGACTATTTCGCGATATCGTTCGCCGTGGCGGGATTCGCCGGCGGGGAACGCCTGTGCGTGCCGCTTAGCCCATAGAGAATGGAAAATAACAGGCCCACGATCATGGCGATGACCATTGCTCTCCTGCCAAATCGCGATTCCATGCTGGTTCTCCTCTCAACGCTTTATCTTGCCGTTCGCATTGCGGGCTTCCAAACGTCAGCGATGCCCTTGGGGAAGTTTCGAACAATCGCAATTTAAGGACAGGCAGAAACGTTCTTCGGAAGCGGAGTTGTCCAATTGCTTATGTCGGCCCTGTCTTTCCTGCAAAGTATAGTCGAGTCCACCAGTCTGCGCCCGCATTTTTCTGCCCTGCCGGCGGCGTTCCATCTGTCGACGGGTAGCTTACCGCCGTGCTGCCGGGCATGACCCTTCTCCGGGTGCAATGACGATGGTGCTGGTGCGCGGCACGATCTTTCGGCGTCGCTTCTGGCGCTTTAGCCTTTGGTTCCGCGCAGGTCGTTATCGCAAAACCGCTGCAAGTCTTGCGCGGCACACATTAGCTTCGTAACGCACCAACAAATGCGGCAAATGCCGGAGACGCTTGCCGTCTGCTCGGATAGTAAAGGTGGTATCCTTCGAAAGAAGGGCACCATTCGTCCAGAACCCGGATCAGTTCTCCGGCGGCGATATAGGGTTGGGCGACATCTTCCATGATCAATGCAAGTCCCAGTCCGCTCAAGGCTCCTTTCAGGGCGTGGCTGGTGCTGTTGACAACAAGCTGGCCGTCGACGCGCACATTTTGGCTAACCTTGTCCTTCTCAAATTCCCAGATCAGCAGGCCGCCATAGGTTGGCATTCTCAGATTGACACATGCGTGCTCGATCAAATCGTTTGGAACAGACGGCCTGGCGCGCTTGGCGAAATAGGCCGGTGAGCCGACGACGGACATTCGCAGGTTCGGACCGATGCGAACGGCGATCATATCTCGGGCAAGTCTCTCGCCGAGCCGAACACCGGCATCGAAACCTTCGGCAACGATATCCGTCAAACCGTGATCTATGGCCAACTCCACCTTGACGTCGGGATAGGTCTCAAGAAAGCCGGGTAGCTTCGGCCAGACGGCGGTCCGTGCCGCGTGTTCGCCAAGGCTGATCCTTATGGTCCCGGCAGGCTTGTCCCTGAAGGCGCTAAGAGCGTCGAGTTCGGCAGCAATATGTTCGAGATCGGGGGCGATGGCGCTTGCCAGGCGCGCTCCCGCTTCCGTCGGCGCCACGCTTCTCGTCGTGCGCGCGAGAAGCCGCACGCCAAGTCTGGCCTCAAGATTGCGGATGACCTGACTGAGGAAGGGCTGCGAGATGCCGAGGCTGGCAGCGGCCTTCGTAAAGCTGCCCTCCCGCACGACCGTCAGGAAGGCAAGGAGGTCGTTGAGGTCGGGCTTGGCCATTCATAACTCATAGCAATAGGTACTAGTAATATTTAGCGGATAATCGAATGAAGCGAAAGGCGATAGAAAGAGCTGCCACACACAACATGGGAGCGGCCAATGCAAACGCGCAAACTCGGAAGAAGCGGTCTGGAAGTCTCGGCACTGGGTCTCGGCTGCATGGGCATCAGCCAGTCCTATGGGCAGCCGATGGAGAAGGGCGATGCAATCCAGTTTCTCCGTGACGCCCACGAGGCCGGCATTACCTTCTTTGACACAGCCGAGGCTTATGGCCCGTTCACGAATGAGGAAGTTCTGGGAGACGCTCTGCGGCCCATCCGCAATCAGGTTGTGATCGCCACGAAGTTTGGCATCCATATCGATAAGGACGGCGGGAAGGGCGGCGTCGACAGTCGTCCGAGCCATATCCGGGCCGTGGCCGAGGCATCGCTGAAGCGATTGCGGACAGATCATATCGATATTCTTTATCAGCATCGCATCGATCCGGCTGTGCCCATCGAAGACGTTGCCGGCACAGTGAAGGAGCTTATCGCCGAGGGCAAAATTCTCCATTTCGGTATGTCCGAGGCGGGGGAAGAGAGCATTCGTCGAGCCCATGCGGTTCAGCCGGTCGCGGTTCTGCAAAGCGAGTATTCGCTCTGGTGGCGCGAGCCCGAACAGACAATTCTTCCCCTTCTGGAAGAGTTGGGCATCGGCTTCGTGCCGTTTAGCCCGCTTGGTCGCGGCTTTCTCACGGGCACGATCAACGGTAGCACCGAGTTCGATAGTACCGATTTCCGCAATACGATCCCGCGTTTTGCCCCGGAAGCGCGTGCCGCCAACCAGGCTGTCATCGACATCATTGCCGGTATCGCCGCCGAGAAGGAAGCGACCATTCCGCAGATTGCGCTCGCCTGGTTGCTGGCGCGCAAGCCCTGGATCGTTCCTATCCCCGGCACGACCAAACTCCATCGGGTGAAGGAGAACATCCGTGCCGCTGAAGTCGACCTCTTGCCCGATGATATGACGCAAATCGATCAGGCGCTGGCCGGCATCTCTATTCATGGCGAGCGCTATGCCGCCAAACAGACGGCCTGGGTCAATCGTTGAGCAAAAACTCCAAAGCAATTCCATTCCACTGAGCGGTCGCGGACCCAGGACAAAGACTATGAAAACGCGAATGATTGGAAGCCTCGAGGTTTCCGCACTTGGCCTCGGTTGCATGAGCATGAGCTCAGGCTATGGGCCGCCGGCTGACAGAGGCGCGATGATCAAGCTCATCCGGCTTGCCCACGAGCGCGGCGTTACGCTCTTCGATACTGCCGAGGCATATGGCCCGTTCGTCAACGAAGAGCTGCTCGGCGAGGCCGTCGCGTCAATCCGGGGCGAGGTCGTCATAGCAACCAAATTCGGCTTCAATATCGACCTTGATACCGGAGAGCGTCAGGCCGGAACCAATAGCCGGCCCGACCACATTAAGGCGGTCGCGGACGCGAGCCTCCGGCGCCTGAAAACGGAACACATCGATCTGTTTTACCAGCACAGGGTGGATCCCGCCGTGCCGATCGAGGATGTGGCAGGGGCGATCAAGGACCTCGTTGCAGCCGGCAAGGTAAGACATTTTGGCCTGTCCGAAGCGGGTATAGACACCATTCGCCGCGCTCACGCTGTTCATCCCGTGACGGCTGTGCAGAGCGAATATTCGCTGCTTTGGCGCGGCCCTGAAAGCGAGCTTCTCCCGGCGCTTGAAGACTTGGGAATCGGGTTTGTTCCGTTCAGCCCGCTCGGCGCAGGTTTTCTGACGGGCAAGATCGACGAGAACACAAGGTTCGAGCCCACGGATTTTCGCAGCCTCGTGCCGCGTTTCTCTCCGGCCGCCCGCAAGGCGAACATGAAGCTCGTCGAGATCATCAAGGCCATTGCCGACCGCAAGGCCACAACGCAGGCACAGGTCGCTCTTGCGTGGCTGCTTGCGCAGAAGCCCTGGATCGTGCCGATCCCCGGCACGACCAAGCTTCATCGCTTGGACGAAAATCTGGGTGCGGTCGACGTGGTTCTGTCGAGCGAAGACCTCAGGGACATCGCTAGCGCACTGTCGGAATTCCAAGTCCAGGGAGAGCGATTGCCGGAGGCGGCGCTCAAAATGACTGGGCTTTGAGCGGCTGTCCGGGCGCCCAACGCATGGTTGAAAAAGGCGGCTGTGGACGCCGGTGACCGCGATGCGGCAGGATGCGTTCGGCGCCATTCTGTGCTCCGCGGATCGCCGGCTTTCCGCACATCATGATCACTGTCGAAACTGCAGCGTGATTGACGATAAATGGCGGTCGTTTCAGCGATTTCCGCCGCGATCGCCGGACACCTCTTCTCACGGACGTCCTTAGTCTCGCCTGGATCAGGCGGTCAGACTGTCCTCTTGTCGCCAACGGCGGCAATGCTGCAATCGAATTCCACACATATTCAGCACGCCGCTGTCGGAGAGCTCCAAAAGCTTCGCGTGGCCCGAAACTGATGCCGCGTAGCCTACAATTGCCGCTGCCCGGTGTCGCTGCGACCGGCTCTCGTTCTCTCGCCTGCCTTTTCAGCTCTTGACACAGCTCCTCTTCAATCTATCATTCCACTATTAAATCTTCTATTCCATAATTGAATAATAAGGGGAGAAGGGAATGAAACATCTGAAGCTTGCAATGCTCGTTTCCGCGGCTCTGATCGCATCATCGCCAGTCGCTTTCGCACAACAGAAGGGCGGCGTGATTACAGTTGCCACTGTCGGCGAACCGCCGACGCTGGATCCAATGGTTTCGACGGCCGATCTCGTCGGCATCGTCAGCCAGCATATTTTCGAAACGCTTTATACCTTCGACGCAAACTGGAAGCCCACGCCGCTTCTGGCATCGGCGCTGCCAGATATCAGCGGAGACGGGAAGATCTATGTGATCAAGCTCCGCCAAGGCGTTAAGTTCCATGACGGCACGGACATGACGGCGAAGGACGTGGTTGCGTCGCTGGAGCGCTGGACCAAGGTGGCCTCGCGCGGCAAGCAGACCGCCACGATGATCCAAAAGATCGAGGCGGTCGACCCGCTGACGGTCAAGATCACGCTTTCTGCGCCCTATGCGCCGCTCGTCTCGCTGCTCGCTTTCAACAATTCGGCAGCCATCATCCTGCCTGCTGCCAAGCAGGCGGAACCGTTGACCGAATTCATCGGCACTGGGCCCTATAAGCTGAAGGAGCGCAAGCCGGATCAATATATTCAGCTCGAGCGTTTTGACGGCTATCAGTCTCCTTCGGGCGACAGTAACGGCTACGGCGGCGCGCGCCACCAATATCTGGACGAGATCCGCTTCGTGCCGGTGCCGGATGCCAATACCCGTATCGAGGCCGCCATTTCCGGCCAATATGACTATGTCGATTCCATTCCGGTCGAATCCTATGATCGCATCAAGGGATCGACTGCGTCCGAACCAGTCATGCTGAAGCCGTTTGGAATGGCGGTTTTTGTTCTCAATTCCGGCGAGGGCATCACCAAGAACAAGGCGCTTCGACAGGCCGTGCAGGCAGCGCTCGGTGATGAGGACATGATGACCGCGGCCTTCGGATCCACCGATTTCTATGCGGCGGACGGAGCGCTCTATCCGAAGGGCTTTGCCTGGAACACACAGGATGGCGTCGAAGGACACTACAACATCGCCGATCCCGCAAAAGCAGGCGAATTGTTGAAGCAGGCAGGTTACAAGGGCGAGCCCTTGCGCATTCTCACCAGCCGTCAATACGAGTTTCACTACAAGATGGCCCAGGTTGCCGCCGAGTATCTGAAGGCTGCCGGTTTCACGGTCGATCTGCAGGTGGTGGATTGGGCCACGCTGACCCAACGCCGCGGCGATCCCAAGCTCTGGGATATCTACATCACCCACTCGCCATTCCTGCCGGAGCCGTCGCTGATCGGCATGTTATCGACCAGCGCGCCGGGTCGTTGGGACACGCCGGATCGAGCAAAGGCGGTTAACGCCTTCAATGCGGAATCCGACCCGCAGAAACGTGTCGCTCTATGGGCCGATGTGCAGAAGGTGATCATGGACGAAGTGCCGTTCATAAAGGTTGGCGATTTCAACGCCGTTTCCGCCAAATCCAAGAAGCTGGACGGCGTAACGCCGGCACCATGGCCCTACTTCTGGAATGCATCGGTAAAGAAATAGCGCGCCCGATCCGGCCGGGTCAGCCCGGCCGGAGTTCGCGTTCCCCTGTTGAAACGCCGGAACTGTCGTAGATCATGATACGCTACATAATTCAAAGATTGATCGGCATGATCGTCGTGATGTTTCTGGTCGTCACGATCGTTTTCATCATCGTTCGCGTCACTCCGGGCGATCCGGCCGCCGTGATGCTGGGGCCGGATGCCACGCCGGCCGACATTGTCGCTCTTCGGGCCCAGCTGGGCCTCGATCAGCCACTCGTCCTGCAATATGTCTATTATCTCGGCAATCTGCTGAAGGGTGATCTCGGTCAGTCGATTTTCCTCAACCAGCCAGTGCTGAGCGCGCTTGGCGATCGGGCAGAACCGACATTTTTCCTGACGCTGTTCTCGATCGTCATCGCCTGTGCCGTCGCCTTGCCGGTTGGTATCTACGCCGCCTATAGACGCGGCTCGCTGATCGACCAGGCTGCGACCACGCTTGCAATGTTCGCCGCGAGCATTCCGAGCTTCTGGCTCGGCCTGTTGCTGATCCAGTTTTTCGCGGTCCGCCATGGTTGGTTTCCGGTGTCGGGCTACGGTGGGCCGGATGCGAGTTTTCTCGACCGCATGTGGCATCTGAGCCTGCCGGCAATTGCCCTTGGCCTCGTTTCCTCCGCACTCATCTTGCGTTTCACCCGCGCATCGATGCTGGATGTTCTTGGCGACGATTACGTGCGCACGGCGCGCGCCAAGGGGCTCGATGAGCGGCGCGTCGTCCTCAAGCACGCATTGAAAAACGCCTTGATCCCGATCCTTACAGTCATAGGGCTTACCATGGCCGTGCTGATTTCGGGTGCCGTGGTCACGGAGACCGTGTTCGGTCTGCCTGGTGTCGGCAATCTGGTGGTGTCGGCGGTGTTGCGGCGCGATTATCCTGTCATTCAAGGGGCGCTTCTCGTTATCGCGGCGCTTTATGTGTTGATCAATTTTGCCATCGATATGCTCTACTTGCTGGTCGATCCGAGGGTGCGCTACTGATGACCGATACCGCCATCGAATCCTCCGGTCCCGTCAAGCAGCAGAGCGAGCGCGTCAAGTTTCTGCGCAGGCTCTTGAAGCGCAAGACCGTTGCCGTTGGTCTTGCAATCCTCGCCGTCTTCGTGCTGCTTGCCATTCTGGCGCCGTGGATTGCGCCCTACAATCCCTACAAGCTCTCAATCGTCAATCGTCTCAAACCGCCATCGAGCCTCTATTGGTTCGGCACGGACGAGTTCGGGCGCGATGTCTTTTCCCGCACCATCTATGCCGGGCGTCTGTCGCTGCTTGTCGGTGCCGCCGTCGTCACGCTCACATCGGTCATCGGCGTGACCATGGGCTTGCTTGCCGGCTTCTTTCCAAAGCTCGATGCGCCCGTCGCCCGGCTGATCGACGCGATGATGGCCTTTCCGGATATTCTGCTCGCAATTGCACTTGTCGCCGCGCTCGGGCCGTCGCTGGCGACCGTGATCGTGGCACTGTCCATCGTCTATGCGCCGCGCCTTGCCCGAGTGGTGCGTGCCTCGACGCTGGTGATCCGCGAGTTGCCCTATGTCGAGGCCGCCGTTTCCATGGGTGTCTCGACGTCGCACATCCTGGCACGCCACGTGCTGCGCAACTTGGTGTCACCGATTATCGTCCAGGCAACCTTCCTGTTTGCGAGCGCGATGTTGGCGGAGGCGGGTCTGTCCTTCCTGGGCCTTGGCGTCAGCCCGGACATTCCCACCTGGGGCACCATGATCGCTAGCGGCCGCCAATATGTCGGGCAGGCCGACTGGATGACGCTGTTTCCCGGCGCCGCCATCGTGCTCTCCGTGCTGTCGCTGCAAATGGTAGGCGATGGTTTCCGTGATCTTCTCGATCCTCGCCTGAAAAAGGATATATGATCTCATGCCGGCGCATGCCTCATCCAATGCTTCGTTGCTTATCGTCAATGTCAAACCCGTGGCGTTCGGCGCTGGTGGTCCGGCCGGACCTCTCGACATTCTTGTCGGCCGGGACGGCACGATTGCTAAGGTCGGCACAAATCTCTCCCGGGATGGCGTCGGTCAGGTAATCGACGGCAAAGGCGCCTGGATTTCGCCCGGCTGGGCCGACCTTCACGCGCATGTCTGGCATGGCGGCACGGATATTTCCGTGCGCCCCAATGTGTGCGGCGTGCAGCGCGGCGTGACCACCATCGTCGATGCCGGCTCGGCGGGCGAGGCCAATTTTCACGGTTTCCGCGAATATATCATCGAGCAATCGCGGGAGCGCATAAAGGCCTTCCTCAATCTCGGTTCCATCGGCCTCGTTGCCTGCAACCGCGTCAGCGAATTGAGCGACATCCGTTCCATCGATCTCGACCGCATCGTCGCCTGCTATGAAGCCAATCGCGAGCATATTGTCGGCATCAAGGTGCGGGCAAGCCATGTCATCACCGGCTCATGGGGCGTCACGCCGGTCAAGGTCGGCAAGAAGATCGCAAAAATCCTGAAGATCCCGATGATGGTGCATGTCGGCGAGCCGCCGGCGCTCTATGACGAAGTGCTCGAAATTCTCGGTCCGGGCGATATCGTCACCCATTGCTTCAACGGCAAGGTCGGCAGCAGCATCATCGAAGACGAGGACCTGTTCCAACTGGCCGAGCGCTGCGCGAAAGACGGTATTCGCCTGGATATCGGCCATGGCGGCGCGTCTTTCTCGTTCAAGGTCGCTGAAATCGCCATCGAGCGCGGTCTGTTGCCATTCTCTATTTCGACCGATGTGCATCTGCGCAGCATGAACCAGTCGGTCTGGGATCTCGGCACAACCATGTCGAAGCTGCTGAGTGTCGGTATGCCGTTCGAAAAGGTTGTGGAAGCGGTCACGCATGCCCCCGCAGAGGTGATCCGTCTGCCCATGAACGATTTGCTGAAACCTGGGGCGCGTAGCGAGTTCACGATCTTCGACCTTGTCGATTCCGAACTGTCGGTGATGGATTCGCTCGGTCACAGGGCAACGCTTTCCCGGCTTTTCGAGCCGCGTTACGCCGTCATCGGCGGCGATGTCTTCCCGGCGAACCGTTACCAGCCCGATGCGGTCGGCTGCGCCGACCACAACCATGGCCACGTTTGCCGCTGATCCTATCGAGAAAGACGGCGGCTGCAGATCAAGCGCCGCAGAATGACAGGAGTTCCCGTGTCGACCCGTATTGCAAATTCAACGACCGCTCGAGAGATCGATCCGTACAAACGTCTGGAAGCACTCGGCATTCGTCTTCCGGACGCGCCGCCGCCGATCGCCAATTTCGTGACACATGTGCAAGAGGGCAATGTACTCTATCTGTCTGGCCAAGGGCCTCTTGGAACTGACGGCGCCTTGCACAAGGGCAAGGTCGGGAGCTCGGTCTCGATCGAGGAGGCTTACGGGCATGCACGTTTGACGGGGATCAATCTTCTCGCAGTCATGCATCAGGCCTTGGGCGACCTCAACCGGGTGAAACGCATCGTCAAGCTGCTTGGCATGGTCAACGCCGAACCGGACTTCGGGGACCATCCGCGCGTGATCAACGGCTGCTCGGATCTTTTCGTCGAGGTCTTCGGCCCGACCGGCCATCATGCGCGCTCGGCCATCGGGGTCGGCTCGCTTCCCAACAATATTTCCGTCGAGATCGAAGCCATCGTCGCCCTGCACGAGTAGGGCGGCCCCAGGAAACATGCAGACGGGTTTTCCGTCCGCCACCACGGAACGGCAACGAAACAGGAGGGGTCAATGATTGCGCCAGCCCATCGCCTTCTCGATCCGCTCGGCGGATTGCCGGACGCTTTCGGTGTAATGCGCCGGATTTTCCGCGATTTTCTGTTCGGGCAGCACGATCGAGATGGTGGCGACGCAGACGCCCTTCTCGTTGCAGACGGGCGACGCGATGCAGGCGACCGCGTAGTCGGATTCTCCCGCCTGAATGGAAAGCCGCTGCCCGAAGGCGCGTTTGGCCGCGTCGGACAGGGTTTGCGGGTCGGTGTCCGCGCGACCGGTGGGCGAGGCGGTGGCGCTGCGCCGGAACAAGGCCAATCGCTCATCGTCGGGCAGATGGCCTACCAACAGGCGCCCCGATGCCGTCCAATTCAGGGGAACGCGAGTTCCGACCCGCGAGGTCACCTGAAAATGGCCGGGGCCATCGGCCATGGCGAGCACCTGCATATAGTCGCCGTCCAGCCCGCAAAGCTGGATCGTTTCGCCAATCTGGCGGCAAAGATCGTGCATCTCACCATTGGCGACGCTCAGGAAATCCAGCGAGCGCGCATAAGCGAGGCCATAGCGATAAAGCCGGTCGCCCAGCCAGAGATTGCCGTCGGATCCGCGCGACAGCAGACCTTTTTCGACCATGTCTTCCACGATGACGTAGACGGTGGAAAGCGGTGCGCCGATGGATTTGGCAATGACGTATGCGCCGCTCGGACGCCCGGTATCGTACAGGAAATCGAGCACCTGCAGGACGCGATCAATGCCGCTGACGCGCGAGCGGCGCGCTGCTTTGTCCGTGACGGACGCAGGTTCGGCTTTAAGAGCGGGTTCAGGGGGCATGAAATGGGCTCCATCGAAAATTCGTTTGCGACGCGGAATCCCGGCGGCGGGACGAGATTGACCGCTTGTTACATAAAACCGAAATAAATGCCAGATTTATGGAATAATCCGCCAGAAAATGAACGCCGAACCACGGGCGTATCGGTCGGGAGATGAAGATGACCAATGTGAATATTCGCAACATGCTCGGACTGCGGGAAGTCGTCAACGTTTCGGGCACGATGACGGGGCTTGGCGCCTCTATCGCTGGGCCTGAAGTGGCCGAGGCGATGAGCCGCATCCTGCCGCAATTCGTCGAGGTCAACGACCTTCAGCGCAAGGCGAGTGCCGTGATCGCCAGGCTGACGGGAGCAGAAGCCGGCTTCGTCACAGCCTCGTGCTCGGCGGGTATCTCACTTGCGATCGCGGGCTCCATGACTGGGGACGATCTGGCTGCGATAGAACGCCTGCCGGATACCGCCGGGTTGAAGAACGAGGTCATCGTGCAGATGGGGCATGTGGTGAGCTACGGCGCGCCGGTCGATCAGGCGATCCGTATCGCTGGGGCGAAGCCCGTGCTGATTGGACAGGCGACCAGCGCTTACGATCATCATCTGGAAGGGGCGATCAACGAACGTACCGCGGCAGCCGTCTATGTCGTTTCGCATCATGTCGTCAGCTACGGCCTCCTGGGCTTGACCCGCTTCGCGGAGATCTGCCATGCGCGCAATGTTCCTGTCATCGTCGACGCTGCGTCGGAATATGATCTGCGCGGTTTTCTCAAAGCCGGTGCCGATGTGGTGCTCTATTCCGGCCACAAATTCCTCGGCGGTCCGACCAGCGGCATCGTGGCCGGCACCAAGGAAATGGTGCGCCATGCTTTCCTTCAGAACGCCGGCATAGGGCGCGGCATGAAGGTCGGCAAGGAAAGCATCTACGGCGTCATGGCGGCGCTCGAGGCATGGGAAAAGCGCGATCACGCCGCCATTCGCGCACGGGAAAAGTCCTATCTCGATCTCTGGCGTGATGCGCTCGACCGTTATGACGGGGTAAGCACCGTGATCGAGGCCGATCCTACCCATAATCCGCTTGATCGCCTGCGCGTGAGCGTCGACGCCAAGGTGGCGCACATCACCGCCTGGGATCTGGTCGATGCCTTGGCGCGGGGCAATCCGCCTGTCATCGCGCGAGACCATGAGGTGGAGCACAACTACTTCTATCTCGACCCCTGCAATCTACACCCCGGCCAGGAAGAGGTGGTCGCAAAACGCCTTGGCGACGAACTCGACAAGGCGCGCGCATCCAATGAGATCATCGCGACATCGCTTAGCGACCGCAACAGGCGCCGTTTTGACAGCCTTCGTCGCTGGCCAGACTGAAGTCCGTCTTCCCCAAGGCGGAATTAGCTTTGGGGCGAAGACAGCTCAACCACACGGAACTAGGCAGGAATAGAAACCATGACCCGGAATGACGCTGTTAAGCCTGTGCTCTCAGTGGAGAACCTCACCACATCCTTTCTGGTGGAGGGCGGCTGGAAACCGGTGGTGCGTAACATCTCCTTCACCGTCGATCCGGGCGAGACCGTTGCGGTCGTCGGGGAATCCGGCTCGGGCAAAAGCGTGACCTCGCTTTCCATCATGCGGCTTCTGCAGAAGGACACCAGCCGTATCGAGGGGCGGATCATGCTCAACGGGCGCGATATCTTGACGCTTGACGAGCCGATCATGCGGCAGGTGCGTGGCAGCGAAGTGTCGATGATCTTTCAGGAGCCGATGACTTCGCTCAATCCGCTCTTCACCATTGGCGAACAGATTTCCGAGGCGCTGATCTGCCACAAGCCGATGAGCAGAGAGGAAGCACGCGCCGAAACCATCCGCCTGCTGGAGCGCGTGCGCATCCCGTCCGCCGCGTCGCGTTTCGACGAATATCCGCATCGCTTTTCCGGCGGCATGCGCCAGCGCGTGATGATCGCCATGGCGCTTGCCGCGCGCCCCAAACTGTTGATCGCCGACGAGCCGACGACGGCGCTCGATGTGACGATCCAGGGGCAGATCCTCGACCTCATCAAGACTCTGCAGCAGGAAGAGGGCACCTCCGTCCTCTTTATCACCCATGATATGGGTGTGGTGGCCGAGATTGCCGATCGCACCGTGGTCATGTTCCGCGGCGATGCGGTGGAGAGTGGTCCAACCTCCGAAATATTCCACAATTCACGCCATCCCTATACGCGGGCGCTTTTGTCGGCGGTGCCCATGCTCGGCTCCATGAAGCCCTATTCTCATCCGCTGCGCTTTCCCGATCTCGATCCAAAGACGGGTCTGCCCGAGGAACCGGTCGTATCGCCGGATACGGTGGACCACACTGCGCCGCCGGTGCTTGAGGTGAAGAATCTGGTCAAGCGCTTCGATATCCATGCCGGCCTGCTCGGCCGTCTGCAGGGGCGGGTGCATGCCATCGAGAATATAAATCTCACCCTGCAACCGGGTGAGACCCTCTCGCTTGTTGGGGAATCCGGCTGCGGCAAATCCACCACGGCCCGTGCCATCATGCGCCTGATCGCGCCGCAGGGAGGATCGGTCAAAGTCGATGGCGAGGAGGTGCTGCAACTCGATAGCAAGGCGCTGCGTCGAATGCGCCACAAGATGCAGATGATCTTTCAGGATCCGTTCGCCAGCCTCAATCCACGCATTCGGGTGGGCGAGGCCATTGCCGAGCCCTATCTCGAGCATCGTATGGGCACCAAGACCGAGGCCCGTGCAAAGGTGGTGGATCTCCTGCAGCGCGTCGGTTTGCAGCCCGATATGGCCGATCGTTTTCCGCATGAGTTTTCCGGCGGCCAGCGGCAGCGTATCTGTATCGCCCGCGCACTTGCCATGGACCCCAAGATCATCGTCGCGGACGAATCCGTTTCGGCGCTCGACGTTTCGATCAAGGCGCAGGTCATCAATCTGATGCTCGAGCTGCAGGCCAGCCTCAAGCTCGCCTATCTGTTCATAAGCCACGATATGGCCGTGGTGGAGCGTGTCAGCCATCGCGTGGCGGTCATGTATCTGGGCGAGATCGTCGAGATCGGCAAGCGGTCGGAGATATTCGAAAACCCGCAGCATCCCTATACGAAGAAACTGTTGTCGGCAGTGCCTATCCCCGATCCGGAACGTCGGCATCTGCGTCACATGATCGAGGTAGAGGAACTGAAAAGCCCGGTGCGACCCGTCGATTATGTGCCGCCTCAGCGAGATTACCGCCAGCTTAGCGACCATCATTTCGTGCAGGCGTGATGAAGAGCTCTCCAATGTGAGCTTTTTGTCCGCACACAGCATCACGCGGCCGGATTGAGCGCATCCGGCCGCATCGCGTCATCACAACGACCTGGCGTGACGATCGCTAAGCCGCTATCCCCACTTCATCTCGCCCTTGACGACCTTGGCGCCCAGTTCGAGGGAACTGGCATCGGCGAGATTGGGGTATCGCTTGGTCATCGCCGCGATCAAGGCTGCGCTGTCCTTGGCCCTCTGTTCTTCTTCGTGGAAGGCGATCAGATAGTCGCGTGTGAACTTGACAGCGTCGAGGCCCTGCGGCGCGCCTTCGGTCTGATGGGCGGGAATGACGATCTTCGGCTTGCGGGCCGCTAGTTGGTCAAGCGCCTTGATCCATGCCTGACGTTTTTCAGGGGCGGCTTCGTCGGCGACCCAGACGTGAATGCCCGAGGATACCAGTACGCCGCCGAAGACGGCCTTGAGGGACGGAACCCACAAATAGCGCCGATCGTGCATGTCGGGGACCTCGACGATTTCGATCTTCTCACCGTCGAGTTCGAGCGCCTTCAGATCCGACGCAGTCGGAATGACGACATCGGACAATTTCTGCGGACCGTTTTCCTTCAGTTGCGGTCCCCAGATGGCGAGCTTGCCTTCGACATTGGCGTGGATGGCCGCAACCGTGGCAGGCTTGGCGATGACCTTCGCATCCGGGAAGGCTTCGACGATCGGGCGGAGACTGAAGTAGTAGTCGGGATCGTTGCAGCTCACATAGATGGTGCTCAAGTGCTTGCCCGTCGATTTGATGGCGTCAGCGACGGCGCGCCCGTCGGAAAGCGTGAAGCCACCGTCGAGGAGGATTGCCTCCTTCTTTGCCGTGAGCAGCACGGGGGTGCGGCGAAAGCCTGTCTCGGGCGCCTGGAAATATTGCCAGTTGAGCTTGGAGCTTGCGGCCCAGGAGGCGGTCATGGGGACAATCGAGATGGCGCTTGCGGCGAGGGAAAGTCTCAGTGCGTCACGTCTGGTAAACATGGAAACTCCTTTATTGTTCTCAGGATCATGCAGCGTTCAGATGCGCCATGAGGTTGTCATAGCTGCTGAAGAGGGCACTGGCGTCCAGAAGGTGCTGATGGCCGCCTTTTTCGGTCACCAGGGCCGGAACTCCATTCGCGCCGTGCCGGTGAAACAGATCCTGGCCCTGCGCGATGAGTTGCCGATTGCTGGCAAATAGCTGGTCGGAACCTTCGATCAACAGGCTGGCCGCCTCCGCGAAGCCTCCGGAGGAGAGTAGATCGGCGAGGACGGACAGGCTGGTGATGTCCAGCCCCGTCACATATCGGGCATGCTGGATGAGGCGCAGCGCGTCGAAGCGCTTATGATGGTCCGCAACTCCGGCCGCCGTGATGGCAAGGGTGGCGGCGCTCGAGTCGAACAGCGTGCCTGATCGGTTCAAGACCTTCGAGCGGTAGTCGTCGGAAAATGGCTGGCCGCTCATGCGTTCGATGCGCTGATCGTTCGACCAGGCATAGGCTGCGAACGATGCATCCATCTCGCGTGCGCCGGATCCGGAAAACAGACCCGTCGGAAGCAGGCGAACATTAACGCCTGCCGACAGCAGACGCTCGATCATCGGGCTTGCGCCATAGCACCAGCCGCACAAGGGGTCGAAGAGATAGGTGGCTGACAATTCCGGCATGGATCATGTCCTCTGTTGAGAGCATGACGCGGAAAACTGTATGCGGCTTTCGGACGACGTCATGCTCTACTTCCCTGATTGTAGAGCCTGATCATCTCAGCTCTTGCCGCGTAGATAAATATCGGTCAATCGTACAGACCGTATGAATTAATCAGACAATGACATGAGCGAACTCCTCAATCTCAACAGGCTTGTATTCTTCACCTCCGTCGTGGAGACGGGGTCGTTCACCGCCGCCGGCGAGCGACTTGGCGTTGCCAAGGCCGTGGTCAGCCACCAGGTGGCACGCCTGGAGGAGGAACTTGGCGTCTCCTTGCTGATGCGAACGACGCGGCGGTTGCACGCGACGGAAGAGGGTCGGGTGTTTTACGATCGCTGCGTGATCATTCTGCGGGAAGCGGAAGCCGCCTATGGAGAAATGTCCCTGCATGCGAGCGAACCGACCGGCACTCTGACGCTGACCGCACCATTGGACTACGGTGCTGCGGTTGTTGCGTCCGTGGTTGCCGAATATCGCGAGCGCTTTGCGCAAATGCGCGTCGATCTCATCTTCGATGACAGCGTGATTGACCTCGCCAGTGGCCAGGTTGATCTGGCAATCAGGGTCGGCTGGCTGAACGATATGAGCAACAAGGCGCAGCGCCTGGGCACGTTCCAGCAATATCTGGTGGCGACGCCGAAGCTTGCGGCACGCTTCCCCAAGGTCACGGAACCGTCCGACGTGTCGTCACTGCCCTGGATCGAGAACGCGGTGCTGCGCCAGCCGCTGCGCTGGGTGTTTTCGCAGGAAGGCCATCGATCCGAGATCGTCGAGATGCGTTCTGCGGTGCGCGCGGACAAGACGCCGTCAGCCTATGCCTGCGTGAAGGCCGGCATCGGCGTTTCGGTCTTTCCGGACTATATGGTCGTGGACGACATGGCGGCCGGGCGCCTGCAGCGACTGGTTCCCGAGTGGACGTTGCCTGCAGGCGGAATCCACGCGGTCTTGCCCATCGCCCGCTTTCGTCCGGCCAAGGTGCGGCGGTTTATCGAGATGATGCAGGCCGCCGAAAGTTGCCGGCGCAGTCAGGCCTGACTTTTCAATGAGTTTTCGGATTTGCTTAACAAGATTCTTGCGAAAAATGAGATCTGGTGATCTAACCTAGGGGTAGAGAACGCTCCAAGAGCACCATGGAGTCAGTGCCATGAACAGGTCCTTTTCTCGTCGGAATTTTTTGAAGGCAAGTGTGGCGGCAGGTGTTGCGATCAAGGTGACGTTCCTTGCTGCCAAGGCCGAGGCGCAATTGATCGAGACGCCGCCGCGACCCGGTCCCGATTGGCTGAACAGTGGAGGCAAGCCGAAATACCGCCTCGATGCCATCGCCAAGGTTACCGGTGAAAAGACCTTCTCACGCGACTATCGTGCTCGCGATCTCGATGGATGGCCAAAGGAGCAATCGTATGCCTTCCTGCTGCATGCGACGAAAACGGATCTGGCCTTTGCCGGTATCGACCTCAAGGTGTTGGGGGACGATCTGAAGCCAGATCGCATGGTGCTACATGAAGATCTGATCGCTGACGGCATCGAGATCCCGGTCCCAGGCTTTTACGGCGACGTTTTCCTGGTGCCGAAGGGGCAGACGGCGCGGCTGCTCGGCCAGCCCGTGGCTTTGCTCGTCTATCACGACTTCGCCCGGTATGATGCGGCCAAGCGCCTGGTGCGCTTCGACGACAGCGTCGTGCGCTACGGCGGAAAGGCGGCGTCCACCACCCCCGGACCCTATGCCTCGGCACGTTATGTGCGCATCGATGGCGGAGATCCCTCTGCGGAGGATCGGTATTCGTCCCTCAAGGACACCGTGATTCGAGCCGGCTTCAAGGGCGATGAGCCGCAATGGCCGGCAGCCGGTGACGGCGACGCCATGGCGCGCGGTATGGCTGCGGCGGCGGAAATCGAACGGGAGATCGCAGCTGCCGGCGATGACGTTCTGGTACTGAAGCGGCACTTTTTCTCGCAGTCGACCGATGCCTCGGCCATGGAGGCCGACAATGGCAATGTCTGGTATGATGCGGCAAGCGGAATCCTGCATGCGATTATCGCGACACAGTCGCCTTATGAAGTCGCCGAAGTCGCCGCCCATATGGTCTCGAAGTCGAAATATCCCCTGAAGGAAGTCGATCTTCGGGTCGGTTATACGGTCGGCTACGGCACCAAGGATCACGCGATCTTCCCCTTCTACTGCGTGCTCGCGGGGCTCTACGGCGATGGCAAGCCGGTGCGCCTTGCCAATGATCGCTATGAGCAGTTCCAGATGGGGCTGAAGCGCCACGCCTTTTGGATGGACAATGTCCTGGTGGTCGACCGCAAGACCGGGCAGTTCCGCGCCATGACCGGCGTCTATAAGAACGATGGCGGTGGACGCGAGAACTTCTCGCCCTCCGTCGGCGCGGTCGGCGCGACGGCGGCACAGGCGATTTATTATCTGCCGAAAAGCGATTTTTCGGCGGCGACCGTTGCGTCGAGGGCTGTCGATGCCGGCTCGACCCGCGGCTACGGCACGCTCCAGACCATGTCGGCAACCGAGATGATGGTTGACGAGGTGGCCGAACTCATCGGCATGGACGTCATGGATCTGCGGCTGAAGAACGTCCTGCGCTCGGGCATGAAGAACCAGCAGGGTGCGATTCCGGCGGGTGCCATGCGTCATGAGGAGATTATTCGCAGAGCGCGCGAGCATCCGCTATGGAGCGAACGTCAGAAGAAGAAGGCCGCTTTCGAAGCGGCGAATCCCGGCAAGAAATATGGTGTCGGCTACGGTCACGTCCATAAGGATTACGGCACCGGTGCGGAGGCGGCGCTTGCCACGATCGAGTTCGATGCCAAAGGGCGATTGAAGCTCGTCCATGTCGCCCATGAAATCGGCACGGGCGCGACCACGTCGCAGGCTATCATGGTGGCCGATATTCTCGGCGTAGCACCAGATGACACCGAATATGGCAAGGTGCGCTGGCCGCAGATGCCGCTCGAAACCGCCGATCAGCCGTATACCACGTCGCAGGACGAAGAAGACCAGCGCATGCGCAACCCGCGCTGGACCCCATCGTTCACATCGCCAATGAGCGCGTCCAACAGCGTCTACTATCTCGGCCACGCAACGCGGGAAGCGGCGCAAGCGCTGATCGATCTCTCCATCTGGCCGGCGGCGCGCGCGCTATGGTCGCGGGGTATCGGCGGCGGCCAGATAGCGCCGGAGGCGGTGCGGCGGCGCGATCTGCGGCTTGCGGGCGGAATGATCAATGCCGCGGGCCTGCAGCCGCTCTCCTTCGCGGAGGTGGCGGCCGAAGCCCATCGGCAGGGGCTGGTCACCGGGGTGACGGTCCACACCTTCAATCGCTGGCAATGGGCGGAGGCGGAATTCGATCTCGGCGCGCTCGGGCAGCACCGTTTCGCCATCGATGCCCTGGCCGTGCGCTATGGTGACGGCGCGCCGGCCGAGCGCAAGGCGCTCATGACACTGGATGGTTGGCAGTTCGTGGACCGCAAGGCCGTGACCTACCCGCCGGTCCAGCGCAACAATGCCGGCGTGACCTACTATACTCCCATGGCTACCCTTGCCGAGATCGTTGTCGACAGCGCGACCGGCAATGTCTCGCTGCTTTCGCATCATTCCATTATGGACTGCGGTCGGCAGATCGTGCCGGAGCTGGTCTCGGGACAGATCCAGGGTGGTCTTGCCATGGGGATCGGCCATGCTCTCAAGGAGTTTCTACCACTCTACGAAGACGGGCCGGGCGATGGCACCTGGAACTGGAACCGCTACGAGCTTCCAATGGCAAAGGATGTTGCCGTGTGGACGCAGACCTACGAGATCCTGCCGGCGCTGTCTGAAACCGACACGCCCAAGGGAATGGCGGAGGTGGTCATGATTGCCGTCGTACCCGCAATCGCCAATGCCGTCGCCCATGCCATCGGCAAGCGGTTCTACAGCTTGCCGATCACCTCGGAAAAGATCCTGGAGGCGCTGTCATGACCCTTTCGACAAAGCAATTGTCGCTCACCGTCAACGACAAGGCCGTTGGCCCGATCGACGTTCCCGAAGCGATGATGATGCAGGATTTCCTCTACGAGTACCTGAATCTCACGGGCTCGCGCATGGGCTGCGGCCAGGGCATCTGTCATGCCTGTACCGTCCTTCTGGAAAAGGACGATGGTGCGCTTGAGGAAATGCGGACCTGTATCGTCGGTGCCCACTGGTTTGCCGGCCGCAAGGTTCGAACCGTGGAAGGACACGCCAAGCGTGACGCCAATGGCACAATCATAGAACTGTCGCCGGTTCAGCAGGCCTTCATCGAGCATTTTTCGTTCCAGTGTGGTTATTGCACGCCGGGCTTCGTGACGGCGGCAAGCGTCCTGATGGACAAGCTGAAGCGCGAGCCGGTAAGGCGGGCTGAACTCGAACAGGCAATCACCGATACGCTCGGTACCCATATCTGTCGATGTACCGGCTATGTGCGCTATTTCGAGGCGGTGCGCGATCTCGCCCTCAATACCCCTGGTTTGGTGAAGGCGTAGCGCGATCATGATGAGAAAACTGCTTTGGATTATAGCAGCCGTCATCGTGGTGGGCGCTGCCGCTGCGGGGGGCATTTTCCTCGGCCTGTTTGAGAAAAGCGTGGTCGCGAAGGACGTCGACCAGCCTTTGACGGGCGATCAGATGAAGGATCTCGCCAAGCGCGGCGCCTATGTCGCCGTGGCCGCGGATTGCTATGCCTGTCACACGGCCAAAGGCGGGGCACCCTGGGCCGGCGGCCTGCCTTTCAAGACACCATTCGGCACGATCTATGCGACCAATATTTCGCCGGACAAGGACAATGGCATCGGCAACTGGACGCGCGCGGAATTCCATCGGGCCGTGCGCGATGGTGTCGGCAAGCACGGACATCTATATCCGGCGATGCCTTATGCATCCTACCGCAAGATGACACCGGAGGATGTCGATGCTGTTTATGCCTATCTGATGACACGCGAACCGATGAAGGTCGCAAACAAGAAGAACGAGCTGGGCTTTCCGTTCAGCATCCGGCAGGGTCTGACGTTCTGGAACCTCTTCAACCTGCATTCCGATGTCTCCACATCGGATCCTGCGCGCTCGGCCATCTGGAATCGCGGGCGCTATCTGGCGGACGCGCTTGCCCATTGCGGGGAATGCCACACGCCGCGCAACCTCCTGCAGGGCATGAAGCAGGATGCCTATCTCGAGGGGGCCGTGATCGAGGGAGCCAACGCTCCCGATATCACCAAGGGCGGCCTGACGCAGATGGGCTTCACGCCAGCCGTGCTGGCCTCATTCATGAAATCCGGCCTCTCTGCGCAGGGAGCGATGACGGGGCAGATGTTCGAGGTTGTGCATTTTTCGACGCAATACATGACGCCCGACGACCTCGGCGCCCTATCAGCCTACCTCTTCGATCTCGACGATCCCTCGAAAGGACAAACGCCGGCGGCGCCGGTTCCCATCTCCGTCGCGCCCGAACTTACCGCCTCGGCAAAACCCACCTATCTCGCTCTTTGCTCAGGCTGTCACGGGGTGGAAGGGCAGGGTATCCCGCATGTGGTGGTGCCGCTCGCCACCAATGCGACGTTGCGATTGACCAGTGCGCGCAATCTCATCCGCGCCGTGGTCGAGGGTATTCCTGCTCAGCAATTTCCCGGATTGGAGCGCATGCAGCCGATGCCTGGCTTTGGTCATCAACTTGACGACCGCCAGCTGGCGGATCTTGTGAACTGGATGCGCGAAAACTGGGGTAATCAGGAATCCAAACTGACGCCCGACGACGTGAGGCAGCTGCGTGAAGGCAAGTGAAATCGGCTGACCGTTAGCCGGTGGCCAGTCGATCGCCGGTTTCGAGGAGGCGGGATAAGGATCGGGCGTGGAGCGACTTGGAATCTCGAGCCTGTCAATCCGGACGATAGCCGATCGCAAAGGCTGGAGAATTTTTAAAGCGGCCGCCGGAATGCGCTGCCGCCCGATTCCTATCCCGAGACCTTGGTTTCGCTATTCAGACTACGTGCCTCCTTGGCCTGCCTGACGACATAGATGGCCTCGCCAACGATCTCGCGTCGCCGATGCCGGGCAACAATAATGGCGCGGGCTCGCTCAGCGTCCGTTGCGGCAATGTTGGTAGGCGGCACGGAGACTTCGTTCTCGATCATATCGATCAGCAGGTTGCGCATCACGCCAGTCTCTTCCTTCAGGCGCTCCAGCTCCCCAATCAGAGGGGAAGCTTTCAACCTATGACCAATCACCTCATCGATCGCCTTCTCGGCCAGCCGCGTTCGCACCGCAAAGAAGCGTGCAATGAAAAACGTGCAAACAACTGCGCATAAGGTGAGAATGAGGTACGGCATGGCGAGGCTCCTGTAACCCAATAGAGATTGGGGTGGAGAGCCGAGGTTTCAATAGATGTGACGTGCTGGCACGAGCGATAAGGCCTTGGACCAGCCCTTAGGGATGGGGTGCGGCAGTCCGGCTGGCTGTGCGCCGCGTCCGGGTCCGGATCCTCAGTCCCAAGTCGGTCCTTATCCGTCTGGGCGCAGGGCGTAGCCCAGATACTGGGATGGTAGATTTTCTGTCGCTGCTGGCAGATTTAAAGCGCTTTCCTTCTCCTTGGGCAGCAGGTATCGCCTTTGCAAGACGATGAAACTGGGGGCATGGCATGTTGCGTTGGGGTTTCTTGGGGACGAGCTTCATTTCCCATACGATGGCGAAAGCGGTTGCCAGAAGCGCTGGGTCCGAGTTGGTGGCGGTTTCAGGGCGTGATCGGGCTCGGCTTGACGCCTTCGCCACGCAATACGACGTGCCAAGACGCTATGACAGCTTGGACGCCGTCGCGAAGGACGGAGATGTCGACGTGATCTATGTCGGTCTTCCCAACAACCTCCATGCCCAAGCTGTTATTGCCGCTGCCGCGCAAGGAAAGGCGGTTCTCTGCGAGAAATCGCTGGCAACGAATATGGAAGACGCACGTGCGATCGCAAAGGCGGTAAAGGATAGCGGAATATTTTTCGTCGAAGGGCTGATGTATCTCAGTCACCCGATCATCGCCGCATTCGGCGACATTATCGAGTCCGGCCGCCTGGGGCGTCTGCGCACGGTTTCGGCGACTTACGCCGCAGATATTTGGGATGTCGTCAATCCGAATGGCAAAGGAACCATCTTCAATCTCGGGTGCTATCCGGCCTCTTTGCTACAGTATGCCCTGAAAAAGGGTTGCGGTGACGCCGTGTTCGCGCAAAGGCATGTCCAGGCTACCGGCAATCGCTCTCCAAAGGATCGGAACATTTGTGATGCCACCGCGATCCTCAAGTTCGACAACGGACTTATTGCTGGCATAACGAGTACCGACAGTTTCGGTATGTCCCACGAGTTCATCGTTCGAGGGGAGCTCGGCTCGGTACGGTTTCTCACCAACCCATGGCTGCCCGCGGTGGGCGAAAACAGCCTCGAAATCGAAATTTACGGCCACCCGATCGAAAGGCTAACGCTCTCATCGGGCTATGATGCTTTCGATTATCAGGTCCAGCTTGTAGAGGCGGCGATCAGAAATGGGCAGCGCGAAGCCACGTCGCCGTCACCAAGTCTTGAGGACTCGCTGCAGATAATGGGCTTTCTGACGGAATGGCAGGCCCTGGCCGAAAGCGCCACTCCCGATTGATGCAGATAGTCTTGCCTGCGTATGAGCGCGCGCGGACAAACCGCCATTTGAAGGGCGATGCTTACGGTCCAGTTGCATGGCATCAACGATGCAATGGATGCGATGAGCACCAATATCATGATTGCTGGCGCCAAACTCAACATTGTCCACACCAATCCGGCAGTCCGCGATTGCTACAGCGGGGCAGGCGACCTCGAGAACAAACGGCTACAGGCAGATATACGGAGGCATACGGGCAGCCGACGGTTCTTGTCGGCGATGCGTCGCGGTCTTCAGATTAGTTTTGTGCACTTAGCCTTGCTGGCCTGTTGAGTCACGCCGTTACATGTCGCGGCTTCTGCAGTTCCTCGATCGACAAGAGACCGGGCACGTTGCCGAGCCGGTTCCGAAGCCGTCAGCTTTATTCGTCTGAGCGTCAACAAATTGGACTTGGAGATAGTCAGTACATGCGCCTCCTGCCACCCCTGGCATGACGAGCAAGGGCAAGGCTGGAGCAAGCTCGGCTCGATAGCCTCCGTAAAAAGGAGAGGGCGATCATTTCTGCAGTCTTACCCTCGCGATCTGTGGTTTGTCCGCTTGTGCGTGATATGCCCGTCATTGGGCTGGTTTGAAAGAACTCGATATGACTGATATTTCCTTCTCACCTCTGGCCCAGAGACTGCGGGATGCGGTGGCCTTTGCGTCCCGGGCTCCTATTGAATTCGGAGCGGACGCGGTCTTGGATCGAGCGAATGATCAGATAGGTATTGGAAAAATTGTCGATCTCCCGCGGATTCCGGACAGTCGCGGGTCGCTGACTTTCATCGAAGGCGGCGGGCACATACCCTTCGACATAAAGCGGGTCTATTATCTTTATGACGTTCCCGGTGGAGCAACGCGCGGCGGTCATGCTCACAAGGGCTTGCATCAGCTCTTAATAGCCATGGCAGGCAGCTTCGATATCATTCTTGACAACGGGAAGAAGGCGCAACGCCATTCCCTCAATCGCTCCTATTTCGGCCTGCACATCCCTCCTATGACCTGGCGTGAGATGGAGAATTTCTCGTCCGGGGCAGTGTGTCTTGTGCTCGCCTCGGAGCACTACGACGAAGCCGATTACTATCGCAACTACGAAGCATTTATGGAAGGCGTTCAGGCAAGCCGATGACCGGTATTTCATTCTTCGATCTCGCGAGCGTCAATGCGCCGCTCGCCGCCGATCTCGGCAGAGCGGCTTCAGAAGCGATCGCCAGCGGTTGGTTTATTCTTGGCAGGCGGGTCGAGGCGTTCGAGGCCGAGTTCGCGGCCTACACCGGAGTTTCGCATGCGATTGGTGTGGCAAGCGGGCTCGACGCGCTCGCGTTGACGCTGCGCGCCTGGAAGCAGCAGGGGAAGTTGCGCGATGGCGATGGTGTTGTCGTGGCTGCCAACACCTATATTGCAAGTATTCTTGCCATCACGGAAAGTGGTCTTACGCCTGTCCTCGTCGAGCCGGATGAAGCCACATTCAATCTGTCGGTCGAGGGTGTGCGCTCTGTGTTGTCGCAGAAGCCCAAGGCGGTCATGGCTGTGCATCTCTATGGCCAGCTCTGCCCGATGCCGCAATTGCGCGCGCTATGCGATGAAAACGGGATGCTGTTGCTTGAAGACAGCGCCCAGGCGCATGGGGCGGTCATTGACGGGCGCAAGGCCGGCACGTTCGGCCACGCTGCGGGGTTCAGCTTCTATCCCAGCAAAAATCTCGGTGCTCTTGGTGATGGCGGAGCAATCACCACTGCCGATGCCGAGCTGGCGGACCTGTTGAGAAAGCTGCGCAACTATGGTTCGCATCGCAAATATTATCATGAGCATGTGGGTATCAATAGCCGCCTTGACGAGATGCAGGCTGCCTTCCTTTCGGTCAAGCTTCCACATCTCGACGCTGGCAATGCAAGGCGGCGGGAAATCGCAAGGCGCTATCGCGACGGGATCACCAACAGGGCAGTTATGGTGCCTAGTGTCGAGGGAGATGAGGCTGGTCACGTCTGGCATTTATTCGTTGTGCGTTGCAGTCAGCGTGAGGAACTATTCGAGCACCTGCTGACTTCGGGTATCCATGCGGCAATACATTATCCCGTCCCCCCGCATCTCCAACCTTGCTACCGCGAGGCGTTGGCCGGCTACGATCTGCCCATGACGGAACGCCTGCACAAAGAGGTACTCTCGCTTCCTATGAGCCCTGCTCTGACGGATGATGAAGTGCAAAGGGTGATTGCCGTGACCAACGCTTTTCACTCAGACCTCAAGGCAAATGCGAATGGCTGAGACCGTTTCCTTTGACAATATAGGTTTCGAGGACTTCAGAAGGTTTGCTCAGGATGCATCCTTGTCCAAATACGAACGCATCGGGTTCCCCGATTCATATCGTGAAGGTAAGGAAGCCGCTATTTTCGCGGATATTCGTACCAAGCTGACGAATTTGCAGCGCCATGGTCAGCGATGCCTCGATATCGGTCCCGGCTGCAGCGATTTGCCCTTGATGCTTATGGCATTGTGCAGCGAGCAGGAGCATGAACTGGTTTTGGTCGACAGCCAGGAAATGCTGGATCTCCTACCGCAGGGCGACGGGTCAAGGGTCGAAAAAATTGCCGCCCGCTATCCGGAATGCCCGGCGCTCATATCTGCGTCGCAGGGCCGTTTCGACATCATCCTTTGCTACAGCGTGCTGCATTACATCATGATCGATGTCGCCTTCTTCCGGTTTCTCGATGTGTCGTTGGCACTACTCGCGCCGGGAGGCCAGATGCTAATCGGCGACATCCCGAATATTTCCAGGCGCAAACGCTTTTTCGCGAGCGATACGGGAATACGGTTCCATCAGGAATTCATGAAAACCGACGCGGTGCCGTCGGTCACGTTCAACAAGATAGAGCATGATCACATCGACGATGCGGTCGTGATGGCCATCGTTCAGCGCGCCCGCCTCCAGGGATTTGATGCCTATATCGTACCACAGAACGTTGACTTGCCGATGGCAAACCGTCGCGAAGACATTCTTATCGTTCGCCCTTGAATGGGCCTTTCCAGAAGAGGCAAGCCGGCATGATGAAAACGAAGAGACTTTTTATTGTCGGTGACAGCGCATTCGCCGAGATTGCCTATGAATATTTTATGGCCGATTCAGACTATGAAGTCGTCGGGTTTGCGGTCGAGGCTGCATATCTGAAGCAAAGCGAGCTGTTCGGGCTTCCAGTCGTGCCGCTCGAACAGGTCGGGCAGCATTTTCAGCCTGAAGATACTGAGTTCTATGCGGCTATCGTCTACTCTCAGCTGAACCGCTTGCGCCATCGTCTCTACACTGAAGTCAAGGCATTGGGGTATCGCCCCGCCAGCTATATAAGCAGCCGTGCATTTGTCTGGAGGAATGTTGCGCTTGGGGAACATTGCTTTATCTTCGAGGATAATACCGTCCAGCCGTTCGTCACCATCGGTGATAACGTCGTGCTCTGGAGCGGTAATCACATCGGGCATCATAGCCGGGTTGAAGATAATTGCTTCATATCGTCCCACGTCGTTATTTCCGGTTTCTGCAATATCGGCTGCAATAGCTTTCTCGGTGTAAACGCTACGATTGCCAACAATATCACGGTTGGTGCCGACAATTGGGTCGGCCCCTCGGCGACAATCATGAAGGATACCGATAAGGGTGCGTTCTTCAGGACTGTGCATAGCGAGGTTGCCAAAATCAGCGCCCCGCGCTTTTTCAGAATAGCTGGAGAATGAGCGATGCAATGGGAGAAACTCGGGGTCATTTGGTCTCCCCCGGGCAACAAGGCATGGGCGCGAAAATATGCAACATGCCCGACGCCCCTCTGGCGCAAGGATGGCTCACTGCGTCTCTATATCCAATGTCGCGATGATCTCAATGTTGGAAGGGTCGGCTACGTCGATGTCGATCCCGACAACCCTTTACGCATAATATCTGTATCCGAGGAGCCGGTTCTCGATCGCGGTGTTTCCGGTGCATTCGACGATAACGGCGTTTTCCAGACGTCGGTTGTGCGCGTGCCGGATGGACGTATCTTTATGTATTACGTCGGTTTCGAGCTTTGCCACCAGATCCGTTACCGTTTGCTGACCGGCCTCGCCATCAGCCAAGATGACGGCTGCTCGTTCGAGCGGGTTGCCAACACACCAATCCTCGAACGCTCTTCTTCTGAGTTGCATATCCGTTGCGGCCCATGTGTTTTGCCCCCTGAAGGCAATGGGAATTTCCGCATGTGGTATGTTGCGGGAAGTGAGTGGGAAGAGATCGATGGCAAGTCCATGCCCCTTTACGATCTGCGCTATATCGAGTCGCCCGACGGCATAGTTTGGCCGCGTGAGGGGCAAGTAATCATGAATATCAATCACAACAATGAGCACGGCTTCGGTCGCCCGTGGATCGTTCCATCCGCGAACGGCTACCGAATGTTTTACAGCATACGGGGCCGCATGCCGCGAGCCTACTATCTCGGCTATGCGGAATCGAAAGACGGTCTGCAATGGGCGCGTAAGGATGATCTGATGAATCTGGATGCCGCAGAAACTGGCTGGGATAGCGAGTCGATCGAGTATTCAGCTGTTGTCAGTTATAATGGTCAAACATACTGCTTCTATAACGGCAACGACTTCGGGGTGACCGGCTTCGGCGTCGCCAGATTGGTACAATGACCTGGTCGATCATTCCTTTTGATGACAGTTATCGGCAACTATGGGACGACTGGTGTGCGGGAGCGGTCAATGGCACATTCTTGCATACGCGCCGCTTTCTGAGCTATCACGGTAGCCGTTTCGCGGATGCCTCGGTGATGGTGTTCCACGACGGCAGGCTCGCAGGCGTCTTGCCGGCAGCTCTTGCCCCGGGAAATCCTAAGAAGGTCGTCAGCCATCCTGGCGCCACCTATGGTGGCGTCGTGCATAACGGACGTATGGGTGGTGAAAAAATGCTCGCCGCAATGCGGGCGATCGTTGACCATTACCGGACGCTGGGCGTCGAAACGCTTCTCTACAAGGTTGTTCCCAATGCTTATGCCCAAGTTCCCTCACAGGACGATCTCTATGCCCTGTTTCGGCTGCGAGCACAGCTTGTGCGACGTGACTTGTCATCGACCATCGACCTCTCTAATCGCCTGCCCCTCACGGATCTGCGCAAGCGCAGCCTGAAAAAAGCGCTCAAACAAGTCACATTGAGTGCCGAAAGCCGATTTCTTCCCGATCTATGGAATGTTCTGAGCGAGAACCTGGCCCGAAAACACGAGGCAAAGCCTGTTCATTCCATGGGCGAACTTCGCCTCCTGATTGACCTCTTTCCGGAGAATATCTCCATACGATGCGCTCTTCAGGATGAAAACGTCGTTGCGGGTATCGTTGTATTTCATTCACCCGTGGTCTGGCATGCGCAATACATCGCGTCCAGCGAGGTTGGGTATGATGTTTCGGCCCTCGATGCGGTGTTTGCTGCGTCCATAGAGGAAGCCGGCAATACGGGCGCCAGATATTTTGATTTTGGTATAAGCAACGAGAGCGGCGGCCTGGTGCTCAACGAAGGGCTTTATAATTTCAAGTCCGGATTTGGCGGCGGCGGCATGGTGCATGATTTCTATGAGGTCGACATCGCCTGCTCCGCCCAAACACGAACCGCATAGCTCGCGGCGGGAGAAACTACTTGCAAGTCAATATCGAGAATCTTGAGGAAGAACTCGCGCGATTTTATAGTGCGAAAGATTTCGAGACAATGGCGCAGACTATTCGTCACCTGTTTCGTATGCTGCGGCAAGACCAGCGCATGTTCGGCATGGCGCTTTATGAACCGGTATCAGATCGCTATCTCTATCGCATCGCCCACTTGTTACATCGGCGACAGTCTGCTGTTTTGAATGCGAATACCGTGATGCATGTCATTTCGCAGGTCTATACCACCGGTGGCCACACACGTGTGTTCGAGGACATCGTCTCAGCCATGCCAGAGAAGAAGCATGTCCTGATCATGACGAACGCCACGGAACACTACACAGGATATTTGCGCCTGCCGGATCTACTGGAAGAGCGTTTCAGGAAGTTGGGTGTCGAGGTCATCTTTCTCCAGAAGGGAGGCTTGCTGGATCGCATTTATGAATTGCTCGATCATGTAGATCATTTCGCTCCGCAGACCATTTTCCTCAATGCGCATCATGAAGACGTCATTGCATATGGTGCGATATGCGGCGATACGGCACCGCGTGTACACTTCCTTCATCATGCCGATCACCACCCAAGCCTGGGTGCGACGCGTCCGGACTATGAGCATGTCGATCTGACCGCGGAGTGCCATCGGTTTTGTTGCACGCATGTCGTCCCTGCACCTTCAATGCTCAATATGACGGTTACTGACAAAGGAGCTATCTACGCCGTACCACAGGGTCCGATTACCGGAGCGACGTCCGGCGCCCATCATAAGTTCCACGGCAAACTGCTGTTCAGCTATCCGGAACTTCTGGCAGCAATGTTCAAAAGTGGGCTCGAAAAGTTCTACCATATAGGCGACTTGTCAGCGACGGAAATCGAGCATATTCGCAAGGAAGTCGTCCTCAATGGAGCCGATCCCGACCGCATCGTTTTTACCGGCAACGTTCCCTCGCTCGCGGATTTCCTGAAAGAGCTGACGCCCCATTTTTATATGGAGTCGCATCCCGTCGGTGGTGGCAAGGCCCGCATTGAGGTCATGAGTTTGAGATTGCCCGTTCTGCGCGCAGAACCGGATGAAAAAATACCGCTCTTTCGATGGGTGGACAATAAGATCGGCTCGGCTGTACTCATCACCACGCTTGATGAGGTAGCCGCGAAATTACAGGAACTTCTGCAAAACAGGGAGCGGATCGCCGACGAAAATAGGCTCTTTTACGAAGAAAATCATCGACCAGAGCGGTTCCGCGATACATTGCTTGCCATGACCGAAATCTTGCCGGAAGGTGCGCGGCCTCCCGTACCTGACGACTATAAAGACGCCGGCGATCTGACGTTGATGTCAACTCACGAGATCCGAGCGCTGGACACTGAGCTTGATCGTCGCGCGGGGACCGGGCATCCTGCCAGCATACTCAAGCCAGAGGTTCAGTCGCCAGCCGGAACGGCCGTTAGCGGACATGAAGGCTATCTGTTCATCGGCAATGGTACGAACCGATGGGAAGAACAGTTTCTCGGCACGCTCGATCCGGGTGTCGATTGGCTTGGGGCATGGTCGGAGCTTCTTGATAGACGCCAGTCAATGGCGCAAGCCGCCGGGGTGTCGCTTTGGAATCTCGTCATCCCGGAAAAGCAGTCCGTTCTGACCAGAAAACGCTGGCCAGATTTTCCAGATGCCGAAATTGCACGCCCAATCCTCAAGCTGCTGGACAAGGTGGAGATAGACAAACATCTGATGTATCCGGACAGGACACTCTTGACTGCGACCGCCAGTTCACCGGTTTTCTTCAGACACAACTCTCATTGGACGGCATCCGGTTGCCTGGCTGTTATCCGGTTGCTGATGATGGCATTCTCTTCAACGGTGGACGTGGATACTCTGAAGTTCAAGGTCGAGCGCCGGACCCTCGCGCATGATCTGACGGTTCATTTCTTCGATCCGGCTCCGGAGGAAGAGGTTGTCAACCTCGCCGCATGCGGCAAGGTCGTGGCTGACAATCGGATGTACCAGCTTCAGGGGCGGCATACCGGGAGCAGCTACAAACTGGAGAATCTGTCTGCGCCGGAGAAAAGGTCTGTGATGATCTTCGGGGACAGTTATTCCTACGATGCAGGCCTCTCCTATGCTCTCTCGGCCATATTCTCCACGGTTAGCTTCATATGGTCTAAGGATATCCTGTGGAGCGAGGTCACGGCACAGAAGCCCGATATCGTGCTGTGGGAGAGCGCCGAGCGCTACATTCTGACGGTTCCCACAGACTGATCGGTCAGAATCGGAATGGGCTTGGCTAGCGGAACGATCCGCTTGAGACCCGCTGACGTCGCGAGACGACTGGCGCCGCCGCGGCGGTCCACAGGGGCTGCGGCGTGGCGCGTATTGCTTCTTGCCTTTCAATGGCCGATTGATCGGTTCCATATTGGCTGACATAGTTCCGACGCACATCCGCCCATAGCAAGCAAAGATCCATCGATGACCGAATCTGCCAATCCCTCCGCATTGTCCGTTTCCGCTCGCCCCTTGGCGAAGATCAGCCTGAAATGGGGCATGGTCGAAGAGCCTTCGCTTTCTATTCTGGAAAAGTTCCAACTGTTGCGGGATCTCGGCTATGACGGGGTTGAGCTCGACTCGCCCAATGATTTGCCGCTCGACGAGGTTCTGAACGCCTGCGACAAGACAGGTCTTGCTATCCCCGGCCTCGTCAATGCCGTGCACTGGAAGCATCCCCTAACGGATCCCGATCCGTCAGCGCGTCAGGCCTGTGTCGATGCGATGGTCAAATCGCTCCATGAGGCAAAGCTCTACGGAGCCACGACGGTGCTGCTCGTTCCCGGCGTCGTCAATGCAGGTACAAGTTACAAGACCGCTTACGAAAGAGCCGGCGAGGAAATCGCCAAGATCTTGCCCGCCGCGGAAGCGAGCGGCATATCGATCGCGCTCGAAAACGTGTGGAACGATTTTCTGCTGAGCCCACTCGAAGCGGCTGGCTTCATCGATCGCTTCGACCATCCGAAGCTCGGCTGGTATTTCGATGTCGGCAACGTCCTCCGCTACGGCAGACCGACGCACTGGATCGAGGCGCTCGGCAAGCGCATCCTGAAGGTCGACATCAAGGAATACAGCCTTGAGAAGATGAACAGCGAGGGCCCGTGGAAGGGCTTCGATGTCGAGCTGGGCGAGGGCGACTGCGATTGGGCTGAAGTCAACAGGGCCCTGACTGATGTCGGCTATTCCGGCTGGGCCTCGATCGAGGTGCCGGGAGGCGATCGGAAACGCCTCGCCGATCTCAAGAAGCGCGTCGACCGCATCGCCGCGCTCTGATTTTCAGATTGCAAGAGCAATTCCAGGAAAAGTGCGCCGCGGTTTTCCGTCCGGAATTGCTTAAAACAAAATGCTAGAGGGCAATGTTCAGCGGCCGGCCGCGGCCGCAAACATTGCCTTCGCATTCTTCAGCCCGATTTCGCAGCCGAATTGCGCCGGCTCGTTGCCTTCATATTCCAGCGAGACGAAGCCGTCGTAACCCGAGGCGACGATGTCTTCGACGATCGACCTGACCGGCAGATCGCCATAGCCGAAGACCGCGCCGCGGATCGCCTGGCCGCCGATGGTCTGCAGCCAGTCTGCGCCCGGCGCCGTCTGGCGCACGTAGAAATCCTTGATGTGGACGAAGCTTGCTTCCGAGAGACAAGCACGCGTGCCTGTCAGCGGATTCTCATCGACGCAGAGGAAATTGCCGATATCGACGGTCAGTTTGAAATTCGGCAGGTTGACGGCATGCTGAAGCCGCTTCATCCGCTCGCTCGAATTCATGAAGAAGCCGTGATCCTCGATACTGGTGGTGACGCCGTAGCGGCCCGCATGCGCGGCAAGCTCATGGGTGGCCTCGGTGATGACTGGGAAGGCAGCTTCGAACTGGCCTGGGTCGGTCGCGCGCAACGACCATGGCACGACATCGTGGCGCAGGAAGCGGACGCCGAGCTTGTCGCATAGCTCGACATAGTGCTTCAGCCGGCTGAGCTGGAATGCCCGCTCACCGTCATCGATGAAATTTCCGGACGTGCAAATGCCTGAAATGGGTACGCCGCTTCTCTGCGATGCGTCGGTCAGCCGTTTCAGCATTTCCGCATCATTGCCGAGTTCATACTGGACGTCCTGGCCTTCGGGCGCGACGGAATGCGTCGACAGTTCGACATGATCGCCGCCATGTTTGCCGACCCACGCAAAGATATCCTCGATCTGCATGCCGCCGCTTTGCATCAACGAACGGAAACTGTATGAACTCAAACCTATCTTCATCATGCCTCTCCTCGAGCGCTTTCATCAAAACTTTGTTCGACAACTTAACAATGCCTGTTGACTTCGGCTACGATACATCTTTGTCTAAAATCAAATTGATTTAACAATAGGGAATAGCAGAAATGTCTCGTCAGTCTGCCGACGTCGTCATCATCGGAAGTGGCCCGACCGGCTCGGCCTATGCGCGTGTCATCAGGAATAATTGGCCGGAAGCGCGGATTTTGATGGTGGAAGCCGGTCCGCAGATTCTGCCGCAGAAGGGCGCACATCTCGACAATATCGCCGACCTCGACGAACGCGCAGCCTTCGAAGTGCGCGCCCAGGGTGGCGACCGCAGCCCGCGCATGCCGATCAACAAGGAGGAATGGGAGGCTCGGCGCGCCGGTGGTTTCGATCATTCGTTGCTGCGCCGTTCGGGTCTGTTCATCGCCAACGACGCCGATGCCCAGGATGAAAACCTCTTTGCCGGCTTCTCGGCAGCCAATGTCGGCGGCATGGGCACGAAATGGTCGACCGGCACGCCGGTCCCATCCGAGATCGAACTGGTGCCCTTCATCCCCACCGATGAAATGCACGGGGCTCTCGCCTTATCGGCGCAATTGCTCGGCACCAACAAGGACCCGCATGCCGGCGATGCTGCAGCCATCGCAATGCGCGAGCGCCTGGGCGAGGCCTTCAATTCCGGCCGCACACCCGATCGCTTCGTCCAGCCGATGCCGCTTGCCGCAACGCCCGGTCCCGGTGGCCTGCGCTATCATGGCACCGACGTCGTGCTCGGCGATCTCGTCGATGAGCCGGAGGAGAGCTTTCAGATTCTCTCAGAAACCGCATGCCGTCGGGTGATTCATGAGAATGGCCAGGTCACGGGTGTCGAACTTACGCGCGCGGGCTCGGAGGAGAGCTTTACCGTCCGCGCCGGCACGGTCGTCGTTGCCTGTGATTCGCTGCACTCCCCGCAGTTGCTCTACGCCTCGGGCATCCGTCCCGAAGCTCTCGGCCGCTATATCAACGACCACTATATCGTCTCGCAGATCACCGAGATGCAGACGGATGAGTCCATGAGCGCTATGAGCTGGATTCCGGCCACCCGCGATCTTCCCTATTCGGTCACCATTGCCCCGGCCAGCCTGCGTTCGATGCCGCATACCAGCGAAATGAGTGGCCAGCCGGTCGGCATGGGCGTTTTCGTACCCTCCGATATCAGCGCCGAGAACCGGGTCACTTTCGACGACAATCGCCGCGACTGGCTCGGCCTGCCGGCCATCTCCATCCATTGGCGTCAGTCGGAAGGCGATAAGGCGCGCCTGGAAGACGCCAAGGGCCTCGCCCAGCGGGTTTCGGCCATTATCGGTCGCCCGGCAGCCGGCTTTGCCACTTTCGTGCAGCCCGTTGGCTCGTCGCTGCATTATCAGGGCACGATCCGCATGGGCGAACGCGACGATGGCACTAGCGTCTGCGACAGGAATTCCAAGGTTTGGGGTTTCGCCAACCTGTATGTTGCCGGCAATGGTGTCATTCCGACGATGACCGCCACCAACCCGACCCTGTTCAGCGTCGCTCTCGCCAGCATCGGCGCCCGTCAGATCGCCGCCGCGCGCCGCACCGCCTGACCGGCGAACCGTCTGAGCGGCGACGCAGGAATTTGAGGTTCTGATCGTCGGACCCGCCCAGATGAGGCAGATCCCTGTCGTCGACAGTGGCTATTCATCGAATGGGCCGAAGGGTCGCATTCATATATTGAGAGGTCGGATCATCCGCTAAGATGGACCGGCCTCCGTGTGACGGCTCAGCCATTCGGTGGCGCCAGGCGAAAGCGGGCGGGATTTTCGCGTTGCCTCATCGACCTGCACGATGACGGTTTCGGCCGTTGCCGCCAAGCGACCGTCCTGAAACACTGCCTGCGCCAGAGTGAGAGAACTCCTGCCGACGGAAGCGACGCGAGTACCGATTGTCACCTCGCCTGGCCAGAGGATCTCTGCGCGAAAATCGAGCGCCAGTCGGGCGACGACAAAGGCGCAGTCGGGCTCAGCCACTCGGGCCCTCGCATCATAGAGAACTTCGACGCGACCGGTTTCAAGAAAGGTCGCAAAGACGGCATTGTTGACGTGACCCTGTCGGTCCGTATCTCCATAGCGGATCTTGTCTACGGAGTGCCATGGGAACTGTTCTATTCTAATATCGGTCGTCACGGCCTTGTCCTGTCGGAGGCAATTTGTCGGGCGGAGCGAGCAAGTCCTCCGAAAGCGTCGAGAAGGCGATCCCGCCAATGGAAAACCGGATCGTCGGCTTCGAGCAGCTCAACCGGGCTCGAACAGCGCGCCCACATGAACATGCCGAACACGCAATAATCAGCATAGGCCGGCGCCGCGCCGGACACATAGGGGTATTGCCTTAAAACATCGCGCAGCGGCGCCAAGCCCTTCCGCAATGCCAGGAGATGCGCAGGGCGATCCGCGACGACGGCTTCAAGGCTCTCGCCGAAGCGCTTCTCGCGCGATGCGCGGAAATAGGCCTGATCGACGGGGGACAAACAGTCGTGAATGTCGAGCAGAATGACCCGGGAAATCAGCGAGAGCAGCGTCCTGTCGGCCCAACTGTTAACGAAGCCCGCGAGCGGCACCGTTGCACTTGCTTCAAACAGAAGAGGGGTATTCGGGTACCGTGCGTCCAGATGCTGGGCGATGCGCCAGGAATCGCTTACGATCTCTGCGCCATCGATCAGCACCGGTACATTGCCCTGACCGGAGAAGGAGATGGCATCCTTTTCGGTGAAGCGCCAGGACCGGCTTTCCGCCACCAGCCCCTTATGCGCAAGCGCCATGCGCACCTTCCAGCAATGTGGGCTGAAAAGCAGCTCCGGGTCGGCACCGGCAAGTTCGTAGAGTATCATGCCCGAGCTCATGTCATTGGCCTCCGACAGCGCTAGCAAACTGACCGAAGAGGCACATGCTGTCACTCTTGATCGGGTAAATGCAGTTGAAAATCAAAATGAGGTCTTCTGTGGTTCGGATGCTTGCGCAGGCAGGCCCAATCTCGCGGCCGTTCATACCTGTCTCACTACGGCGGTAGATCATCTCCAGTCCTCGGCAGCATCGTCGCGACTGCTTGTTTCAGACGATCATCAGCTTTGGTTGAGGTGTCAAGAACGAAGCGAGATGAGCGTCACCAAAAGGAGGCCGATTATCGTCGATGAAATCGCAGCGGCTGTGCCCGTAGTTTGCCGGCAAGGTGGAACGCATTCCAGGCAAGCGCAGCGCCGCGAGCTTCCGCCGTTCGCCGGGCGCCGATACCTTCGAGAGCTTTCAACGCGGCATCTGCCGTCAGATTTCCTTCGCGGCACAGCCGGCCGTCATTGGCTCCGACAATCGTGCCCACCGCCTTGAACCTACGCGGCGCCAGCTGCAATGCCGACAGCTTGTTAGTCGCTTCGGTTCGCGGGCAGCTTCTCCGCCAAAAGGGCGAACAGCACATGCCGGTTGCGCAAATGATCTTCATCCACGGTCAATTCCCGATGCTGATCGGCAATATGCAGGATGCGGCTTTGCGCCCCCATATTGGATTGGCTGACGAAGCGGATTGTGCTGATTGCGGCGATTGGAATGCAGTCCTTGCGCAGGGTCAACGTGTTTTGGCCCAAAGATGCACCCGGACCGAATGAGACCTGTTCGCCCCTCTCTAGCGCATGGTGCGCCTTGTGCCAGAGATGCGGCAAGGTTCGGTCCTCCAGTAATCGTTCCCAGATGGCGGCGGCTTGCCAAATATCCCAGCGCAGCAGAAGCCGCTTGCCATCAGACAGTCGAATTTCGGTCGCAGCCTTGCTGACGTAGGATCCGATGCCGGTCATCTCCGCATAGGGATAGGTCTTCCCGCCATAGATCATCGCCTGTTCGTCGAAGGTCAGCCGCTTGGGGCTGAGCACATAATAGGCAAGGGTCGACCATTGGCCGATCATCATCAACACCATCAGACCGCCAAGGATCGCGACGCTGGCCGGAAGTGTGGCCAAGCCATAGCGTCCGGCATAAGCACCGATCGCACTGGCCGCGATTGCGCCCGTCAGGCTTATGAGCAAGGAGCGAAGAGGTAACCGCCGTTTCGCGTGGAGCGCAGAAAATTGTGCGTCACCCATTGGATTGTGCGTGGCTGGCCGCTGCCGCATAAAGGCTGCATAGCCGCAAATATTCGTCGCGCTTTATGCGGAAATGCGTGGCGACGACAGTATGGCTCTTCGCGGGATCGCCACCCCGCAGGGAGATGATGCTGCTCGTCTTGATCACGCGATAGGTATCGATCCAGTCATTCTCGACCACGGTTGGCCATGCCATCAACTTGCCGAATCTGCGCGTGCGCAGGTGCAATCCGGCCTTTGAGAGCACGATGATCGGTTGCCTCACATAGCGAAACTGCAAAAGCAGGGCCGCTGCGGCCGCCAGAAAGAGGATGGCAAAACCGATCGCCCAATTCGTCTTGTGTGTGGACATCAACAGCGCGCTCAATGCGCCGCCGGCGATGATGTAAAGTGCCAGCCGGATCAGGATTTTCGGTACGGACGCGAAGATTTCATAGGGCTGCTCCAGTTGGCGCAGCGTATTTTCGTTCAAATATATGGGAGTGTCCGAAGTCCGGGTCGCAGATGAGGTTGTCATGGGAATCATAATCCATTCTTCATATGGAAGACGTCGAGATTAAAAGCCGATGCGGCGGCGGAATCATCTAACGCCACCGTATGTCATGGATATAGTCGGATAGATGCCTATGTCGATCCTGGCGGCGATCGTCGATCTGACGTGATCGGGCAAAAAGTCTGCTGGAGAAAGCGATGAACAGACGTCTTCCGCGCACTCGCGAAGAACTTCGTGCTTCCCTACAGGAAACGGAACTGCCCGAGGATGTCGTGTCGCAGCTGGTGGCTCAGGCGCGGCAGGCGCTTCTCCTGACCACGACGGATGCGGGCATAAGCGAGATTGCGCTTGGAGAAAGCCGGCTCGGCGGCGCACCCGACCTGCCGGTTGGGATGGCGTGGCCGGAGCGCCCGGCCTATCCGGATGGAGCATTGCGGGCCGCACAGCACCGGCAGCATGCCGCCTATCTGCTGGAGGCCTCGCAAAAGCCCGGCTCCTGGATGACACAAGAGCAAGGGGCGGAATTCAGCCGGAACGAACAGCTCCGTGCCGATGCGATGGAACGGCCCTTTCCACTCGCATTCTTCGGCCAATTCGACCTTGCGGCGCTCTCCAAGATTGAGGGGTTCGATGCGATGCTGCCGGCCGAGGGGCGTCTTCTCGTCTTTTACGATTCCTGGGAGCTCCCGGAGGAGTTTTGCCCCGAAGCCGCCCTTGGCTGGCGCGTGATCTGGGACCGGTCCTCCGCCGGATCGCTAAGGCGTGCTTCGATCCCCGAGGCACTTCTGACAGTCGCAGGCTGGACGACGGTCTTCAAGCCGGTGCCGATCTCGGCCACGCCGATCGTCACGCCGATCTCGCCGGACGACAGGAATTGGCATGCCTTCGATCTCACCGATGACGAGTTGTACGACGCCTATGACGATTGGCTTGCACAGTTCGGCAAGCCGGACAAGAAGGGCGGCGAGAACCATCAGCTCGGCGGTTATCCGCGCACGCTGCAGAACGGGTTGCAATCGCGCGCTCAACTTGCCGCCAACGGCATCAACTGCGGCCGCAGCGATGCTTGGGACACGCCCGAGGCGCAGGCGCTTCTACAGGGTGCGGGGGAGTGGCGGCTCCTGCTTCAAATCGGCGTCGACCAGAGCGCCGGGATGGAGGGGCCGGGGGCCTTTTACGTGATCATCCGCGACGAAGATCTTGCTGGCCGCCGCTTTGAGCGCGCGCGTGTAACCTACCAGTGCGATTAGAGCCATTCCACGGCCCGGGCCGGAGTTTCGGTAGGATGTTCGGTATGCGGGGCCGCCGCCGTCCAGGCTGAAACAGCGCCGCCGACGGCGATCAATACGGGGTTTTCGCAGCCGATCTTCCCTATGCCTTCGGCAAGAATTTCGAGGCTGCCATGCCATTGCTGCTGCGTGCTGCGGCTGATGTCGGCCATGATGACGGCTGGAGTAGAAGGCTCAAGGCCCTCAGTGATCAGCCTGTTGGCGATGAGCGGTGCCGTCCTTCCGCCCATGTAGAACACGGTTGTCGTATGGGGGTCTGCAACGCAGGCCCAGTCGATATCGGCCGGTAGTCCGCCATGGCGGGAATGGCCGGTGATGAAGCGCACGGATTGAGCGTAGTCGCGGTGAGTGAGCGACATGCCGAGGCAGGAGGCCATGGCGCTTGCTGCCGTAATGCCGGGAACAATGTCGACGGAGATGTTTTCGCGGCGAAGATGGTCGAGTTCCTCGCCGGCGCGACCGAAGACCATCGGGTCGCCCGATTTGAGGCGAACGACGCGCTTACCGGCCTTGGCGAGGGCTAGCATGGTGGCGTTGATATCCTCCTGTTTGCAGCTTTCGCGTCCCCCACGTTTGCCCACCAGCATCCGTTTGGCTTCGCGGCGCGCAAGTTCCAGCACCTCGCTCGAAACAAGATCATCGAACAGGATCACATCGGCAGCCTGCAAGGCGCGGACGGCTTTGAGCGTCAAAAGCTCAGCGTCGCCCGGGCCGGCACCCACGAGGGTCACATGGCCGGCAGTCTTGCCATCGCTGAGAACAGGGTTGGCGGTTGCGAGCAGGTCCGGCATCATATCAGCGTCGGGCTCTGCGCCTCCAAAGGCGCGATCGACGAAACCTTCCCAGAAGCGCCGTCGTTGAACCGGGGACAGGGCCTCCGTCACATAGGAGCGGATGGTCTGGGCAAATCGAGCCCATGATTTGAGTGAGGGAGGAAGCAGCGTTTCGATGCGCCGACGGATAGCCTGGCCGAGAATGGGAGCGGCGCCGTCCGTCGAGATGCCTATGACCACGGGTGAGCGGTTGACGATCGAGCCGAACTTAAATTGACAGAATTGCGGGATGTCGATAACGTTTACGGGAACCCCGGCAGTGATGGCGCGATCGTGGAAGTGGCGAGCCTCCTCCTTGGTTTCGCAGTCGCCGACCGCCAAGGCAAAGCCTTCGAAACAGGCCGACTGCCAGGGGGCATCGTGGTGGATGAACTGGCTTCTTCGCTCCCCGAAGACTTCGGAAAGCTCGGCAGCTGGGCAGAAGACATGCACCTCCGCGCCGGCAGCCGCCAGAAGTTCGGCTTTCCACGCCGCTCCGTCGCTACCGCCGGCCACCAGCACGGCCTTCCCCCTGATGTCAAAGAACACCGGCAGTGAGGCGAGGGTAGCGATGCGCTCCTGTCTGTCATTCGGCTGCTTGGCGAAGGCAATCATCGATAATCCCTCTGATTTCCATGCGACAGGAGCCACAATTGGTTCCTGCCTTGAGGTGCTGGCCGATAGCCTCGACCGAATGACAACCGTCCGCGACGGCGCCTGCGATCTGGTTGATGCCGACCGAGAAGCAGGAGCAGACGGTGGCACCCGGATCGATTTGATCCGCACCCGGCCGGCCGGCGAGCACCGCAAGGCGCGCCGGCACCGTCTCAAGGGGCGTGTCGAGTTGGCCGACGGCCCAGTCTCGCGAAACGGCGACAGGTTCCGGCGCGAGATAGAAGGCGAGCAACAGCTTTTCCCCTTGAAAAAAGCCATGGCGTTGCTGCCGCGTCGAGTTGTCGACATAGGCGAGATGCTCGCTGCGATCTGACAGGCCGAAAGTATCGCGGCACCATGTTTCGACATGGTCGAGCGCCTTGTCGAAGCCGAACTCCACGCGCCAGCCGGACGGCGCTTTCGCGATCGCCCAATAAGGAGCGTCAAGTCGCGCAGGGCGGGAGGCGGTCACCGCAAAGCCGTAATATGCCATTTCGGCGGGCCGAACCTGGGCGCCAGTGTTCTTGAGGGCGGGCTGACCGGAGAGGGGATCGGTGCGAGGCGCCAGCAGAGCCGCCACACGCGCATTGGCCGAATAGGCATCGTTCCAATGCATCGGGACGAAGACGCCGCCGCGCGGCTGGCGTTCGGTGAGCAACGCGCGGAGCACGACCGAACCGTAGCAATTTTCCACCCTTACCAGGCTTGCCTTATCGATACGGAGTTTCGCGGCGTCCACTGGGTTGATCTCGACGAAAGGTTCGGCGAGATGCGATGAGAGCCGTGCCGCCTTGCCCGTGCGCGTCATCGTATGCCACTGGTCGCGGATGCGGCCGCTATTGAGCGTGAAAGGCGCGTTCCTTGTCGTGCGATCGTCACGTGCGGATGTGACGGCAATGAACTTGGCCCTGCGGTCCGGCGTGTAGAATTCGCCGCCGGCGAAGAAGCGGGTGACGCCCTCGTCGACGCCTTTGCGATGTGGCCATTGGAACGGCGACATTGCCTCGAAGGCATCGGGCGAGATACCCGCCTTTGCGCCGATGTCGAAGTCGCGCATGCCGCCATTTTCGAAGCCGGAAAGGGCCGCGTGCTCGGCAAAAATCTCTGCCGGACTGCTGTAGTCGAAACCGCGGAAGCCCATACGCTTGGCAACCTCGGCCATATGCCACCAGTCGGGCCTTGCTTGGCCGGGCAGGCCTAAAAAATTTCGCTGGCGGGAAATGCGTCGCTCGGAGTTGGTGACGGTTCCGTTCTTTTCGCCCCAGCCGGCGGCGGGCAACAATATATGGGCGAGCGCAGCGGTGTCGGTGTTCCTCTGGATGTCTGAGACGACGACGAAAGGGCAGTTGCGGATGGCGTCGCGTACGCGATCGGCATCCGGCATTGAAACGACTGGATTGGTGGCCATGATCCATAGCGCCTTGATGCGCCCATCCGCCACGGCCTCGAACATCTGAACCGCCTTGAGGCCAGGCTTTGCGGCGATGGTTGGCGAGTTCCAGAAGCGCTGCACCCGATCGCGCGCGACCTCGTCCTCAAGGTCCATATGCGCTGCAAGCATGTTGGCAAGGCCGCCGACTTCTCTTCCTCCCATCGCATTCGGCTGGCCTGTCAGGGAAAATGGTCCCATGCCCGCCCTGCCGATGCGTCCTGTCGCGAGATGGCAGTTGATGATGGCATTGACCTTGTCAGTGCCAACAGAGGATTGGTTGACGCCTTGGCTGTAGCAGGTCACCACCTTTTCGGTCGTTTCAAACAGGCGGTAGAATGCGCCGAGTTCGGCGACAGACAGCCCCGTTTCCTCCGCGACATCTGGCAAGCTTCTGGTTAGGGCCGCTTCCAGCGCATCACGGAAGCCGACTGTGTGCGCCGATACATAGTCGTGGTCGAAGGCCGGCGATCCGGCGAGATGGGCAAGCAGGCCATTGAAGAGGGCGACATCGCCATCGCTTTTGATCGTCAGGTGCATGTCGGCGAGATCCGAGGTGACCGAGCGCCTGGGATCGATGGTGACGATTTTCATGCCGGGCCTGACTTGTCTGGCCGCCTGGATCCGCTGGTTGAGCACCGGATGGCACCACGCTAGGTTCGAGCCGACCAGCACGATCAACTCGGCAAGTTCGAGATCCTCATAGACACCCGGCACCGTGTCTGTGCCAAAGGCGCGGCGATGGCCGGCAACGGAGGAGGCCATGCATAGCCGCGAATTGGTGTCGATATTGGCCGATCCGATGAAGCCCTTCATCAGCTTGTTGGCGACGTAATAGTCCTCCGTCAGGCATTGGCCCGAGACATAGAACGCAACCGAGTCCGGCCCGTATTCGGCAATCGTCTCGCTGAAGCGACGCGCCGTCAGATCGAGAGCCTCGACCCAGCTCGTCGCCTGGCCCTCGATTTCCGGATAGAGCAACCGGCCGTCGAGATCGATAGTTTCGGCAAGCGCCGAGCCCTTCGAGCAGAGGCGTCCGAAGTTGGCGGGATGGTCGGGGTCGCCTTTCACGGAGACCTTGCCGTCGTCATCCACCCTGGCAATAACACCGCAGCCGACGCCGCAATAGGGACATGTGGTCTTGGTTTCAATGGCCATGGGGTCTTCTCCCACGCTCTCTCATCCTCACTCCGCCGCCATCATCAGGCTGTCGAGCGCAATGAAGAGAGCGCCATCCTCGATGCGGATGGGAAGGGTCCGCACCTCGCCTTGGTCCGCTCCGAGTGCCTTGCCGGTCTTAAGCGAGATCACCCAATTGTGTAGCGGACACGTCACGGCCGTCCCGTGGACGATGCCTTGGCTCAAAGGGCCGCCCTTGTGCGGGCAATGATCCTCGATGGCGAAGACCTCGTTTTCGGCCGTGCGGAACACGGCAATCTTGCCTTGCGGGGTTTTCACGCATCGCGCGCCGCGCAGGGGAATGTCTGCGATATCGCCGATTAGATGCCAGCTGTCGTTTGGCCAGTTCATATCCATCTCCTCACTCCGCAGCGTGCGTGTAACCGATCGTCGCCATCGGCTTGAATTCGTGCTTATCCTTGCCGGAGACGCGCTCCGACCAGGGATCGACCTGTGCAAACGTCTGGCTGAAGACGAAGCGCTCGTAGTAGGTCTTGCGTTTGCTGTCGTCCTGCACGATCTGGCGGCGGATTTCTTCAAGGCCGGTGCGCTTGGCCCATTTGTAGATGCGTTCGAGATAGCGGGCCTGCTCGCGATACATCTGCGTCAGCGCCACGATATGTTCGAGCGCTTCATCTTCGGTCTTGACCAGGCCCAGGACTTCCGTGCCCTTGATGTCTAGGCCGGCGGCACCGGCGAAATGGATTTCGAAGCCGCTGTCGACGCAGATGACGCCGATGTCCTTGCAGGTCGCCTCGGCGCAATTTCGCGGACAGCCCGAGACGGCGAGCTTGAGCTTTGCCGGCGTCCATGAGCCCCACATGAATTTTTCGATGCGGATGCCGAGACCGGTGGAATCCTGCGTGCCAAAGCGGCACCAGTCGGAGCCGACGCAGGTCTTCACCGTGCGCAGGCCCTTGGCATAGGCCTGGCCGGAGATGAAGCCCGCCTTGCCGAGATCGGCCCATACCGCCGGCAGGTCCTCCTTCTGCACACCGAGAAGATCGATGCGCTGGCCACCGGTGACCTTCACCATGGGGATCTCGAACCTGTCGACCACATCGGCAATGGCGCGTAATTCGCTGGAATTGGTGACGCCACCCCACATGCGCGGTACCACCGAATAGGTGCCGTCCTTCTGAATATTGGCGTGCACCCGCTCGTTGATGAAGCGTGACTGGTAGTCGTCGGCATATTCATCCGGCCAGTCGCAGACGAGATAGTAGTTCAGCGCCGGACGGCATTTCACGCAGCCGCAAGACGTCTTCCACTCAAGTTCCTGCATCACGGCAGGGATGGTCTTCAGCTTCTTGGCCTTGATCAGGCGGCGCACATCGTCATGGCCAAGCTCGGTGCAATTGCACATCGGCTGCACGGCTTTGGGATTGTAGGCATCACCCAGCGTGATCGACATGAGTTGCTCGACAAGCCCGGTACAGGAGCCGCAGGAGGCTGAGGCCTTCGTATGGGCACGCACATCATCGAGCGACGTCAACCCCTTGGCTGATATCGCTGCCGTGATCTTGCCCTTGCAGACGCCGTTGCAGCCGCAGATCTCCGCATCATCCGGCAAGGCTGCAACGGCCGCCATAGGGTCCAGCGGCGACCCTCCTTGATAGGCTTGGCCGAAGATTAAGGTGTCGCGCATCTGCGAGATGTCGGTCGCCTTCTTCTTCAGGTCATTGAACCAGGCGCCATCGGCCGTTTCACCATAGAGAACGGTGCCGATAATGCGATTGTCCTTGAGCACCAGTCGCTTGTAAACGCCACCGGCCGCATCGCGCAGGACAATTTCCTCGCGATCGTCGCCATCGGCGAAATCACCGAGCGAGAAGAGGTTGATGCCAGTGACTTTCAGCTTTGTCGGCGTGTCCGAATGCACGAAGGCGGCTGAGCGGTCACCCGACAGCTGCGATGCTGCGACCCGCGCCATCTCGTAGAGCGGGGCCACCAGGCCATACACCTGTCCACCGACTTCGGCGCATTCGCCAAGCGCCATGATCGAACCATCCGAGGTCTGCATGCCGTCGTCCACGACGATGCCGCGGTTGACGGCGATGCCCGCTTCCTTGGCAAGGGCGATATTGGGGCGTATGCCGACCGCCATCACCACCAGCGTCGCGGGGATGATGCGGCCATCATCAAGCTCGATGCCTTCGACCTTGCCGTCGCCGATAATCGCCTTGGTGTTGGCTTTGGTCATGACTTTGATGCCGCGATCCTCGACTGCGCGCTGCAGGAGATAGCCGGCGGCCGGATCGAGCTGACGCTCCATCAAGGTCGGCTGCACGTGCAGAACGGTCACATCCATGCCACGCTGATTGAGGCCGGCGGCAGCCTCCAGACCCAGCAGGCCGCCGCCGATGACGACGGCTTTTTCGCGCGATTGGGCGGCAAGCAGCATGGCCTGCACGTCGTCGAGGTCGCGATAGGTGATGACCCCGCGCAAGTCCTTGCCCGGAACCGGAATGATGAAGGGTATGGAGCCCGTGGCAATGACCAGCCTGTCGTAGCTTTCGGTCACACCATGATCCGACGTCACCGTCTTGGCGATCCGGTCGACGGCGACGATCCTGTGCCCCTTGTAGAGGGTGATGTCGTGCTTGATGTACCAGCCGTCGCCATGGATGATGATCTGTTCATAGTCTTTCTCGCCCGACAGCACCGGCGAGAGCATGATGCGGTCGTAATTGACGCGCGGTTCGGCGTTGAAGATCGTGATCTGGTAGAGACCGGGCGCCTTTTCGAGAAGGTGCTCGAGCATGCGTCCAGGCGCCATGCCGTTGCCGATGATGACGAGTTTCTGGGTCATGATATCACTCCGCAGCTTCGACGAAGCGGTGGCGTTCGTAGAGGAACTTCAACACGGCCTCGCGGCATTTGAGATAGGTCTTGTCGGATGCAAGCTCGATGCGATTGCGCGGCCGCGCGATCGGCACATGGAGGATATCGCCGATATGGGCGGCCGGACCGTTGGTCATCATGACGATACGATCGGAGAGCAACACCGCTTCATCGACATCATGGGTGATCATCACCATGGTGCTGCCGAGCCGGTTGTGGATTTCCATCACCGCATCCTGCAGATGGGCGCGCGTGAGCGCATCGAGCGCGCCGAAGGGTTCGTCCAGCAGCAGGATCTTTGGCTGCATGGCAAGTGCGCGTGCGATGCCGACGCGCTGTTTCATGCCGCCGGAGATTTCCGCGGGACGCCTGTCCTTGGCATGCGCCATCTGAACGAGGTCGAGGTTACGCATCACCCATTCATGGCGTTCGGCCTTGGTCTTCGTGCCGCGAAACACTTTCGAGACGGCCAGATTTACGTTTTCGTAGACGCTGAGCCACGGTAGCAAACTGTGGTTCTGGAAGACCACGGCGCGATCGGGGCCGGGTTCGTTAACCTCACGGTTTTCAAGGAGCACCGCGCCGGCGGAAACCGGGGTCAGACCGGCAATGAGATTGAGCAGGGTCGATTTACCACAGCCCGAATGGCCGATGATCGACACGAACTCCCCCTTGTCGATGACGAGTTCGATGCCCTTCAGCACCTCGGCGCGCTGGCCGCCGCGATCGAAATACTTGTCGATATGATCGAGCTTCAGATAAGCGTTCATCCTGTTCTCCTCAATTGCTCGTCATGCCGCGGGTCACGACGGCGCCAAGGCCGGCGACCAAACGGTCGAGGAAAAAGCCGGTGACGCCGATATAGGCCAGCGCCACGATGATGTCGGGCAGGCGCGAGGAGTTCCACGCGTCCCAGATGAAGAAGCCGATGCCGACGCCACCGGTCAGCATTTCGGCGGCAACGATGGCAAGCCAGGAAAGCCCGGCACCGATGCGAAGACCCGTGAAGATGTAGGGAGCGGCGGCCGGCACCATGATGCGGAAGAAGAATTCGATCTGGTTGAGACGCAGGACCTTGGCGACGTTGCGATAATCCTGCGGAATATTGCGAACGCCGGTCGCCGTGTTGATGATGACGGGCCAGATGGAGGTAATGAAGATCACGAAGATCGCCGAAGGATTGGAATTCTGGAAGGCGGCGAGCGAGAGCGGCAGCCACGCAAGCGGCGGTACGGTACGCAGCACCTGGAAGATTGGATCCAGGCCACGCATCGCCAGGACCGATTGCCCGATCAGTGCGCCGATCAACACGCCAGCGACAGCGGCGAGACCGAAACCATAAGCGACACGCTGCAGCGAAACGAGCACGCGCCAGGCAAGCCCGATATCCTGCGGACCGTTGTTGAAAAACGGATTGACGATAAGATCATAGCTCTCCTGCCAGACCTGTGAGGGCGGCGGCAGGCTCGCACCCGGCTGCTCGCAGAGCAGCTGCCAGATGCCGAGCAGAAGGACCAGAACCACAAGAGGCGGCAGGGTGTTGCGCAGGATGGCAAGCCCGATCTGCCGAATGTCGATGCTGGGGGCAGGTCGACTGGAGAGGGTAACGACTTGGCCCTTGAGCGCTTCAGGCATTGTCGGACCGGGTGCGTGTTTGCGTGCGAGAGCTGACATTATGATGCCACCTTGATCGAGAGGCTTTCGAGATAGGCAGAGGGATTTTCCGGATCGAAGATCTTGCCGTCGAAGAAGGTTTCCTTGCCGCGGGAGACCGAAGCGGGAATGTCCGAAGTGGCGACGCCGAGTTCCTTGGCGGCATCGCGCCAGATATCCTGGCGGTTTACTTGCCCGACCAGCGCCTTGATGTCGGTGTTGGGCGCGAATTTGCCCCAGCGGATATTCTCGGTGATGAACCAAGCATCATGGCTTTGATAGGGATAGGACACGCCATCCTTCCAGAACTTCATGTAGAGATCCGTGCCCTTGGCAAGGCGGCCGTTGCCGTAGTTGATGTCACCTTTCAAACGGCCGAGCACGTCCTTCGGCGGCACGTTGAACCATTGCCGTTTGCCAAGAATGGCGGCCATTTCCTCCTTGTTGTCCATGCTGTCGCACCATTGCTGGGCTTCCATCACGGCCATCAACAGGGCTTTGGCTGCCTTCGGGTTCTTGTCGATCCAGTCGGCGCGCATGCCGAGCGCCTTCTCCGGATGACCCTTCCAGATCTCGCCGGTCGTACAGGCGGTGAAGCCGATACCCTGGTTGACGAGTTGTTCGTTCCAGGGCTCGCCGACACAGAAGACGTCCATGTTGCCGACCTTCATGTTCGCGACCATCTGCGGCGGTGGCACGACGATGGTCGAGACATCCTTGTCGGGATCGATGCCGCCGGCGGCCAGCCAGTAGCGGATCCACAGATCATGCGTGCCTCCGGGGAAGGTCATGGCCGCCTTGATTTCCTTGCCTGCGGCTCTTTTCGCGTCAAAGGCGGCCTTCAGTTTGGAGGCATCGAGCTGGACGCCGGTCTCTGCATATTCCTTGGCAACCGAAATGCCCTGGCTGTCGTAGTTGAGGCGCGCGAGGATCGCCATCGGCACAGGCTGGTTGTTCTGCGTTACCTTGCCTGTGTGCATCAGGTAGGGGAGTGGGGAGAGAATATGAGCGCCATCGATGCCGTTCGCCGCTCCACCAAGCACGAGATTGTCGCGCGTCGCGCCCCAGGATGCCTGCTTGGCGACATCGACATCGGGTAGGCCGTGTTTTTCGAATAGGCCTTTTTCCTTGGCGATAACCAGCGGTGCGGCATCGGTGAGCGCGATATAGCCGAGCTTGGCGCCTGTCACTTCAGCTCCATTAGTGGCTGCAAAGGCGCCGGAAGGGAAGGTCGTTCTGACCGCGCCGATCAGAGCCGCTGCCGCAGACGTCTTCAAAAGGTTTCGGCGTGTGACGCCACCGGACAGGATCTTGTTCACTTGCAGCTTCCCCTTTTTGCTTATGACGGAAGAATTCCAGGCACAAAAAAACGCCGCTCGGTCGATGCAGCCCGGGACGGAATGGAAGCCCGGAGCAAGAACCTTGCGACGTCGATGTCTTTGCGAGCGCGTTATCAGCGCATTGCGTGCCCGGATCGCCGTTGATCAAGGCAGGTTTAACAAAGCAATATACGTGCCAGTTTTTGAAGTGAGGTGTAATCGAATGAAAACGCTCGATTATTTCAAGAGCGCGCGCACGTATTGGTTTCGTGCGATGATGCTGCAACTGCAAATGTTTTAGGCGGTTGTCATCCTGCGATCAAAGATCCTGCGCCTATTTTGTGCAGTGCAGCGTAGTTGCCGTCAAATATCCTCAATGGAAAGCTGTGCTGCACGCGCCGCCTTTACGGCAAATCCACCGACATAATCAGCCATGTCCATGGGATCGAAGATGTGCCCGTCCATGAAGCGATCACCCTCCATATTGCCCTCTATGCGGATATCCGCATCATCTGGCCCGGCGTCCTCGCCGAGCGCCAGCCTGTAGAGGTCCGGGCGATAGGCCGAGGCGGCGATTTTCATATTCCGTTCGGAAAAAGCGATCTGCCCCCAGCGGATCATCTGGCTGAAAATCCATAGAGCCTGGCTTAGGCGCGGATAGTTGGCATAGCCGCCATGAAAGGAAAAGTATCGATCGATGACGCGCCGATTTCCCTTGTCGTCCAGATTGAATTCGCCGGCCAAAACGTGGCGGATAATATGGGCGGGGGCGGCGATATAGCGCTGATCTGCGAGCGCCTCAGCAAGCGCGTCGTGATTTTCCGACCGATCACACCAGCGGGCTGCGGCGTCAAGCGCAACGATCAGGCGTGAAACCGTTTCGGGATGGCTTTCGGCCCATTCCGGGCGCATGCCGATCACCTTCTCCGGGGCTGATGGCCAAATGTCCTGCTTGGCCGCGACGATGCGGCCAACGCCGCGCTCGGATGCAACCATGTTCCAGGGAGCGCCGACACAGAAGCCATCGATGGCTCCGGCCGCAAGCGCATCGGATGTCAGCGGCGGCGGAACGACCACGAGCTTCACGTCCCGGTCGGGGTCGATGCCGCCGGCGGCAAGCCAATATCGGAACTCGTAATTGTGAGACGAGAACGGGTAGGTCATTCCGAACGTAGGAGGCGCTTCGCCGCGGTCTTTCATGCCGGAAAGCACTGCGGCCAGCGCTTTGGAGTTTTCGAGCGCGCTCGCCTGTTGAGCAATCCCGACATGGTCGCGCATACGCTCGAACAGCCTGACCGAGAGAGTGATCGCGCTGCCACCTCGGCCGAGCGAGAAGGGAGTGATGGTCGCCGAGGGGTTGGAGCCGAGGCCAAGCATGGAAGCCACCGGCATCGGTGACAACATGTGCGCGATGTCAAATTGGCGGAAGGCCAATCGGTCGCGGACATTGGCCCATGAGACATCCTTGACCAGTTCGAGCGCCAGTCCCTCTCTGGCAGCAAAGCCGAATTCGGCTGCAGCGATCAGGACGGAAGCATCGACGAGCGGAATAAAGCCGGCACGCAGGACCTTCTGCTCTTTGCCGCTGACGCGTTGGGGGGCGACAAGCTTGCTACTGGAGCGTTCGACTATCGTCATCTTTTCCTACCTCGGCCTTCTCCCATCAGGGCGATCACATCAGCAGTCCAGCCGCCGTCACCACACTCTGGGCGATTTCGGAGATTTTCTTCTTCTCGTTCATGGCCGTCTGACGCAGGAGTGCGAAGGCATCCTCCTCTGACAGGCCACGCATCTTCATCAGAATGCCCTTTGCGCGCTCTACGATCTTACGTTGTTCGAGGGCAGATTTTGCCTCGGCAAGCTCTCTTTGAAGGCGAGAGAAGGCATTGAAGCGGCTGACCGCCATGTCGAGGATGGATTTGACACGTTCCTTCTTCAATCCGTCGACGACATAAGCCGAAACACCTGCGTCCATGGCCGCCTCGATCTGCGCCGTATCGGATCTGTCGACGAACATCGCGATTGGTCGGCCGACGGTGCGGGTCAACTGAAATAGGTGCTCCATCATGTCGCGATTCGGATTCTCGATATCGATGACGATCACGTCGGGCTTGAGTGCCTCGATGATGCGGGCAACACCATTGACTTCGTGAATGACGGTGACCTTGCCATGCCCGGCCTCACGCAGCCCTTCCTCTATGATCGAGGCGCGGATGACGTTTTCGTCGATGACCAGAATTGTCAGCTCGGAATGAAGCATTGCCACCTTCAATCGATGACGCCATGCAGATAGATCGCGAAACCTCCAACGGATATCAACAAGGACCAGAACGAGGACAGATTTCTTCCGAGCGCGAGGGCAATCGTCATGCCGCAAGCGACCAGAGCTGCGCCGGCGAGGAGGCTGTGATCGGCGAATGACAAGCCGATCGCGCAGAGGAATATGCTGGTCGAAACCGTCACGAGCGCGAGGCGGATGCGCGACATCTCCGGCCCCGAGATGAAGATCGACGAGCAATCCGCCCAGCTGAAGCCAATGGCAATGCACAAGAACGGCAGAAACGGTCCCACCTGAAATCCCTTTTTGAACTAACTGTGCCAAGCAATTGGCGTGCCATGAGGTAACGCATTGGAAATGCAGGGGATCGTCCCATCGTGGCCGATGGGGACGCGAAGTGAATGCCTGTTTGATAGGCACCCAACGCGGATGCTGGGCAATCCGGGATAGGCGCGCTTAGCCGTTACGGGTGGCAGGTGCCAGCCTATGGGGAGGTCCCTAAAGTCGCGAACGGCGGGTGCCCCGGCTTTCGGTCGTTTCTGCTTCGCTCAAGCCTGATCGATCGGCCTTGAAGCCGGTTCAACTCCACATGCTTACGGCGTGGTCCACGATGTCTCTCATGCGCGTAAGCTGCGCGCGAGCCTCTCCCAAAGGTGCCTGGGTGACGAAGCCTGCGTCTGTGGCGGAAGCGCCGACCGTCAGGAATTCAACATCGTCCATCACCTCGGTGATTTCGAAGTCTACCCAACGCCTGACGCCGTTGACGATGAGTGGGGCCCCCTCCTTTATCCTGGAGCGGTCTGGCCATCGCCGTTGCTCAGCAAGATGTAGCGCCGTGCAACGGTTGAAATCGACACCGATCAGAAGAATCCGGGCATCCAGCCTGTAGAGCGCGCCGAGCGGCGAGCGTTCTCCCAGGGGATCTTCTAGGGCATGTTCTCTCGTGATCTCCCCGGCCAGCGATCCGAGAGCGGCGAAGGATGCCGAAGGGTGGTGGCTTCGCACGGTGCCGGGCCAAGTTCGAAAAAGCTCGGCAACTGCTCCCATGTTTCTTGTCGGCGTCGTGCGAGCATCGAACGGAGGCATGCTGGCCTTGATCGGCGCGATCCATTCCTTCGGCACCGGAGGCATGCCCCAGTTTTCTGGATTGGTGATCTGGGCCGAATGCGCCGGCATCACGATGGTGCCAGTCGGCCCTACAGCCTCGATCAGCGCCTGGATGACCGCGACCGGCCCACCGCAGACCCACCCCAAGGAGGCGAGCGACGTATGCACCATGAGGATGTCGCCGCGGCCGATGCCGATCTTGCTGAGATCGACGGTCAGGCTGTCGACGGTGACCGGGGATTTGGTTCGGGCGATCTGATCCGCTTCGCTCATGGCGTTTTTCCTGCAGCTTGTTTCGTTGGCGTTGCCGGGTGGCAGAGGCCGGGCATCGCCGCGATGATACCGTCGCCAGAGTGAAAATATAGCCACCACGTCCTGTTTGCGGTGGTCGGCGGATAGCCGCATTGATCTTCAATACAATTGACGCTGAGATAGATTATGTTTCCGGCCGAACGGATCCAGATGGCGAGACGCTGCCAGTCGAATATTGCCGAGTTCCGCTTGCGGGAAGGGCTATAGGATGATGAAACTGCGTTGGGTTTCTATCCCAACCTCGGCGCGCGCGCATGAGGTCGGGGGCGTCACAGGGCTGTTTCGAGAGGTGGTCGCTTAAAAGGAAGATGCTCTGGGCGCGCGGCCTCACCGGTGCAGTCGCCAGTGGAAATCGAAGTGGAAAATAAGCGCTATGACTTTGATGCGCTTGCGCTAAATATCGTTCCTTACCCGCTTGCAGGGTGTGATACATGAAGGGCCCAACGGATAGACCATGGCAACAGACGATACGAAACCCATTCCGCAGCCCGTTGTCGCCCGCCTCACGCGCGCAGCGATCTTTCTCGTCCTCACCATCAATCCCGGCCGTGAGAACGTGGAGGCCGTCCGGTCAATCTCAGCTGATCTCGCCGGCTTGCTTCGCGCCGTCGGGTTTCGCGATCTGGAAGGCAGACTTTCCTGCGTGATGGGCTTCGGATCCGAGGCGTGGGACCGTCTTTTCGAAGGGCAACGACCGCGGGAGCTGCATCCCTTCAAGGAAATCCGCGGTGTCCATCACGCTGTTTCCACCCCCGGTGATGTGCTCTTTCACATTCGTTCGGCGCGCATGGATCTCTGTTTCGAGCTGGCGATGCAAATCATGTCGCGGCTTGGTGATGCGGTGGCGACCGCAGACCAGGTCCAGGGATTTAGCTATTTCGACGACCGCGACCTTATCGGTTTCGTCGACGGAACAGAGAACCCTGTCGATCAGGGAGCGATCGACGCGGCGATCATCGATGACGAAGATCCGGCCTTTGCCGGCGGTAGCTATGTGATCGTCCAAAAATACCTGCACGATCTGAAGAAATGGAACGCGATTCCGGTCGAAGTGCAGGAAGGTATTGTCGGGCGGAAGAAGTTCACCAATGTCGAGCTTGATGACAGCGTCAAACCGAGCTTCGCGCATAATGCCCTGACGACGATCGTCGAAAATGGCAAGGAACTCGATATCGTCAGAGACAACATGCCGTTTGGCGATGTCGCGAAGGGCGAGTTCGGAACCTATTTCATCGGCTATGCAAGGTCTCCTGCGCGCATAGAACAAATGCTGGTCAACATGTTCGTCGGCCGCCCGCCTGGGAACTACGATCGCCTGCTCGATGTCAGCCAGGCGATAACAGGCAGTCTGTTTTTCGTTCCATCGGCGACGTTCCTGGGGAATGTCGATCCTGAGACGGCTCCGCCAACAGCCGAACCCGCCACGGCGGGCAAACCGGATGAAGCAAAATCTGCTGTTCGCAATGAAAACTCGGACGATTCCCTCGGGATCGGCTCTTTAAAGAAAGAGGTTTGACATGAACAATCTTCACCGGGAACTTGCACCCATTTCTGAAAAGGCCTGGGAACAGATCGAAGAGGAGGCGAAGAGGACGCTCAAGCGCCATCTGGCTGCGCGTCGTGTCGTGGACCTCGATGGGCCGAAGGGCTTCGATTTTTCGGCCACTGGCACCGGGCACATCAAGAAGGTCGCAAGTCCTGGCGATGGCGTGCAGGCTTCCTTGCGGGAGGTCAAGCGCGTCGTCGAGCTTCGCGTTCCCTTCGAACTCTCGCGATCTGCCATCGACGACGTGGATCGCGGCGCGGAGGATTCCGACTGGTCTCCGGTCAAGGAGGCGGCGCGCAAGCTCGCCTTCAGCGAGGATCGCGCCGTATTCGAAGGTTTTGCACCTGCGGATATCCAGGGGATTCGAGAGGGCAGCAGCAACCCTGCCTTGACCCTTTCCGCGAGCATCAAGAACTATCCGGATGTCGTTGCGAGGGCCGTGAGCCTGCTGCGCCTTGCCGGCGTCGAAGGGCCTTACGCCCTGGTTCTTGGCGAAGACGCCTATACTGCCGCAAGCGGCGGAAGCGACGAAGGATATCCGGTGTTTCATCATCTCGAAAAGATCGTCGATGGTGGGATTTTCTGGGCGCCGGCGATCAAGGGCGGCTATGTCCTGACGACCAGAGGCGGCGACTTCGAACTCGATCTGGGTCAAGACATCTCCATCGGCTATCTCAGCCATTCCGCAACGACGGTCGAGCTCTACTTTCAGGAAAGCTTCACCTTTCGGGTGCTGACGGCCGAGGCAGCGGTTTCCCTTTTGCCTGCACCCGGGGAAGCGGAAAAGGGCTCATAGGCTGAAACGACGGGAAAGGGGTTGTGCCCATGTCCAGCGGCTCCCATTGCTCGCAGGGGCAGTTTTGGGCGGGCCTGAGATTGCCCGCCATCGCCTTCGGCATCCCACGGATGTGATGCCGCCTGGATCTGAACGCTCAGCGCAGCGAAAGAATGCGTTTCGGATCGATCTTGCCTAAGAGCAGGTCTTTAAGAGCAAGGAGATTGCCTCTCAATCGTCCGCGCCGGTCGACAAGGCCTTGCGGTCTCATGCTGCCTATGAGGTTCGCGCAAGTGTTCCCAATCGCGAAACGCAACGCTCGCGGCCACCCCATCGTACCCTTGCGCGCAACATAGACTGAATTCGCGATTTGCGAATAGCCGAGCTTCAGACCGGACGTGCGCCCGCGTTTAACGCCCCGATGGACGCCGCGCAGCGCGTCGGCAAGCACGATACGGCCTTCGCCGGCAAGCTGGCCCGAGAAGTCGATATCCTCATGCCAACCATAGAGTGGCAGATTTTCATCGAAGCGTGCGCCAATCCGCATGATCGTCGCAAAGCGAAACGCCATGTTGCAGCCATAGAGGTTTTTAATCGGCGCAACAGGCGCCTTGCCTTCCTCAGGCACCGTGTCGCTTGCTAGAATTGAAAACGCCTCCGGTAGATTTATGCCTGAGCCACGGATGCCGTCGGCAAGAACATGGCCGGTCGCGGCGATGATGTCCGGATTCTGCAGGAAGAGACGTTCAGTCTCCGCAAGGAACCGATCAGCTGGAAGAAAGTCGTCGTCGAAGAAGACGATGAGATCCGGATCGCCCGCGGCGTCGAAGATGGCATTTCGTTGGGCGCTCGACCCCTGTGGGCCGACGACATGCTCCACCGGAACAGCAAGCCGTGCCGCGTGGTCCCAGTCAACGTCACCATCGGCAACGGGGCAGACGAGGATGCGATCGGGACGTCTGTCCTGCCGTTCGATCTGCTCGAGCGTTTCCCGAAGGACCTCGCGGCGTCCTGTGGTGGCGATGCCGACGACAATGATGGTGGGCTTGGTTTGGGGTGTGTCGATCATGATGCCTACATTGCGATCCAGCGAACAAGGGTTAGCAAGGGACGAGCGGCGGCCGCGCCCAGCGACCCAAGCAGAATGCTCTTAATCTCAAGCGGCACCAGAAGCGTTGCGGCTCCGGCGGATATGCCGCCATAGACCAGATTGCGCCTTGCGATACCGCTGTCCCAGCGCGCGGAGAGAGGTATGACACGGCGCGATTGAACCAAGGCAATGGTGCAGTAGATCACATTGCCGGCCAGGATGCCGAAAGCGACGAGCGACTGATAGAGGTAGGCGCCCAGGGCAGCGATCTTGGCCATCAGGCCGCCGTCCTTTTCAAATGGAATCCATCAATCATGTCGCTGGCCCCTACCCAACTCAACGCCTGAACGTATCTGCCTCTGCCTTTCAACCCCATGCGATAGCGCAAAAAGATTAATAGAGGCGCCAATCAGCCCTTCCCTGTGCCTCGTTTGACGCAAAGGGCATATCGGGACTTGGAAACTGGTGGCGTGGCCATCAGGGTGGGCTTGTCGAGCGCCAAGCAAACCTTGCGCTCCGGTGCCATCCCTCCATTGCATGCCGGCGACGACAAAGAGATCCGACGCGACAGTGTCGACGGCTGATCGCAAGACCAACCGATTTTTGGCTGGGGTCAGCGTCTCGGAAAAAGCCTTCATTCGAGGCAGGTCAGGCGCAGAAGAAGAGCCCAGCCGGAAGTCGGCTGGGCTCGGCATGGCGACTAGTTAGGCATTCGCGCGGTTCATGCCGACGGTAAGCGCCCCGGAGCTGGTCTGGGTGGCATTGCCGTAATCGGCGTTCGGTGAACCACCATTCGTGTCTCGCTGGAAGAGAGTACCGTTGAAGCTGTACGAGACGATCGCGCCCGAGATCGGATAGTTGGGATCGGACACATTGGTAATGTTGCGATAGCCCCGCACAATGTTCGAGCTGACAAGGATAGACGAAGCGGAGCCATTGGCTGAGTAGGCTATCCCCATGGGGCAATTGTTGATCAGGTTGCCCGTTGCGATGATATCCTTGGCGGCATCGTTGACCCCGAGCCCAATGGCCGCGCCTGCCGTCGCGAAAATGACGTTGTTGGTGACGATCGTATTGGTTTCCACCGTAATGCCGCGGCCGGTGGTCATGGATGTTGAACCATCGGGGTTGGAAATGGCATTATTGGTGATGTTGTTGACATTGTTGTTCGACACCACGCAGCGATCCGCAAGCCCGTCGCCATAAAGTCCGGAGTTGGCGACCGCGATGCCAAGTCCGGCGGTATCGACATTGTTTCCGCTAATGATACAGCCGCTCAGATTTTCACCGGCGCCCGGCGCTTCGATAAAGATCGCTACTTCGCGCAGGTTCCAGCAGTAGTTGTTGACGACGTGGCAGTTGGTTGCTGCATTCAGTCGGATGGCGGAGAATTTCGTATTGAAGATGTTGTTGCCGCTGACCTTGACGTTGCCGGCCCTGTAGACGAGGATTCCGTTGCCATATTGGCCGGTGCCGCCGGCTGCGTTGTTGACCCAGTTGATCGTATTGCCTGATACCAACGAACCATTGCCGCCGAGCGAGCTGGTCCAGACGCAGATGCCGTTGTTGTTCAGCGTGCTGAGACTGTTGTCTTCGACATAAACCGCGCAATCGATGGAAAAAATCCCGGTATCGCAGCTGGCGATGCGATTGTCCGCTATACGTCCACGCGCGTTGCTGGATGCAAGGACCCCAGCCGCCGGCGAATTCATGATGTTGCATTCCGAGAGAATGAAGTCTGTCGTCGACGATCCCTCGAAGCGAAGCAAACCAGCTATTCCAGAAGCTGTGATTGCCTGGTTGTTGCCGTCGAAATTGATGCCGCGAATGACGACATCCGGAACGTTGCTCACATCCAGCAGGTAGGGAGCCGCGGCGCTTAGCCTGACGGTTACGGTGCCTTGTTCGGCGAACATTTCAAGACGGTTGCCGCCGCCGCTCGCAGCGTCGACAAGGATCTGGGTGGTGAGATAGACACCGGGGAGGAGTTGAAGCGGCTTTGAACTATTGCGTGCATTATTAATGGCGGTCTGCAGATTTGCTACAGCCGACCAACCCGTGCCCGGCGAAGAGGCTGCCTGTGTAATGACCATCAAATTATCGAGTGATTTCTGATATATAGCCATGGCTTCCCACTTAGGTTTTGATGTTTCAAAGAACCATGCCCTTCGTCGCCGAAGGACGCTATGGTTGTACTTTTTCTTTGTGGCGGCATATTGTTGGAGGTGTGATTTTCTCGAGTGTGCGACCGCTAAGCGTGTGTCGATTTGATGGCGTCGTCGCGAGACAAAGCATGCGCGGCTCGGTCAAAATGACGGCGCGATGTTAGCGTTGGCTTTCATTCGCGGACCGATGTCCAACCTCTCATTTTGTGCCGCAAATATCCGATGATTGCCAAGCGCCTTGAACTTCCTGACAAAGCCATGCATCCTCTGGACCGAGCGATCAGACGCGCAACATGTCCAGGAGGAGAGCGGCCCTGAATGTTTACAGGGTCCGTAATTGCTCAGTAGAGTTGCGCGTGCGGTCTCGCAGATTGGCGCTTTCTGTTGAATATGCCGGATCGCGCATTGGTTTTGTCATCAGACATTGCAACCAAACGGGCACTTCGGGGACCTGCGGGAGGAGAAAAATCAAATCGATTTAAATATTAAAATCGATTTAATGATATTGAATTTGTTCGTATTTCTTTGAATCCCGGACTTCCTGCTCTGGACAGCGCCGGTTTGTTCTGGTCGATAGTTACGTCAGTTCTTGGGGTAGTCGCAACATTGATGAGGAAAGCATGGCCGACGCAAAACAGATGTGGCAAATGTCCGAGAAGGGGGGCTTCATTGCTGCCCTTGATCAAAGCGGTGGTTCCACTCCTGGAGCCTTGCGCCTCTATGGGATCGCCGATTCCGACTATAGCGGCGACGAGGAGATGTTCCGCCTGATGCACGAGATGCGCGTGCGCATCATGACGGCGCCTAGTTTTTCCGGCGACAAGGTCATTGGTGCCATCCTGTTCGAAAGAACCATGGATGGCGAAGCCAAGGGCAAGCCGGTGCCAGCCTATCTATGGGAAGACCGCGGCGTTGTGCCCTTCCTCAAGGTGGACAAGGGTTTGGCCGCAGAAGAGAATGGCGTGCAGGTGATGAAGCCCATGCCCGACCTCGACGCTCTGCTCGCGCGTGCCGTGAAAAAGGGGATCTTCGGCACCAAGATGCGTTCGGTGATCGCCAATGCAGACAAGGTCGGCATTGCCGCTGTCGTGAAGCAGCAATTCGAAGTGGGCCGACAAATCCTTGCACATGGCCTGATCCCGATCATTGAGCCGGAAGTCTCGATCAAGAGCCCGACGAAGCAGGAAGCGGAAGCCATCTTGCGCGACGAAATCACCAAGGAACTCGATGCCTTGCCGGAAGGTGTGCGGGTGATGTTGAAGCTGACGATCCCGACGGTCGCAGATTTTTATGCGCCGCTCATCGCCCATAAGGCAGTTATCCGCGTCGTGGCCCTGTCAGGTGGCTACACACGCGCCGATGCGTGTGAGAAGCTTAGCCATAACCATGGCATGATCGCCAGCTTCTCGCGTGCTCTGACGGAAGATCTGCGCGTCAGCATGAGCGATGCCGAATTCGATGCTAGCCTCGCCACCACCATCGACCAGATCTACGCTGGTAGTGTCACAAAGGTCTGAGCCACTTGTCCTGGGGTTCTCTGTCATATTGGACAAGGAACCCTGGCAACCATAGTGGCGTTGTTACCGTACCTTCCAGATGGAGGGGCTGATAGCGAGTGGTCTCTAGTCGCGCTTCAAGGGATTGGCTCGGGCAGCAACGTGTTCAATCGAACACCAGTCGGAATTCTTGAGCTTTACGCATCAGGTTTTCCGCAGCGCTGGCATCGCCATGCCGGCGATCATGATGAGAATAGCCATCAGCTGGGCCGGCGTCGGGATTTCCTCAAGTACCATCATGCCCGTCAATGTCGTTGCAATCGGGATGCAAGGCATGAACAGCGACGCAATCTGCGGTCCGAGTTGCCTTACGGCATAGCTATATAGAAATATCGCGGCAGCACCGGCGAGGAGCCCCTGAATTGCGAGCTGAATGCCGATCTCGCCAGCCGATGCCGCGCCGAGACCGGTTGGCGCCAGAACATGGACGAGCGGCACCGGCAAGCAAGATAGAAAAATGACAGCGGCCGTTGCGGTAAGTGCGTCTACGGACCATAGCCGAATGAGGATTGCGTAGGCGGAAAACATGACGCCGGAACCCGCAAACAGAATATCCCCGCGCCATGCCTCGCCCACATCGCTATTGCCAGGTAACGCAAAGAGTGCCAGCCCGCCGATAATGGCGATGATACCGACCATGCGTACCCTCGAAACCGGGTCCCGGAAGACGATGTAAGAGAATAAGAACGAGAAGAATACGATCGAGGCGGGACATATCGCGGCAGCATGCGAGGCCGGGGCGTAAGTCAGGCCAGTGTTGATGATCAATGGGTAGGGGAAGCCGGCGAGCAAAGCCAGCACAACTGCGCGCCACCACCCGAGGGCCTTCATCTTTGCAAGGCCCGTTCGCCAGATGATGGGCACAAAGGCAAGGGCGGCCCCTGAGAAGCGCAGACTGGTGATGTCTGCCGATGTCAAATGCTCCCGCAGGCTAAAACGGGCCGCGACGAATTGGACGGCAGTGATCGCCACCATTGTCAGTCCCGCTGCAAGCGCAAGCCTTCGATTCGGCTTTTCCTGCCCTTCCTCCATGCGCATCCCACTCCCTCCGGCAACGGGAAGCTGCTTCACGGAAGGCCAATCTCTCCGCGTTTCGACCCGTTATGAAAGCGCAGGCTATTGCGAGAAGTGATGCTAAGAAATATACTAATTTTGCTCTTTACGAGTGAATATCACCCAAAATATGGTGAATTTGCGTGGATATAGAAGTGAGCAATCTCGACAGCATCGACCTCAGTCTTCTCAGGCTGCTGCAGGAAGATGGAAGGCGCACCACCCTCGATCTCGCCGATCGCGTCGGCTTGTCGCCGACGGGTACGAGCCAGAGAGTGAAACGGCTGTTCCGCGAGGGTTTCATTAAAGCGGTTAGGGCGGTGCTTGATCCGCAGAAACTCGGGCGTGGTACGATCGTGTTCATTCAGGTTCGGCTCGATCAGACGGCCCCGCATGTTTTCGATCGTTTTGCGGAAGCTGTCGCAAACGCACCTGAGGTGCTGGAATGCCATATGGTCGTCGGTGGCTTCGACTATCTGGTGAAGGCCAGAATAGCGGATATGACCGTGTTTCAGGAGTTTCTGCAAAGGGTCATCCTGCCGTTGCCGGGGGTCCGCGAAACGCACACTTATGCGTCCGTAGCCGATGTGAAGCCAGACGCACTTCTGCCGGTTTAGCCTTCCTTGGAAATCGCCGGCACAAAGGCCGGCATGCCTATTCCGACAGGGTCTTCGCAAAACCGTGGTCGCAGAATTTCGACATCACGCTGCAACAGGCAACGCTGGCGGGCAAGCTGGTCAGCAGGCGATGTCGCCGATGCGAGCAGGATTGCGGCAAGCACTCGTTCACCATGATTGCAGCTTGTCTCCAGCGGTCGAACGCCGTTCATTCGAGGATAACCTCGCGAAAGCACAATGCTCTTTGACATCTGTGCCGAGGAATTCCATTGACTAAAGGCGTTATTGCGGATCGCAAATTGCCAGTCTCAATCTCTGAGGTGGAGCTAACCTCATATGCGGCCATGCTGCATCGAGGATCTGCGGATCCTCATCCTGATATCGACTTGAGCGAGCAACAGAGTTGGCTCGAAAACATGCTCAATCAGATCCCGGACTATATCTATGTGAAGGATCTGGAAGGCCGTTTTCTGTTTGCGAACCAGGCAGTTGTTGCCAATAACGGGCTGTCGCATCTGACGGAGCTGGTAGGGCGGACCGATTTCGACTTTCTGCCAGCTCATGTTGCGGAAATTGCCGCCGATGTCGAGCGCCGCGTCACGGAAACGGGCTTGCCTCATTTCGGCAGCGAGGAGCTGGCGTTTCGTAGCGGCGAGGAACAATGGTTGATGTTCACGCGGGTTCCGTTGAGGGACGCGTCGGGAGCGATCGTCGGCGTTGTCGGAGCCTCCCGCGATATCACCGCCCAGAAATCCGCTGAGCGCCGCATGCGCTCCCAGTCCAATCTCCTCGAAATGATCGCGCGAGGAATGCCGCTTCCCGAGTTCCTCGAGGAACTCGCGCGAATGATCGCGCAATTCGCAGAAGGTGTGCATGTTGCACTGCTGACAACAAGCTCAGATCCCGGCCAGCTGCGGCTGGCTGCAGCGCCTACCTTGAACAAGGAATATCGCAGGCGCTTGAACACAACGCCAATCGGATCGTCTTCCACCGACCTTGCCGCGACCGCTGCAGCACTCAAGCTTGCCTTCGATCGGGCCCATATCTCCGAAATTGACCATCAGTGCCAGTGCCTGGCAATTTCCGATGCCGACGGTCAGATGGAGGGGGTCCTTGCACTTTATTCCTCGCAGGACGCACGGTATCAGCCCGGCTTTTCCGACTTTGTCTCGATTGCAGTGCATATGGCCGGCATTGCAGCCAGTCGCCACCGCGCCGAGGCTCGGATTCGGTTTCTGGCCGATCACGACCCGCTGACAGGAATGGCCAACCGCGCATTGCTGGATCGAAAACTCACCCTTGCGATGCAGAAAGCCGATTTTCGGGGAGGCGAGGTCGCGCTCGCATTCCTCGATCTCGACAACTTCAAACTCGTCAATGACAGCCTCGGTCATTCGGTGGGCGACCAACTCCTGAAAATCGTCGCCGACAGGATCTACGAGCTGGCAAGTGACCACGGTTCTATCGCCAGAATTGGCGGAGACGAGTTCGTGATTATCCTTGAGGACATGGATATCGAGAGTTCTCTCGCCCTATTGTCATCGATCAGAGACGCGGTGGTGCGCCCGATCGCACTCGACGGGATCGAGCTCAGAGTGACCTGCAGTATCGGCGTCGCCAGCTATCCCAGCCATGGCAAGTCTGCCGGAGAGCTGCTCGCATCCTCGGATATGGCCATGTATCGCGCGAAGGAGCTGGGACGCGACGGAATAGCCTTGTTCAACTCAGAAATGACTGCTGCCGTTCGAAAGAAGCTCTCGCGGACAGACGAGCTTCGCCAGGCAATTCTCCGCGAGGAATTTGTGCTGCACTACCAGCCGCAAGTGGATTTTCAGACCGGCAAAATCAAGGCCGCGGAAGCGTTGGTTCGCTGGAAACATCCCGCCGATGGTATCGTCTACCCCGGCGATTTCATTGGACTTGCCGAAGAAACGGGCCTCATCATGCCGATTGGCGAGTGGGTGCTCAAGACTGCCTGCAGGCAGGCCAGGGCGTGGCAGGACCAAGGGCTTGGGCCAATCAGGATCAGCGTCAATGTTTCCGCAAGACAGTTCCAGGAAAAATGCTTGATCAAGACGGTGGCGGATGCACTGAGTGAGGCCGCGCTTGACCCATCATGGCTTGAGCTCGAGATCACCGAAAGCCTGATCATGAAGGACCTCTCCGGCTCGATTGCCAGAATGCACGAATTGGAAAAGCTGGGTGTAAAGCTCGCGGTCGACGATTTTGGAACAGGCTATTCAAGCCTCAGCACACTCAAAAGATTTCCATTGTCGCGCCTCAAGATCGACCGGTCCTTCATCACAGATATTCCGCAGGATGCCGACGATATGGCCATCACGTCGGCCATTATCTCACTTGCCCAGAACATGGGCCTGGAGGTTGTTGCGGAAGGCGTGGAGACGGAGGAGCAAGCACGTTTTCTAATCGAAAGCGGTTGCAACCAGATGCAAGGCTATCTCTATAGCCGCCCCGTTGACGAGGAGCGCTTCGGTCGACTGCTCGAAGTCGACGGTGGCGCGCATGGATAGGCGACCGACAAACATGACCGGGCTTGACCGTGATCGTTAAAGCCGATCTCTAAATCTCGATCTCCGTTCCGAATTCCACGGCCTGTTTTGGCGGAACTTTGAACCAGACGGCGCTTCTTTCCGAATTGTGCTGCACGAACGCGAATAGAATCTCGCGCCAATGTGACATTGCACGGGAATGTTCAGAGGGAATAATCGTCTCGCTGCCGATGATGTAGGAGAGGGCGCGTGGCTCGAAACCATCCAAAAGGCCACGCTCCAAGGCTTTTTTGATGGCGTGCGGCACGTCTGGTTGTTCGGTGAAGCCATAGCTTATGACGACGCGGCTGACGCCAAACCCCAGTTCGGTCACCTCCGTCCGCATGTCGTCCTTGATCCTCGGCTGCTCGCTCGATTGTACGGTCACGAGGAGAATGCGTTTGTGGAGAGCATGGTTATGTCGCAGGAAGTTCGCCATGGCGAGTGGCATTCCGGTCTTTGCCGAGGTCAGGAAGACAGCGGCTCCCGGTAGCCGGATAAGGTTCGGGTCCGCAATCTTGCGGCGCATCTCTTCCTCGGGATGTCTGAGGTCGATACGCATTTTCTCGACGATCTGCTCGCCCCGCCGCCAGGTCAGCATGACGAAGGCGATGAGGGCGGCGAGCAGGAGCGGGAACCAGCCACCTTCGAGCAGCTTCAGGCTGTTTGCCGAGAAGAAGACGGCATCAACGATGAAGAAACAGCCGTTCACCGCAATGACGGCGAAAATGTTGTAGCCCCATTGCCGTGCGATCAGGGCTGCCAGAACCGTTGTAATGATCATGAGTGCGGAAACGGCGATGCCGTAGGCGCCGGCCAGTGCATCGGATGAGCGGAAGACGAGTACCGCGGCGATCGTGCCGATCGCAAGAAGCACATTGACGAAGGGAATGTAGATCTGGCCGATTTCATGCGCTGCCGTATGCTTGACGTGCATGCGGGGCAGGAAGCCGAGTTGAATGGACTGCTGCGTCAGGGAGAAGGCCCCTGAAATGATGGCCTGACTTGCGATCACGGTTGCGGCCGTCGCAAAAAACACCATCGGATAATGCGCCCAGTCCGGCGAAAGCTGGAAGAACGGATTGTCGCTCGCACCGGGATTGGCGAGCAGATGGCCGCCCTGGCCAAGATAGTTGAGGGTCAGGGCGGGAAGAACGACGCCGAACCAGGCGGTGCGGATAGGCCCGCGCCCGAAATGCCCCATATCCGCATACATGGCCTCGCCGCCCGTCACGGCAAGGAATGCGGCGCCGAGAATTGCAAATCTCACCCCCCAGCTCACCTCGAGCAGGAACTCCAGAGCCTTGAGCGGGTTCAGCGCGGCAAGGATAGCGGGGCTTTCCAGAAGGCCCTTAAGGCCCAGAAGCCCGATGGCGATGAACCAGAGGAGCATGATTGGCCCAAAGACACGGCCGATGGTGGAGGTTCCGTATCGCTGAACGGCAAAGAGGCCGACCAGCACGGCAATGGTGATGGGAACGACATAGGTGCCGAGCGAAGGTGCGTCGACCTTCAAGCCTTCGACGGCCGAAAGCACCGATACCGCCGGCGTGATCGTGCCGTCGCCGTAGAGGAGGGCGGCGCCGACGAGCCCAACGACAAGCAGGATAGCTCGCGGCGAACGAGCAGGGGCTTCACGAGCATGCAGCAGCGCCAGCATCGCAACTATCCCTCCTTCGCCGCGATTGTCGGCGCGAAGGATGAGAACGGCATATTTGAGCGAGACGATGAAGATCAAGGCCCAGAAGATGACGGATACTGCACCGATCACCGCCTGGGCATCCGGCGGCGCCCCGTTTGCTGCGGCCCGCACTGCCTCCTTAAGTGCATAAAGCGGGCTTGTGCCGATATCGCCATAGACGATACCGAGCGCCGCAAGCGGCATTACAAGGGCCTTCTTCGCCGGGAGCTCCGGCGATTTGCTGCCTGTCGTCGCTACCATCGCTCCCCCTGCTGTTTGGGTTGAGCCTATATTCGTGCATGCGCTTTGTGAAGAGCTTATGATGACGTTATCAAACGGCACTCCATTTGTTGCTCATTAGCAAGCAGCTGGCTAAGCATTGCCTGAGGTGCGCAATAGCCTGACAGCGTGCTGGGAAGGCCTCAGGCCTCTCCTGAGTGCGGGCGTTCTATCTCTGGGTGCGGTTGCCTGGGTGGTTTCAATTGCCTCGATTGGGAGGTCTAAGCATTGGTTGATATTAACTGCTTCAGCCCTTTGATTTTACGCATATCGCAGCCGCAAGATCGCTGCTCGGTTTCGTGTGACATGCTTTGGCTTCGGCCCACGCGGGATCAAGCGCGTTTACCGGCATCTAGGCGGCTGTTGGAGTCGATATTGAAGAAGCGGCGCCGGACAGGCGCCGCCAGGACGAATAGTTGCGACGATGCATCCTCTTCCTGATGTTTCAGGATCAAGGATGCATCATCATTCCCCGCGGCTATGTCCCTAGTCGATCAGCCCTTCGCTTGCGATACCTTTCGTCAGTTCCAGGGCCTGGCGCTCGAACAGCCCGCGGTAGATTCCGCGATTGCGGCGAATGAGGCTGGCATGCGTCCCTTCCTCGGCAATATGTCCGTGTTCGAAGACGAGCAGCCGGTCGAGTGCGCGCACGGTCGACAATCTGTGAGCGACGACAAGTGTCGTGCGCCCCTCCATCAGCCGTTCCATCGCTTGTTGGATGAGCATCTCCGATTCTGAATCGAGGCTTGAGGTGGCCTCGTCGAGGATCAGGATCGGCGCATCGGCGAGGAACGCACGGGCAATGGCGATGCGCTGCCGTTCGCCGCCGGAAAGCTTGATGCCACGTTCGCCGACAAGCGTCGCATAGCCCTTAGGCAAGGCTTCGATGAAGTCGTGGGCGCTGGCAAGCTGAGCTGCCCTCCTGATTTCCGCGTGTGAGGCCGTCGGCCGTGCATAGGCGATATTCTCCGCCAGCGTGCGGTGAAACAGGATCGGTTCCTGCTGCACGATCGCGATCTGGCGACGAAGGGAGGTCTGCGCCACCTTTGAAATATCCTGCCCATCAATCGAGACTGTGCCATGGTTTACATCATGCAGGCGCTGGATCAGCTTGATGAAGGTAGTCTTTCCGGAACCGGAATGACCGACGAGGCCAACGCGTTCGCCCGGCTTGATGGTGACCGAGAAGTCCTTGTAGAGAGGATCATGATGGTTGCCGTAGTGGAAGGTGACCCGATCGAATTCGATGCGGCCGGCGGTCACACGGAGAGCCGATGCACCCGGAACATCCTCCACACCCAAGGACTGGGCATGGATGGTGACAAGCTCTTCCATGTCATTGACCGAGCGCTGCAGGTTGCGGATATGCATGCCGATTTCACGCAAATATCCCTGAAGGATGAAGAAGGCCGTCAGGACGAAGGTGATGTCGCCCGCATTGGCCTTGCCGTTGGCCCAGAGCCACAGGGCAAGACCCAGCACACAGCCGCGCAACAGGCTGAGCAGCACACTCTGCAACGTGCCGTTCAGAGTGCCCCGTGTCCAGGTGCGAGCGGTACGATCCCGCCACTTGTGCATGACCGTGGCGAGACGCTTGTCCTCCCGGTCTTCGGCGCCGAAAGCCTTGACCACGGCGTTGCAAGTGACGGCATCGGCAAGCGCGCCGCCAAGCCGCGTATCCCAGCTATTGGCCATGCTGGCCATCGGCGCGACATAGCGCAATGCCATGATGGCCGTGAACGCGATGAAGATGACGGACCCGGCGCCAACAAGCAATCCCATCATCGGCCAGTACCATGTCATCAGAACTGTCGAGCCGATGAGCATCACCAGCGAT
>NZ_JAELUG010000384.1 GCF_016429255.1 Rhizobium sp. ASV8
CCCCCCCCCTTTTTCACTCAGACGACGGCATACGCGATTTAATAGACCGTCTCGTGGGCTCGGAGATGTGTATAAGAGACAGATTTTTGCGCCCTAAATTCTAGAGAATCACTTTTAACGTCCTGCTCAGGGCCAACGTCATCTTTCAACTCCCTGCTCAGTACCAACGTCATCGCCATGACGGAGACGGAGTTTCTCATCGTTCGCATAATTCCAACGCGGCCAGTGGGTCCTACTGCGTTCAGGAAGGCTTTGAACAAAGTGACCATAACGGCCCGGGACAAACGGGTTGCCGACGTAGACCATGACAGATACCTAGGCAAAGCAAGTGGGCTCGCAGGCGAGCCTTGGGACCAGCCAGTTATTCCGCCAAACCCACCAACTCCGCCAAAGGTTCCTGGAGTTGGACACACGTCTGACCCAGAAAACATAAGGAAGGCAATAATTCAGCACTATGACATTCGTCAGTTCAAACACCGTATGTAC
>NZ_JAELUG010000385.1 GCF_016429255.1 Rhizobium sp. ASV8
CCCCCCCCCCCCCCCCCCCCCCCCCCCCCCCCCCCCCCCCCCCCCCCCCCCCCCCCCCCCCCCCCCCCCCCCCCCCCCCCCCCCCCCCCCCCCCCCCCCCCCTTTTTCAAGCAGACGACGGCATACGCGATTTAATAGACCGTCTCGTGGGCTCGGAGATGTGTATAAGAGACAGAAGTCGTTGAGACCTTGTTGTTGCGCATTGTCGTTTTGGCGACGGGTTAGAGCGTGGTAGCTTAGTTGGCGTGGGCTTAGTCTGATGCTTGCTGGGTAGGCCGAGACGGCAGTAGCTGTCTCTTATACACATCTGACGCTGCCGACGACGTGTCGTGGGGGTTGGTGTGGGGGGGGGGGGGGGGGGTGGAAAGGGGGGGGGGGGGGGGGGGGGGGGGGGGGGGGGGGGGGGGGGGGGGGGGGGGGGGGGGGGGGGGGGGGGGGGGGGGGGGGGGGGGGGGGGGGGGGGGGGGGGGGGGGGGGGGGGGGGG
>NZ_JAELUG010000386.1 GCF_016429255.1 Rhizobium sp. ASV8
TTCAAGGGCTCCAAGTAATCGACGACGTATTTGCTGCTGTCTAGGTCCAAAACCCCGTCGGGATGTCTGAGTGACGCAGCGCAGATCGAGCCGACAACTGGTGGGCGGGCAAGTGCAAACGGCTGTCTCAACCTTGAAGTAACGAGAGTCGAACAGAGACCGCTGAAGCGATGCAAGCCTTCTTAAAAAAGATATTCGCTGTAGGAAACGAAAGAAAGACAAGGACGAGGACTATAGAAGAGAACGAAAGCGTAACAAGAAGAGAGAAAAAAAAGTGTCCGTCGAAAGAACAAAAGTGACAAGCCTTGGGAACTGACGCCGGTGCGGGACCGAAGCGGACAAGTTGAATGGAGTATTTAGCTGGGGCTTAGGTCCGGTGGCTAACTCCGCAGAGGCAAACGGAGGAAGCTCCAGGTCGTATTACGAGTATGAAGAAGCTATTGAGTAGGTGTGCCAGCAGAGGACCAGGTGCCTTGTTTATTAG
>NZ_JAELUG010000387.1 GCF_016429255.1 Rhizobium sp. ASV8
GGGCAATGCCTCCAATTTATAGAATATTTGAGCAGTGTCATGGTGCCCTTGGTCACCGTAGACGTACAAGCAAGCGTGTAAGCCGATTATAGTCGGAACAGGTCTCAGCCGGCTCAACTTACAACGCCAGCCAGGCAACACTTCCTTCAGCATCATTCACCAAATCTGCCTCGTGGCCCTGAGAAACCTCTCCTCTCACCAGCCAGTACCATGACAGGGTCATGCTTAGCTACAGGTGGAGGTGCCTGATTTTCGTTAAACCAGCAGCGCAACGTTCCTGACGGCGTCAAATGTAAGTCGAGCGGTGGCTCCGCTGGCCGTTAGCGCCAAGCTCCAAGTGCACCACAGCCAAGCTCAAAACGCCTCACCACAAGCACCCCGCCACATCTGTACTAGCGAGGTGGAAATCTAGAATACTGTGGGACACGCTTCAGCCCCTGTCTCTTATACACATCTCCGAGCCCACGAGACGGTCTATTAAA
>NZ_JAELUG010000388.1 GCF_016429255.1 Rhizobium sp. ASV8
GGGTGGACCTGCGTGACGACTGATCCTCGAGTCAAACGGCGGCCTGGGCGGCCTCAGTGGAGGTGATTGTTGATGCGATGGCTCCGGGGTGTTGAGATCGGCCGACCTGCCCGACTTTATAAAGCGACGAACACCATTGAAACCGCTGGTATGACGAGCAACGAGACCTGGGCGGGGCGCTGGTATGTCGTTAAAGCCGCCTAGTTCATCAACAGGCTCAGCCAGGACGTTTGAGTAGCGAAAGTCTGGCCCACTTGGAGCCCGGGGTCTTCCACGAAATCCGTTGGGAGGTGGCAGGTCGACCAGCGTCGATTCTCTGTTGGTGTGCGCAACATGCTGAAAGTTGAATGGGCCAGAGATGGGAGGTCTCTTCAATGTTGGATCATCTCGAGAAGGCTTCCTCCTAGAAAACAGCTTTGGAATGACAGATTCTTTCGGGCCGGCCGAAGGAGAGTCTGTTGGTGTATCGGCCGAATAGAGAG
>NZ_JAELUG010000389.1 GCF_016429255.1 Rhizobium sp. ASV8
GTATAGCATGGCGATACGGGCAGCGACCTCTGACGACCGAATAGTATTGTGAGATCTACTGTTACGGCTAGCTGCGACGTACCCTTGCGAGTATAGAAGAAAGATAGCAAATACGATGCACCTGGGTCGAACTGCATCGCCACTTAGACATGTTTGCAGTTCCAGGAATTTGTACTCACAGGTGCCTCGGCGATACCCAAAAAGAATCGACAAGCAACGATGCCGCCAAAGTTCTGTACAAGCGCGGTGCAAGCTACTGATGATTAGTGGGAACAAACACAAGTTATTGGTCGCCATACCAGAGACAACGGCCCAAATAATCATCCACGCGCTCATATAGACACCAGGCTTGATTCGCGTGATAAGCATGTTACTCGGAATCTGCATCAGCACGTAGCCAACAAAGAGACTACGACGCTGTCAGCAAACGACGCCAGTTTGTATCCCGGGAGCTGTCGATTTACATTGACACAGCCGTGTTG
>NZ_JAELUG010000390.1 GCF_016429255.1 Rhizobium sp. ASV8
CAGGGACCGTGGGCATCGTGACACAAAAAGGAAAAGAGGTTTGTACCTTTACCATCAGCTAAAGGTATGAGATGGTCCAATAGAAGACAAATAAAAAGAAAACCGTCATCTGGGGACAATTGTTTCCGTTTCGGTATTGAAAAAGTGCGTTGTGGTTAGATGACTCAATGGAAGACAAATAAAAAGACAATCGTCATTCGTGGACAATTGTTTCCGTAGCGGTGTTGAAAGAGTGCGTTGGGGTGCCCTGCACCTTGCATGACTGAGCATGCTCTCAAATAATTCAGAGTGCTTCCGGTGACGGAAAAAATCTATGTATGGATTTCGTGTTGCTTTTCTTAATAAACTCTTGTCCGAGTTGCCGCGTTCTGTGGAATGGGCGGCAGCGATCGCATCGGCGGCGGTGCTGGAGGTGCCATCTGCGGCATGCTTCGGCGATTCAGAAGCGCCCTTGTTTCTTTGTCCATTTTCAGGTGAGGGT
>NZ_JAELUG010000391.1 GCF_016429255.1 Rhizobium sp. ASV8
CCACCGCCTCCGTCGGCACCATCAAGTTGGGTTCTCGCCGTCAGAAACGACGCACAGCTGAGAGTCGGGTCAGTAGCGTTTGGAGCACCATCGTTCAAAAGCGGGCTGCTTTGCGACTCATCCGTAAAAGGATATTCGCGGATGAACTCGAATATCCGGGATCCGTCTGGCTTCTCGCCTGTCCCTCGTCTCTGGCGGGAGATGGATTTCTTGGCAGGCTTCCTCGTCAGTGAATATCCTGGTTTCCACGACAACTGCTTCCCAGTCCTGGGCATGGCTGTTGGTATCCCAAATTTTGATTGATTCTTCAAACCTCCTAAAATGAGGGCATGGCGAGTATTGGACGCCGGCACGAGTAGTTCGTGGGAGGATTGGATTACGGCCACAGCTTCCGACTGATGGTCGATGGTCGGATGCTTAGCCGGGCCAGGTGGGCCAACCAAGCCCCACCTTCCTCATTATGGCATTGCCGGGCCTACGT
>NZ_JAELUG010000392.1 GCF_016429255.1 Rhizobium sp. ASV8
GATTTGAAAATGTTTTGGCAGTATATACTCTGTCCGGGCCGTCATATACGTATTCTATAACGGGGTATTCCACAGTGCTATCGAATGCGGCTGGGCGGATAATGACGCCGTAGATTAATGTCTTTCCGTCACGACCCGGCGCGGCAAATCGTTCTGCAGGGGACCAAGTCTCTGTAGGCTGTAGAGCTTCTTGTTGTAAATATACAGTCTGCTCCCCAGACTCGGCGTCTCGAATAACTGTTTGTGGTAAGCTGTCAACTCGTGACCATGTGTCGCAGATATATCGCCCATCCGGACCCCATTGCCACGTATGCGACCCGTTGCCACTCGTCAAGATTTTAAGATCAGACCCGTCAAAGTTGACTCGCGCCAGATGTGCGTAATACGGGTCCTGGCCGTCTACCATGCCGAACCATTTGAACCAAATTCGCCTCTTTAGGGGATCAACACGGTCAACAGACCTTACTACCCATTCTCCCT
>NZ_JAELUG010000040.1 GCF_016429255.1 Rhizobium sp. ASV8
TACGCCGTTCTTCACGAACTACCGTCCGCAGTTCTACTTCCGTACGACTGACGTGACCGGCATCGTGACGCTTCCGGAAGGCACGGAAATGGTTATGCCCGGCGACAACGTCACCGTTGCCGTTGAGCTGATCGTTCCGATCGCGATGGAAGAGAAGCTTCGCTTCGCTATCCGCGAAGGCGGCCGTACCGTCGGCGCAGGCATCGTTGCCTCCATCGTCGAGTAATTCGAAGGCGGCCACTCCATCCGAGTGGCCGATTCGATGACAATATTATGATGCAAGCGGCAGTAGCCGCTTGCTTATGACATGGAAATGTTGCAAATGGCGCGCGAGCGCGATTTGCACTCTGCTTCGGGTAACGAAGCAGCTGATGAAATTAACAATAAGGTGGGCCGAAAGGTCTAAAGAGTGGATGGGGATGCCGCAGCCGGCGTCCCTCTCGATCTTTGAAACCGGTGGTCCGCCTTAGGAAAAAGAACAATCCGTGCCCCTTTTTGAGCGGCACGCGAGATAACAAAACACAAGGATAACGTCGAATGAACGGCCAAAATATCCGCATTCGCCTGAAGGCGTTCGATCACCGGATTCTCGATGCTTCCACGCGCGAGATCGTGTCGACGGCGAAGCGCACCGGTGCTAGCGTCCGGGGCCCCGTTCCGCTTCCGACCCGTATCGAGAAGTTCACGGTCAACCGGTCCCCGCACATCGACAAGAAGAGCCGCGAGCAGTTCGAGATGCGCACGCATAAGCGCCTTCTCGACATCGTTGACCCGACCCCGCAGACGGTAGACGCGCTGATGAAGCTCGATCTCGCCGCCGGTGTCGATGTTGAGATCAAGCTCTGAGACCTGGTTCTCGAGCTGAGTGAGAAGGATTGAACCGATGCGTTCAGGTGTGATTGCACAGAAGGTGGGAATGACCCGCGTCTATAACGACGCCGGCGAGCATGTCCCGGTAACGGTATTGCGTTTGGATGGCTGCCAGGTCGTAGCCCAGCGCACAGTTGAAAAGAATGGCTACACCGCAGTTCAGCTGGGTGCCGGCCAGGCTAAAGTTAAGAACACGACGAAGGCCCTTCGCGGTCATTTCGCCGTCGCAAGCGTTGAGCCCAAGGCCAAGCTCGTTGAATTCCGTGTTACGGACGACAACCTGCTCGACGTTGGCACCGAGATCAAGGCTGCTCACTTCACGGCGGGCCAGCTCGTCGACGTGACCGGCACGACGATCGGTAAGGGCTTTGCCGGCGCCATGAAGCGCCACGGCTTCGGCGGTCTGCGCGCTACGCACGGTGTGTCGGTTTCGCACCGCTCGCACGGTTCGACCGGCTCGCGCCAGGATCCGGGCAAGGTGTTCAAGAACAAGAAGATGGCTGGTCACATGGGCCAGACGCGCGTGACGACGCAGAACCTTGAAGTGGTATCGACCGATGAAGATCGCGGTCTGATCCTCGTCAAGGGCGCGGTTCCCGGCTCCAAGGGTGCCTGGATCATCGTGCGCGATGCCGTCAAGTCGGCCGCGAAGTAAGGGAGCCAAACCAATGGAATTGAACGTCAAGACCCTCGAGGGCAAAGACGCTGGGAAGGTTTCCCTTTCTGACGCGATTTTCGGCCTGGAGCCGCGTGAAGACATTCTCGCCCGCGTCATTCGCTGGCAGCTTGCCAAGAAGCAGCAGGGCACGCATCAGGCAAAGGGCCGCGCCGACGTATGGCGTACCGGTGCCAAGATGTACAAGCAGAAGGGTACGGGCCGCGCTCGTCACCATTCGGCTCGCGCTCCGCAGTTCCGCGGCGGTGGTAAGGCTCACGGCCCGGTTACCCGCAGCCACGAGCATGATCTGCCGAAGAAGGTTCGCGCCCTCGGCCTGCGTCACGCTCTGTCTGCCAAGCTGAAGTCCGAAGACGTCATCGTCATCGACAGCCTGATCGCAGCTGACGCTAAGACCAAGGCTCTGGCCAGCGCTTTCGAGACGCTCGGCCTGACCAACGCACTGTTCATCGGCGGCGCCGAACTGGACAACAACTTCAAGCTCGCAGCCCAGAACATCCCGAACATCGATGTTCTGCCGGTTCAGGGCATCAACGTTTATGACATCCTGCGCCGTGGCAAGCTCGTCCTGTCCAAGGCCGCAGTTGAAGCTCTAGAGGAGCGATTCAAGTGACGGATCTTCGCCATTACGATGTGATCGTTTCTCCTGCGATCACCGAAAAGTCCACTCTGCTTTCGGACAACAACCAGGTTGTTTTCAACGTTGCCAAGACCGCGACGAAGCCTGAAATCAAGGCTGCCGTCGAAGCGCTCTTCGGCGTCAAGGTTACGGCCGTCAACACCCTGCTGCGCCTGGGCAAGACCAAGCGGTTCAAAGGTCTCGTCGGCAAGCAGAAGGACGTGAAGAAGGCTATCGTGACGCTCGCCGAAGGCCAGTCGATCGACGTCTCCACCGGTCTCTGAGGAATAAGAAAATGGCATTGAAAACATTCAATCCGACGACCCCGAGCCAGCGTCAGCTGGTCATCGTCGATCGCTCCTCGCTCTACAAGGGCAAGCCGGTCAAGACGCTGACGGAAGGTCTGACTTCGAAGGGCGGCCGCAACAACACCGGCCGCATCACCGTGCGGTTCCAGGGTGGCGGTCACAAGCGCAGCTATCGTCTGGTCGACTTCAAGCGTCGCAAGTTTGACGTTGAGGGCACTGTCGAGCGCATCGAATACGACCCGAACCGTACCGCTTACATCGCTCTGGTGAAGTACACGGACGGCGAACTGGCCTACATCATCGCTCCGCAGCGTCTCGCTTCCGGCGACAAGGTTATTGCTTCGGAGAAGGCTGTTGACGTGAAGCCCGGCAACACCATGCCGCTGCAGTTCATCCCGGTCGGCTCCATCATCCACAACGTGGAAATGAAGCCGGGCAAGGGCGGTCAGATCGCTCGCTCTGCCGGTTCCTACGCGCAGCTCGTTGGTCGTGACCAGGGTATGGCGATCCTTCGCCTGAACTCCGGCGAGCAGCGCCTCGTGCATGGCACCTGCCTCGCAACGATCGGTGCGGTTTCGAACCCGGATCATGCCAACATCAACGACGGTAAGGCCGGTCGTTCGCGTTGGCGTGGCAAGAAGCCGCATAACCGCGGCGTTGTCATGAACCCGGTCGACCATCCGCACGGCGGTGGTGAAGGCCGCACCTCCGGTGGTCGCCATCCGGTGACCCCATGGGGTAAGCCAACCAAGGGCAAGCGTACGCGGTCGAACAAGTCGACCGACAAGATGATCATGCGCTCGCGCCATCAGCGCAAGAAGTAAGAGAGGAAGTCTCAAGTGGCTCGTTCAGTATGGAAAGGTCCGTTTGTTGACGGCTATCTTCTCAAGAAGGCTGAGAAGGTGCGTGAAGGCGGACGTAACGAAGTGATCAAGATGTGGAGCCGTCGCTCCACCATCATGCCGCAGTTCGTTGGTCTCACCTTTGGTGTTTACAACGGCAGCAAGCATATTCCGGTCAGCGTCAATGAAGACATGGTCGGGCACAAGTTCGGCGAGTTCGCCCCGACCCGTACCTATTATGGTCACGGTGCGGACAAGAAGGCGAAGAGGAAGTAACAATGGGCAAGGCAAAAACCGAACGCCGGCTGAAGGATAATGAGGCGCAGGCAGTTGCGCGCACTCTCCGTGTCAGCCCGCAGAAGCTCAACCTGGTCGCGGCTTCGATCCGCGGCAAGAAGGTTGAACGCGCGCTCGCAGAGCTGGAGTTCTCTCGCAAGCGCATCGCTGGCGCCGTGAAGAAGACGCTCGAATCTGCGATCGCCAATGCAGAGAACAACCACGATCTCGACGTTGACTCGCTGGTCGTAGCGGAAGCTTACGTCGGCAAGTCGATCGTCATGAAGCGTTTCCACGCTCGTGGCCGTGGTCGTGCGTCGCGCATCGAGCGTCCGTTCGCGCACCTGACGATCGTTGTTCGTGAAGTTGAAGCTCAAGAGGAGGCCGCATAATGGGTCAGAAAATCAATCCAATCGGTTTTCGTCTTGGCATCAACCGCACTTGGGATAGCCGCTGGTTTGCGGACAATGCCGAGTACGGTCAGCTTCTTCACGAAGACCTGAAGATGCGCAAGTTCGTCATGAACGAACTGAAGCAGGCTGGTATCTCCAAGGTGGTTATCGAGCGTCCGCACAAGAAGTGCCGCGTCACGATCCACTCGGCTCGTCCGGGCCTGATCATCGGCAAGAAGGGCGCTGACATCGACAAGCTCCGCAAGAAGCTGTCGGACATGACGAATTCCGAAACGCACCTCAACATCGTTGAAGTACGCAAGCCGGAAATCGACGCGACGCTGGTTGCCCAGTCGATCGCTCAGCAGCTCGAGCGCCGTGTTGCTTTCCGTCGCGCCATGAAGCGCGCCGTTCAGTCCGCGATGCGTCTTGGCGCCGAAGGCATCAAGATCACCTGCGCTGGCCGCCTCGGCGGTGCAGAAATCGCTCGTACGGAATGGTACCGCGAAGGTCGCGTGCCGCTGCATACGCTGCGCGCCGACATCGATTACGGTACGGCTGAAGCAGAAACCGCTTTCGGCATCTGCGGCATCAAGGTTTGGATCTTCAAGGGCGAAATCCTTGAGCACGATCCGATGGCCTCCGAACGCCGTGCGCTCGAGGGCGACGCCCAGGGTCCGGCTAGCCGCGATCGCGATAGAGACCGCCGCCGCGACAACGCTTGATAGCGTACGTGGCAGATAAGTTCGGAGAATAAGAAAATGTTGCAGCCAAAGCGTACGAAGTACCGTAAGCAATTCAAGGGTCGCATCAAGGGCATCGCCAAGGGTGGCTCTGACCTTGCGTTCGGTGAATTCGGTCTGAAGGCGCAGGAACCTAACCGCGTCAACGCTCGCGAAATCGAAGCGGCTCGCCGCGCGATCACGCGCTATATGAAGCGTGCCGGCCGTGTTTGGATCCGCGTGTTCCCGGATGTTCCGGTAACCAAAAAGCCTACCGAAGTCCGCATGGGTAAGGGTAAGGGCTCCGTCGAATACTGGGCATGCAAGGTCAAGCCCGGCCGTATGATGTTCGAGATTGATGGTGTGAGCGAAGAAATCGCTCGTGAGGCTCTGCGCCTCGGCTCCGCCAAGCTCTCGGTCAAGACGCGCTTCGTGCAGCGCATTGCAGAGTAAGGAAGAAGCTCATGAAAGCCGCAGATGTTCGCGCCCTGAGCGCCGACCAACTCAAGGACGAGCTTGCCAAGCTGAAGAAGGAGCAGTTCAACCTGCGCTTTCAGAAGGCGACTGGCCAGCTTGAAAAGTCCTCGCGCGTCAACGAAGTCCGCAAGGACATCGCTCGCATAAAAACCATTGCCCGCCAGAAGGCGGCAGAGGCAAAGGCCTAAAGGAAAAATAACATGCCGAAGCGCATTCTGCAGGGCGTCGTGGTCAGCGACAAGAACGAGAAGACAGTAGTGGTTCGCGTTGAGCGTCGTTTCGCTCACCCGCTGCTCCAGAAGACTGTTCGTCGTTCCAAGAAGTACAAGGCTCACGACGAGAACAATCAGTTCAAGGTCGGCGACGTCGTTTCCATCGAGGAATGCGCGCCGATCTCCAAGGACAAGACCTGGACGGTTGTTTCCGCCCAGTCCAAGTAACAGAATTTCGCTCAGGCCCTTGCGCTTGGGCGAAATATCTGTATGAAGCACGAGCTTGGAAGCAGGACGCTCGCGTACGGGCGTTCTTTTGCTTTATTGATGACTGGCAATGGCGGCCGCAAGCGGTGCCGGATGCCGCGATATCAGACAAGACACTAGTCCATAAGCCGGGGTAGGGGGTCGGTTGACCCAACCATTCCGGTAACAACAAGAAGGCGACCTGACATGATTCAGATGCAAACAAACCTCGACGTGGCGGATAATTCCGGCGCACGTCGTGTCATGTGCATCAAGGTGCTGGGCGGCTCGAAGCGCAAGTATGCCTCGATCGGCGACGTCATCGTCGTTTCGATCAAGGAAGCTATTCCGCGCGGCCGTGTGAAGAAGGGTGATGTGATGAAGGCGGTTGTTGTACGTACCGCCAAGGACATCCGTCGTCCGGATGGCAGCGTCATCCGCTTCGATACCAACGCAGCAGTCCTCATCGATAACAAGAAAGAGCCGATCGGCACCCGTATCTTCGGACCGGTTCCGCGCGAACTTCGCGCCAAGAACCACATGAAGATCATCTCGCTGGCTCCAGAAGTACTGTAAGGAGCGGAGCGATGCAGAAGATCCGTAAGGGCGACAAGGTCGTCGTATTGACCGGTAAGGACAAGGGCCGCACCGGAGAAGTTGTTCAAGTGCTGCCGAAGGAAGACCGCGCGGTCGTTCGTGGCGTCAACGTCGTAAAGCGCCACCAGCGCCAGACCCAGACCCAGGAAGCCGGCATCATCAGCAAGGAAGCCCCGCTTCACCTGTCCAACATTGCGGTCGTCGACAAGGACGGCAAGCCGACCCGCGTCGGTTTCAAGGTTGTGGATGGAAAGAAGGTCCGTGTGGCCAAGACCTCTGGAGAAGTGATCGATGGCTGAGGCAAAGTACGAGCCGCGGCTCAAGAAGGAATACGTCGCCCGCATCCGCGCGGCTATGCAGGAGCAGTTCTCCTACGCCAACGAGATGCAGATCCCGAAGCTGGACAAGATCGTGATCAACATGGGCGTCGGCGAAGCAACGGCTGATTCGAAGAAGCCGACTGTTGCTGCTGCCGATCTCGCAGCGATTGCCGGTCAGAAGCCGGTCATCACGCGCGCACGCAACTCCATCGCTGGCTTTAAGGTCCGCGAAAACATGCCGATCGGCGCAAAGGTCACCCTGCGCGGCGCCCGCATGTACGAGTTCCTGGATCGCCTGGTCAACATCGCGCTTCCGCGCGTTCGCGACTTCCGCGGCCTGAACCCGAAGAGCTTTGACGGTCGTGGCAATTTCGCCATGGGCATCAAGGAACACATTGTGTTCCCTGAGATCAACTACGACAAGGTTGATCAGATGTGGGGCATGGACATCATCGTTTGCACGACGGCGACGACCGACGACGAAGCACGGGCTCTTCTGAAAGAGTTCAACTTCCCGTTCCGTCAATAACCGTAACGACGAGCGTAGAAAAGGAACCCTGATATGGCGAAGACAAGCGCAGTTGAAAAGAACAAGCGCCGCCGCAATACGGTTGCCAATCAGTCCGCGAAGCGGGCTGCTCTCAAGGCAATCATCATGAACCAGTCTCTTTCGATCGAAGACCGGTTCAAGGCCACTCTGAAGCTGGCATCGCTCCCGCGCGATGGATCGAAGACCCGTATTCGCAACCGTTGCGAAGTATCCGGCCGTCCGCGCGCCTACTACCGCAAACTGCGTATGTCGCGTATCGCGCTGCGTGAACTCGGCAATCTCGGCAAGGTGCCGGGCATCGTCAAGTCCAGCTGGTAAGGAGCAGATTAGATGACCATGACTGATCCTTTGGGCGATATGCTCACCCGCATCCGCAATGGCGCTTCGCGCCGCAAGTCGTCGGTTTCGACGCCTGCGTCGAAGCTCCGTGCACGTGTTCTCGATGTTCTCCAGGCTGAAGGCTACATCCGTGGCTACTCCGTCGTCGATTTCGGCAACGGCAAGTCTGAGCTCAGCATCGAGCTGAAGTACTACGAAGGCTCGTCGGTGATCCGTGAGATCGGCCGCGTGTCCAAGCCGGGCCGCCGAGTTTATGTCTCGGTTAAGTCCATTCCGCAGGTCGCGAACGGTCTCGGCATCACTATCCTTTCGACTCCGAAGGGTGTGATGGCTGATCACCAGGCTCGTGAACAGAATGTTGGTGGCGAGGTTCTCTGCTCGGTCTTCTAAGATCGAACAGGGATCTCCTTCGAAACAGACAGGTTTGAAAAATGTCTCGTATCGGTAAGAAGCCCGTTCAGGTGCCTGCAGGGATCACGGCCACGGTTGATGGCCAAAAAGTGACTGCTAAGGGCCCTAAGGGCGAGCTGTTTTTCGTCGCTAACGACGAAATCGGTCTCAAGCTGGAAAACAATGCAATCGTCGTAACGCCGCTTAACGAATCCAAGGGCGCTCGCGCAAAGTGGGGCATGTCCCGCACGATGATCGAGAACATCCTGAAGGGTGTTAAGGACGGCTACGAGCGCAAGCTCGAAATCAACGGCGTCGGTTACCGCGCGTCCATGCAGGGCAAGAACCTGCAGCTGGCGCTCGGCTTCAGCCACGACGTGGTTTATGAGCCGCCGCAGGGCATCACGATCGCTGTGCCGAAGCCGACGGAAATCGTCGTCACCGGCATCAACAAGCAGCAGGTCGGCCAGGTTGCAGCTGAAATCCGCGAATACCGCGGTCCCGAGCCTTACAAGGGCAAGGGTGTTAAGTATGCCGAAGAGCGGATCATCCGCAAAGAAGGCAAGAAGAAGTAAGGATCACGCGAAATGGCTAGCAGGAAAGAAGCACTTGCGCGTCGCGCCAACCGCGTGCGCCGTCAAATCAAGTCGGTGGCCAACGGCCGTCCGCGCCTGTCGGTTCATCGCTCGTCGAAGAACATCTACGCCCAGGTCATTGATGACGTGGCTGGCAAGACCCTCGCGGCTGCCTCCACGCTCGACAAGGATCTGCGCGGTTCTCTGAAGACCGGTGCCGATACCGCCGCCGCAGCTCTGGTTGGCAAGCTCGTTGCTGAGCGTGCCTCCAAGGCAGGCGTGAAGGAAGTCGTGTTCGATCGCGGCGCCTTCATCTATCACGGCCGCATCAAGGCTCTCGCCGAAGCGGCTCGCGAAGGCGGCCTGACCTTCTGATCAAGTTTCCGGCCGGTAGCCAATAGGCGCCGGCCGGATTTCACCGGACCGCAAATCTCCTTCCGGAGGTTGATGCGGTCCTCGTTTTGTTTGCCGATTGCACCCGGAAAAGAAAAAGGAAGAGGACAATGGCACAGGAAAAGCGGGCTCCGCGGGATGACCGTCAGAGCCGTGAAGAGCGCGATAGCGAATTCGTCGACAAGCTGGTCGCGATTAACCGCGTCGCCAAGGTTGTAAAGGGTGGCCGCCGCTTTGGTTTCGCCGCTCTCGTTGTTGTTGGCGACCAGAAGGGCCGCGTTGGCTTCGGTCACGGCAAGGCACGCGAAGTGCCGGAAGCGATCCGCAAGGCAACCGAAAGCGCTAAGCGCGACATGATCTTCGTACCGCTGCGTGACGGCCGTACGCTGCATCACGACGTTCATGGCCGCCACGGCGCCGGCAAGGTTCTGCTGCGCTCGGCCAAGGTCGGTACCGGTATCATCGCCGGTGGTCCGATGCGCGCCGTTTTCGAAACGCTCGGCGTTCATGACGTCGTTGCCAAGTCGACCGGTTCGTCGAACCCATACAACATGGTTCGCGCCACGTTCGACGCCCTGAAGCACCAGGTTCACCCGAAGGACATCGCAGCTCAGCGCGGCATCAAGTATGCCACTCTGCAGGCTCGTCGCGCTGCTTCGGGCAACGCCTCCGAAGAATAAGGGAGTTTGACCTATGGCCAAGACGACCAAGAAGGCTGAAGCTAAGGCGACCGTTACGGTCGAGCAGGTTGGCAGCCCGATCCGCCGTCCGGATGTTCAGCAGAAGACGCTGATCGGTCTCGGACTGAACAAGATGCACCGTCGCCGCACGCTGGAAGATACCCCGGCTGTTCGTGGCATGATCCGTGCTGTCCAGCATCTCGTTCGCATCGTCGACGAGAAGTGAGCCGGAGGTAAATCGCTATGAAACTGAATGAGATCAAGGATAACGAAGGTTCGACCCACAGCCGCAAGCGCCTCGGCCGCGGCATCGGCTCCGGCTCCGGTAAGACCGGTGGCCGTGGTGTGAAGGGTCAGAAGTCCCGTTCGGGTGTTGCCATCAACGGCTTCGAAGGTGGTCAGATGCCCATCTATCGTCGTCTGCCGAAGCGCGGCTTCACCAACATCTTCGCTGCTGACTACGTTGTCGTATCGCTGGAACGCATCCAGGCTGCCGTCGATGCCGGCAAGCTCGATGCGAAGAACACGATCGATGCTGCTGCCCTCAAGGCTGCCGGCGTGATTCGCCGCGTCAAGGACGGCGTTCGGGTTCTCTCGGACGGCGAACTGAAGGCAAAGGTAACGCTTGAAGTTGCAGGCGCTTCCAAGTCGGCTGTTGAAAAGATCGAAAAGGCCGGCGGCTCCATCAAGCTGCTCGCTTCTGTCGCAGAATAATATGATCAATAATCGCCCGAGGTGCTTCACTTCGGGCGATTTTGCTCCCATATGTGAGCCTCACGAACCTGAACGATGCGGCAGTGTCTTTCCGGTTGATAACGGGAACCAAGGGTGAGGCGTCCGATTGCATCGCAATCCGTCCGAAGCCCGGCTTTTAAACAATTTATTTACTGATTCCGGACCCGGCCGATTATGCCGGAATTGGTAATGCGGAGATTTGCATGGCTTCTGCAGCGGAACAATTGGCGTCCAATCTCAATTTTTCGACCTTTGCCAAGGCCGAGGATCTCAAGAAGCGCCTGTGGTTTACGCTCGGCGCTCTCCTCGTTTACCGGCTCGGTACACACATTCCGCTCCCAGGTCTGAATCCTGCCGCTTATGCCCAGGCGTTCCACAACCAGTCGGGCGGCATTCTCGGCCTCTTCAACATGTTCTCGGGCGGCGCCGTGCAGCGCATGGCGATTTTCGCGCTCGGCATCATGCCTTATATTTCGGCCTCGATCATCGTTCAGTTGATGACATCGGTCGTCCCGTCGCTCGAAAACCTGAAGAAGGAAGGCGAGCAGGGCCGCAAGATCATCAACCAGTACACGCGTTACGGCACCGTTTTGCTCGGCGCATTGCAGGCCTATGGCATTGCAATCGGCCTTGAGCATGGTAATGGCGTTGTGGTCGATCCAGGCTGGTTCTTCCGTATTTCCACCGTCATAACGCTGCTCGGCGGCACAATGTTCCTGATGTGGCTCGGCGAGCAGGTGACGTCGCGCGGTATTGGCAACGGTATTTCGCTGATCATCTTCGCAGGTATCGCCGCAGGCCTCCCGACCGCTCTTGCCGGAACACTCGAACTCGGCCGTACCGGCGCTCTGTCGACGGGCCTCATTCTCGCCGTTCTGGTCGTTGCCGTTCTGGTCATCGCGCTGATCGTTTTCGTCGAACGCGCCCAGCGCCGTCTGTTGATCCAGTATCCGAAGCGTCAGGTCGGAACGCGCATGTTCCAGGGCGATACCTCGCACCTGCCGCTGAAGCTCAACACCTCGGGTGTCATCCCGGCGATCTTTGCATCCTCGCTGCTCCTGCTGCCGGCAACGGTCGCCGGTCTCGGCAACAACACCGCGCTGCCGACCTGGGTCACGTCGATCGTGGCTGCGCTTGGCCACGGGCAGCCTGTCTACATGGTGCTTTACGCAGCCCTGATCGCCTTCTTTGCATTCTTCTATACCGCTCTTGTCTTCAATCCGAAGGACACTGCGGACAATCTGAAGAAGCACGGCGGCTTCATTCCGGGCATTCGCCCAGGCGAGCGCACTGCCGAATATATCGATTATGTGCTGACCCGTATCACGGTCATCGGCGCGATCTATCTTGTCTTCGTCTGCATCCTGCCTGAAATTCTTGTGTCCCAGACCGGTATTCCCTTGTCTCTGGGTGGCACTTCGCTTCTGATCGTGGTTAGCGTAACGCTGGATACGGTGGCGCAGATTCAGGGGCACCTGATCGCACAGCAATATGAAGGCCTGATCAAGAAATCGAAGTTGCGTGGAGGAAAGAGGGGGCGATGAGACTCATACTTTTAGGGCCACCGGGTGCAGGTAAGGGGACCCAGGCCCAGCGTATCGTGGAGAAGCACGGCATTCCTCAGCTCTCCACTGGCGATATGCTGCGTGCGGCCGTTCAGGCCGGTACGGAAGTCGGCAAGCGCGCCAAGGCCGTTATGGATGCTGGCAAGCTCGTCTCCGACGAGATCGTCAATGCCATCGTCTCTGAGCGCATCGATCAGCCGGATTGCGCCAAGGGTTTCATTCTCGATGGTTTCCCGCGCACGCTCGTGCAGGCGGACGCCACGGGGCAGATGCTGAAAGCCAAGGGTCTCGACCTCTCGGTCGTGATCGAGCTGAAAGTGGATGACGCTGAACTGATTCGTCGCGTCTCCGGTCGTTACTCCTGCTCGAACTGCGGCAGTGTCTATCACGACACGGACAAGGTTCCTGCAACGGCGGGTGTCTGCGACAAGTGTGGTTCGACGCATTTCAAGCGCCGGCCCGATGACAATGCCGAAACGATGGCGACGCGCCTCCAGGTCTACTACAAGGAGACCTCGCCACTGATCGGGTACTACTACGCCAAGGGCAAGTTGCAGAGCATCGATGGCATGGCCGATATCGAGCATGTGACCGATAGCATCGAAGCTATCCTGGCCAAGCTTTAAGTAGCTTAAAATAAACTAGCCGGGGGCGGTTGCTTTTTTGCACTGATTCCGCTAAACACCGCGCCAACTCGCGACATGCTATGCGATCGGCGCGGATTTCCAACGGGGAAGTCCGGCACGGTCGTTTTGACATGTTACGGACTTACATCGAACAAGCAGCTCCCGGGCTGCATAACAAGACCCTTTGCCAAGGCAAAAGGAATGCAAGGAGAACAGGCGTGGCTCGTATCGCTGGCGTCAACATCCCGACTGCAAAGCGCGTAGTTATTGCGCTTCGTTACATTCACGGGATCGGACCGAAGTTTGCACAGGAAATCTGCGAGAAGGTCGGTATTCCGGCTGAGCGTCGCGTCAACCAGTTGACGGATGCTGAAGTTCTGCAGATCCGCGAAACCATCGACCGTGACTATCAGGTCGAAGGTGATCTGCGTCGCGATACCGCGATGAACATCAAGCGTTTGATGGACTTGGGCAGCTACCGCGGCCTGCGTCATCGTCGCGGCCTGCCGGTTCGCGGCCAGCGCACGCACACCAATGCTCGTACCCGCAAGGGTCCGGCAAAGGCGATTGCTGGTAAGAAGAAGTAATTTCCGGGAAACCGGAATGGGGAGGCTGGCGGTCCGCCGGCCTCTTTTGAGTTTGGAGTGGGGCTCAATGAGTGTCACTCCGGTGTAGCCGCTGGGATTACGGCGGTGCAGAGATCCAAGAAAGGACTAACATGGCCAAGGAAGCCGTACGCGTTCGTCGTCGCGAGCGTAAAAACATCACGTCGGGCGTCGCACACGTCAACTCGACCTTCAACAACACGATGATCACCATCACCGACGCACAGGGCAACGCTATTGCCTGGTCGTCTGCTGGTGCCAAGGGCTTCAAGGGTTCGCGCAAGTCGACCCCGTTCGCTGCCCAGATCGCCGCTGAAGACTGCGCCAAGAAGGCTCAGGAACACGGCATGAAGTCGTTGGAAGTCGAAGTTTGCGGCCCGGGCTCCGGTCGTGAATCCGCTCTGCGCGCCCTCCAGGCTGCTGGTTTCATGATCACGTCGATCCGCGACGTGACCCCGATCCCGCACAATGGTTGCCGCCCGCGCAAGAAGCGTCGCGTCTGATCATCGCCACTCACGACACCGGCCGGGGTAGATGCGCCCGGCTTGGTGTTACTCAAGCTCGGTTGTCACGATTGGATGGTGGCAACGAACGGAAGGCAAAAATATGATTCAGAAAAACTGGCAGGAACTGATCAAGCCCAACAAGGTCGAGTTCACCTCGAGCGGCCGTACCAAGGCAACGCTCGTGGCCGAACCGCTGGAGCGTGGCTTCGGTCTTACCCTCGGCAACGCGCTGCGTCGCGTTCTGCTGTCTTCTCTGCGCGGTGCCGCTGTAACGGCCGTGCAGATCGACGGCGTGCTGCATGAGTTCTCCTCTATCCCGGGCGTCCGGGAAGACGTGACGGACATCGTGCTGAACATCAAGGAAATCGCCATCAAGATGGACGGCGATGACAGCAAACGCATGGTCGTGCGCAAGCAGGGCCCAGGCGTTGTAACGGCTGGCGACATCCAGACGGTCGGCGATATCGAAATCCTCAACCCCGAGCATGTCATCTGCACGCTCGACGAGGGTGCCGAAATCCGCATGGAGTTCACCGTCAACAACGGCAAGGGCTATGTTCCGGCCGAGCGTAATCGTGCGGAAGATGCTCCGATCGGTCTCATCCCGGTCGACAGCCTTTATTCGCCGGTCAAGAAGGTGTCCTACAAGGTTGAAAATACCCGTGAAGGACAGGTTCTCGACTACGACAAGCTGAGCATGTCGATCGAAACCGATGGTTCGATCAGCGGTGAAGATGCAGTCGCTTTCGCGGCCCGCATCCTCCAGGATCAGCTTGGCGTGTTCGTCAACTTCGACGAGCCGCAGAAGGAAACCGAAGAGGAAGCAGTTACCGAACTCGCTTTCAACCCGGCGCTCCTCAAGAAGGTGGACGAGCTCGAACTGTCCGTTCGTTCGGCAAACTGCCTGAAGAACGACAACATCGTCTACATCGGCGACCTCATTCAGAAGACCGAAGCAGAAATGCTCCGCACGCCGAATTTTGGTCGCAAGTCGCTGAACGAAATCAAGGAAGTTCTCGCTTCCATGGGCCTGCACCTCGGCATGGAAGTGCCGGCATGGCCGCCCGAGAACATCGAAGATCTCGCCAAGCGCTACGAAGACCAATACTAACGTTTCAAACGGCAGGCGAGTAATGCCTGCAAGTGAAGGAGAATAGCAATGCGCCACGGTAAAGCCGGCCGCAAGCTGAATAGAACCGCTAGCCACCGTAAGGCGATGTTCGCCAACATGGCTGCTTCGCTCATCACCCATGAGCAGATCGTCACCACTCTCCCGAAGGCGAAGGAAATTCGCCCGATCGTCGAGAAGCTGGTTACTCTCGGCAAGCGCGGCGACCTGCACGCTCGTCGTCAGGCCATTTCGCAGATCCGCGATGCGGCCGTCGTTTCGAAGCTGTTCGATGCGATTGCAACGCGCTACGCCACCCGTAACGGCGGCTACCTGCGTATCATGAAGGCCGGCTTCCGCCAGGGCGACAATGCCGCTCTCGCAGTCGTCGAGTTCGTTGATCGCGACACCTCTGCCAAGGGCGCAGCCGACAAGGCTCGCGTTGCTGCCGAGGAAGAAGCTGCAGCCGCTTAAGGCCAGCTTCGGGTAAGATATTGAAGGCCGGATGAGCGATCATCCGGCCTTTTTCGTTTTGCCGTTTGCGGTTTATTCGGACCACATCGCCTATAGGTCTACGCTCATCAACCGTGGGGTGATCATTGAACAGCCAAGCGAAATTTAGGCACAGTAGAGGCCAGATCCTTGGGGCACTATTGCTGACGATAGCCTGTGGTCTTGCGCTTCGACGATTTGGATATGAGGTTGGTCTCCCCTTCGGGATCGTGAAGTACGGCGGTTCGATCCTGTGGGGCGCGATGGTCTACTGGCTTTTCGCCATGACGTTTCTCCATGTCAGGGGCCTCAAGATCGCCATCGCCGCACTGAGCCTAGCCGCGGCCGTCGAGTTCTTCAGGCTGTGGCATACACCGGCGCTGGACACATTCCGATTGACCGCTGCAGGTGCGCTGCTGTTGGGAAGGGTGTTCTCGTTGTGGAATATTCTGGCCTATGCTGCCGGTATCGCGGCGGCACTCGCAATTGATCGCGCCCTGTCACGGAACGGACGCGCTGCTTGATCGTCCGTCAGGGTAACGGAGCGAGTGAAATTGCAGAGCAGTATTGAAGTCACAGCGCTGCCAACGCTCATTGGTTTACGACGAGTGTGAAGAGCGAGGCCGGCTGAGTATAGAACTCAGCGCACGTCGCAGCAGATGGCAGGTGCGTTGTATAGGGAAAATTGGGGTGAAGGGGGCAAGGAATGGAAGGCCAGGAGGAAACGGCAGTAGACCTGCGGACAGCACGGCTGGTGCTGGTGACGCCCGATGGCGCCCTGGTGGGTCGCCTGCCGCCGATCCCCGTCGAGATTCCCTGGTGGCAGGAAGTGGAGCCTATCGTCCGCGCCGCACGCGAACGTTATGGCATCGATGCGACAATCCTGCGTCTGCTCGAAACCGCTCGTGACCGGGCGCCTGGCGGCGAAGTCACCTATCTCGCCGAGATTGCGGAACCTGTATCGGCAGAAGCGTGGCCGGGAAAGATCGAGGCGCATCCGCTGCGCCAAGCCTATGCTGAACCCGGTGGCCCTTCCACCGATCTCGATTGGGCGGTGCGGGTGCTTGCCGAGCATAGCTTGGCACCGACGGCCAAACCCGTCCAGTACCGCACCTGGAACTTATCCAGCGTCTGGCGCATCCCGATCGGTGACCAGTCGGCCTGGCTGAAAGTCGTGCCGCCGTTCCTGGCGCATGAAGGCCGCGTCATCACTGCGTTGGCCGGCAGCCATGTTCCAACATTGTATGGTCATGACGAAAACGGGCGCGTTTTAATTGCGGAGATCCCCGGCGACGACTTGTATGAGGCCACGCTGGAGCAACTGCTTGGGATGGTGACGCTGCTTGTCGAAATACAGGCTTCCTGGATCGACCGTGTCGAGGAACTGCGCGCGATGCGATTGCCCGATTGGCGCGGCCGGAGCCTGTGTTCCGAAATCGCCGAGGTGGTGCAACGGACAAGCGCGGAGTTGTCGGAGGAGGAGCGCGCGACATTGCACCGTTTTGTGCAAGATCTTCCCGCCCTGTTTGATGAAGTCTACGCCTCCGGTCTGCCGGATACGCTTGTCCATGGCGATTGCCACCCGGGCAACTTTCGAGGAGCGGGGCAGGAGCTTACCCTTCTTGATTGGGGCGATAGCGGCATTGGCCACCCATTGCTCGATCAATCCGCATTTCTCGATGCAGTGCCGCTGAACTACCGGCAGGCGATCAAGGATCATTGGAGTCGCGAATGGCTGGCTCGGATACCAGGCTGCGATCCGGCACGCGCCGCCACGCTCCTCACGCCGATCGCAATGGCGAGGCGAGCTGTGATCTATCAGCGTTTTCTCGACAATATCGAACCATCGGAGCGGATCTATCATCGCGACGATCCAGCTGGCTGGCTACGAGATACCGCGGCGCTGCTGGCAAAATCGGATTGGATGCAGCGCTAGGTTCACGCTATTGCGCCGCCGGCGCTTGCCGGCGCAAGGGCTCGCTGTGGTGAAGATGAACCGCGAGCGTATCCCAAGGTGGCGTAATGGAAAGCTGCGCCAGCAGGCGGCCGATCTCGCCTCTGTGGTAGCCGCCATGCGTAACGACATGGAGAAGCATTTCCCCACGCGTCATGCAGCCTCTATCACCATCCGTGAAGACGAAGGGCAGGGCTTCTGACAGAAGTTCTGGTCCAATGGTTTCGAGATAGCACAAGTACCACTGATCGGATGCTCCGAGCGCCGCACGAAGCTCCGTTGGGGTGGGCATCTCAAGCGTATTGTCGTCCGTATAGCCATGCGCTTGTCCGGTAAGATGCGCAGCAAATATCCGGCCGACGACGAATGAGTGGTTCAGGAGGCGGATCGAGAGGTGACGCTCTTTGCCGTGTTGGTCAGGTTCGAGGCGACCAATAGCATCAAGCAGCTCCTCATTCGCCCAGGCTTGATAGCGGAAAAGCGTATGCAGCAATGATATCTCGCTCATGTTGGGATTGCCCTCTTATCGGATCGAAAAATGCGAGTAATGTGCTCGCATTTTCATAAGGGGGAGAGGGAATGTCTACTCGCATTAGAAAAGCGCGTTCGCCGATGCGCAAGGAGCCGAGCCAGGCGCGTTCGCGGGCAATGGTGGATGCGATCGTCGAAGCGGGCGCTCGCGTTTTGGGTGACCATGGTTGGGCCGGCTTCACGACGAATACCGTCGCGGCGGTCGCCGGCATCAGCATCGGTTCGCTCTATCAATACTTTCCGGACAAGCTTTCTCTGGTCGAAGCAATAAGGCGCCGGCATTTCGATGAAGTCCTGACCGTCTTGCGCCAGGCGTCTGCCACCGATCTGCCGCTGGAACAGAGCGTCGATGTGCTCGTTCAAGGTATGATCGACGCTCATTGCGTGAACCCGGAACTTCACAGGGTGCTTCTGGACGAAGTGCCGGGGTTTGAAGGTTCGAGGTCGGCCCATGATGCGTTTCTGACGGACTATCACAGTTATTACAGAGATTTCGTCGCTTTGCGGCGCCGCGTCGATAACGGTTCTTCAAATGAGATCCTTGCGCAGCTTGTATCCGGTGCGGTGGAAGGCGTGATCCACAATGGAGCGCGGAAAGGCATGCTGGGTTCGCCTGAGTTGAAACAGGGACTGGTCAGGATGATCTGTGCTTATCTCGATAGTGCCGATCGATAGTGGTTCGTGAAGGACCTCGCGGCCGATTGGCGGCTAACGAGTCCTAGATGTGCGTCCGCGGCTCATCAAAATTCGCATAGCAGCGTTTCCCATTTCAAATACCACTTCGTATCATAATAATTTGAATCCTAATTAGTTTAGTGCTAATAAGTTCTCATGAAACAGTTAATCGCCCTGCAACGCATATTCACAGCCAATCTGTTGACGACGGGTCGCCAATGGCGGCGGGTCGTCGATCTCGCGCTGAGCTCCTATGGCATATCGGAAGCCGCGGCTGCGCCGCTGCTTTGGATTGGCCGATTGGGAGGCGGTGTGCGGCAGGTGGCTCTTGCCAATTATGTCGGCATCGAAGGCCCGTCTCTGGTCCGGCTGCTCGATCAGCTCGAAAGCATGGATCTGGTCATTCGCAAGGACGATCCGACGGATCGGCGCGCGAAGGGCTTGTGGCTGACGCCGGAAGGCGAAGTGCTGGCCGCTCGCATGGAGGACGCACTCGACGAATTGCGCGGAAACATCCTTGGCAACGTCGAACCGGCCGATCTTGAAGCTGCCGTCCGCGTTCTTAAAGCCTTCGAAGAATTCGAGACATGGAAGGCCGTGGCCGCAGAACAGGAGCCGGAGAAAGTCCTATGAGCATTCCGTCCTGGCGTGAGTGGTTATTTTCCGTCAAAGCCTTCATAGCGGCGGTCATGGCGCTGTTTATCGCGTTGTCGCTGGATCTGCCGCGCCCTTATTGGGCGATGGCCGCCGTCTATGTCGTCGCCAACCCGCTCGCCGGCGCAACCAGCTCCAAGGGGCTCTATCGCGCGCTCGGCACGCTTATCGGTGCCACTGCGTCGGTGATTCTTATCCCGCTCTTCGTCAATGCGCCGGAACTGCTTTCGATCGTGGTTGCGCTCTGGACCGGCACTCTTCTTTTCATTTCGATGCTGGACCGCACCTCGCGCAGCTATGTCTTCATGCTGGCCGGTTATACGTTGCCGCTGATCGCGCTGCCGACCGTCGGCGCGCCCGAAACCATTTTCGATGTGGCGCTTGCTCGTTCGGAAGAGATCCTCATCGGCATCGTCTGCGCGAGCGTTGTCAGCGCCGTCGTCTTTCCGAGCAGCGTCGGCACCGTTCTCGGCCAGCGGATAGGTTCTTGGTTGGATGACGCCGGCACCTGGGCGGACGAGATCCTGCGCGGTGAGGGTGCTTCGCCCGCAACTCCCCTGAAGCGCCAGAAGCTTGCCGCCGACGTTTCCGGCCTCGATCTCGTCATCAGCCAGTTGAAATATGATGCTGGCAGCCGCGATATCGTCCGGCATTCACGCGAGCTGCGCGGTCGTCTGTTGATGCTCTTGCCGCTTTTCTCCTCGCTTGCCGACCGCCTGCATGCCTTGAAGGCCACCGGCAAGCCGCTGCCACAGGAACTGGTTGCCGTTCTGAACGACGTGGCCGATTGGCTCGGGCAGGGCGGTCGCGGCAAGGTCGATGAGACCGCCGAAACCTTGTCGAGAAAGATCGAGGAGTTGCAGCATAATGATCTTGATCTCGGCTGGGATGATCTCGTTCGGTCGAGCGCTCTTGCCCGCCTCAAGGAAATCGTCGACCTTTGGCAGGATTGCCTGGCGTTGCGCGCCCAGATCGTTTCCGGGCAGCAGGTCGGCACCTGGCGCCCGGCGTTCCGCCATCGCAACGTCGTCGGCCACATCAGGCATTATGATTACGCCCTGCTTGCCTTTTCGGCGGGTAGTGTTGTCGTTGGAATTGTGGTCGCCTGCTTCTTCTGGATCTATTCCGGATGGCAGGATGGTGCCGGCTTCATCGCGATGGCGGCCGTTGCTTGCTCGTTTTTCGCCGCGCTCGATCGCCCCGCGCCCTTCATCACCACTATGTTCATCTGGACTGCGGTCAGCCTCGTTGTCGCCTGCGTCTATATCTTCGGTGTCTTGCCGTCGATCTCCGGCTTTGAGATGCTGGTGTTGGTCTTTGCTCCGCCCTTCCTGGTGATGGGCTTGTTGATTACTCGCCCGCAGACCAACATGCTCGGCATGCTGCTCGCGGTGAACGGCGCAAGTTTCATCGCGCTGCAGGATCGTTACTCCGCCGATTTCGCCAGCTTCACCAATAGTGCGATCGCCGCTCTGGCCGGTGTGGGATTTGCTTTGGTCTGGACGTTGCTCACCCGTCCCTTCGGCGCCGAACTCGCCGCCTGGAGACTGGTCAGGGCGGGATGGACGGATCTTGCCGAAACCGCCGCGGGTATCCGTCGCGCCGATCATGAGCGTCTTTCCGGCCGCATCCTCGACCGCCTGGGGCAGCTCGTGCCGCGCCTGGCAGGCATCGAAGACCGCGAGTTGAAGAAGGTCGATGGCTACGCCGATGTCCGCCTCGGCTTCAACGTCCTGATGCTGCAGAAGGAGCGTGGCCAGCTGAAATCCGCCGCCGCATCGGTCAGCGAAGTCCTGATTGGCGTATCGGATTTCTATCGCTCCCGGCTGAAGGTCAAGAGCGCCATCGACCCGTCCGACGATCTGCGCGCCTCGATCGACCGCAGCCTTGAGGCTGTGGCGCATGAAAAACGGCATGCCGGTCGAGCGAGCCTCGATGCGCTTGTTGGCCTTCGCCGCGCACTCTTCCCGCATGCGGAACCGCCGGCGAGCTGGCGACCGCCCGTATCCGACACCACTCAACCACTTCCCATTGCCGCCGAGTAACATCATGCCCGCAGAATTCGATCTTTATGGCGTTTATATTCCACGCCTTCTCGTTCTCATGCTCGTGACGCTGTTTGCCGTCATCATCCTAAGACGCCTGCTCGCATGGATCGGAGCCTACACTCTGGTCTGGCATCGCGGTCTCTTCGACTTCGCGCTTTACATCCTGCTGCTCGGCGCCGTCTCCTCTGTCTCTCGTTGGTACTTCACATGAATACGTTCAAACTCATCGGCCGCGTGGTCGTCACGCTCATCTTCGTCGTCGCTGCCGTCTATGTCGGCCGTCAGCTCTGGGGCCATTACATGGATGAACCCTGGACACGCGATGCACGCCTCAGGGCCGATGTCGTCGGCATCGCGCCTGATGTCTCCGGCCTCGTGAGCGACGTCCTCGTCAAGGACAACCAGAGTGTCAAGAAGGGCGATATCCTCTTTCGTGTCGATCGCGATCGCTTTGCCATCGCGCTTGAGCAGGCGGATGCGGCTCTCGCAAGCAGCAAGGCCGCTCTCGAGCAGGCCCGCCGCGAGAACGACCGGCAGGGACGCCTTGGCGATGCCGCTTCGATGCAGAAGAAGGAACAGGCGCAGACAGCCGAGGAGCAGGCCGAAGCCTCTCTTCGCCAGGCGACGGCCAATCGCGAGCTTGCGCAACTGAACCTCGATCGCTCAGAAGTTCGCGCCACCGTCAACGGCACGATTTCGAACCTAAGCCTGCGTCCGGGCGACTACGTCGCCGCCGGCACAGCCAAGGTCGCTCTTATCGACACCGACTCCCTGCGCGTCGAAGGTTATTTTGAAGAAACCAAGCTGCCGCGCATTCACGTCGGCGATGAGGTCGCCATTCATCTGATGGGCCAGGCCGAAAAGCTGACCGGCCACGTCGAAAGCATTGCCTATGGCATCGAGGACCGTGAGCGCACGTCCGGCAGCCTGCTTGCCAACATTACGCCGACCTTCAGCTGGGTGCGGCTGGCACAGCGTGTGCCTGTACGCATCGCGCTCGACAAGGTGCCTGACGGTACGAAGCTGATCGCCGGTCTGACGGTAACAGCCGAGGTACAGGAAAAAGGCCAGCCCAAAATCGCCAGCGCCGCGGACTGATCCGAACGCCGGAGAAGATCAGGGCGGCCGAATTCAGGCCGCTCTGGAACTGGATGCGGCGATCGGCCTGCGCGCCGCCCGCCGCCTCTCCATCATAATCGGCCGGTAGGATCTGTAGAGGATCATGGCGATCAGCAGGCCGATATAGATGAATTGCTCAAGCGACAGGATCTTTGTCGACAGTGCGAAGTGCAAGGCGCCGCATGCGGCGATAATGTAGACCAGACGGTGCAGCCAGATCCATGTCTTGCCAAGCCGCCGGATCGAGAAGTTGTTCGAGGTCACGGCAAGCGCCAGCAGCATGACGAGCCCTGCCATGCCGAACATGATGAAGGGCCGTTTCAGCACGTCGTCGACCACAGCCTGCACGTCCAGCGCCTGATCGAGGACCATGTAGACGGTCAGATGCATCAGCGCGTAGTAGAAGCAGAGCAGGCCGAGCGCGCGGCGATAGCGCAGATAGTTCCAGCCGAAGAGATCGCGAAGCGGGGTGACCGCAAGCGTCAATAGCAGGAAGCGGATCGCCCACAATCCCAGGAAAAGCTCGAAGGTCTTCACCGCGTCGGCACCGAGCTGATCCGTGGCGCCGAGATAGAATTCCCAGGCGGCCGGCAGAAGGCCCACCACATAGAGCGCCCAGACCGATGCGGGATGCCAGCGCTTGGGAAGAGCGAAGGAAACAGCCATCAGAAATTCACCCGGAGGTCCATGCCGCTATAGAGGCTGGCGACCTGATCGGCATAGCCGTTGAAGGGCAGGGTGGGGTGACGGTTGGAGCTGAAGAACCCGCCTTCGCCGATGCGTCGCTCCGTTGCCTGGCTCCACCGCGGATGATCGACGGCCGGATTGACGTTGGCGTAGAAGCCGTATTCCTGGCTGTTGGTCACCTGCCATGTGTTCAGCGGCTGCTTGTCGGTGAGGGTAATACGAACGATCGACTTGATGCCTTTGAAACCGTATTTCCACGGCACGACGAGGCGGATCGGCGCGCCATTCTGGTTTGGCAGGGTTTCGCCGTAGAGGCCAACGGCCAGCAGCGTCAGCGGGTTGCGTGCCTCGTCCAGGCGCAGACCCTCGACATAGGGCCAGTCCAGCGATTGCAGGAGACCCGATTGCCCCGGCATTTCGGCTGGTCGCACGACCGTTTCGAAAGCCACATACTTGGCGCTGCCCTGCGGCTCCACCTTGTCAAGCAAAGCCGAGAGCGGAAACCCGTCCCATGGGACGACCATGGACCAGGCTTCGACGCAGCGCATACGATAGACCCGCTCTTCCGGCGGAAACTCCTTGATCAGCGCATCGACATCGAAAGTGCCGGGCTTGTTGACCATGCCATCGACCTTGATCGTCCATGGCCGCGGCTTGAACTTGCCGGAGAGGTTCGCCGGATCGGCCTTGTCGAGGCCGAACTCGTAGAAATTATTGTAGGTGGTGACGTCCTTGATCGGCGTCAGCTTCTCATCCACCGTATAATTGCTCTTGGTCGCCGTCAGCGCCTCGGCCATGACAGCCTTGCCGCCAATGGCGGCCATGCCGATGCCGGCTGCCGCCGCCGTAAGAAATTCGCGGCGCTTCAGATAAACCGAGCGCGGCGTGATCTGGGAGGATGCGATTTTCGGCGGACGGTAGGAGGCCATGGAACAATTCCTCTATGCGGTAACGGCTTCGATATCAGCGATACGCAGCGGGCACGGATTTTGTTACACTCTTAGGCTGGCATTTCCTTGGAAGTGAAAGCAACTTTTTGTGTGCGCTTGTGATCGTGCCGTTTCCTTCCCAAGTCTAGTCCAGCGACTCGTTTGATCGGCTGCAGCCCTTGCCCGGCGGCGTACCGGATTCGCTTGAGTTGATAGTGACAGTATTGCACGATTGGATTAGGACAATTCCAAAAAGCGGAGTTGCCGGCGTCCCCTTCGGCCCGAAACCTTTGGCCCCTGCCGACGCCGCACAAATTCCAGGATGACGAGGAAGACACCATGCCAGCTTATCGTTCCAGAACCACCACCCACGGCCGCAACATGGCCGGCGCGCGCGGCCTTTGGCGTGCGACGGGTATGAAGGACAGCGATTTCGGCAAGCCCATTATCGCGGTGGTCAATTCCTTCACCCAGTTCGTGCCGGGCCACGTTCACCTCAAGGATCTTGGCCAGCTCGTTGCGCGCGAAATCGAAGCGGCCGGCGGCGTTGCCAAGGAATTCAACACCATCGCCGTCGACGACGGTATCGCCATGGGCCATGACGGCATGCTCTATTCGCTGCCGTCGCGCGAACTCATCGCCGACAGCGTCGAATACATGGTCAATGCCCATTGCGCCGACGCCATGGTCTGCATCTCCAACTGCGACAAGATCACTCCCGGCATGCTCATGGCTTCGTTGCGCCTGAACATCCCGACTGTCTTCGTTTCCGGTGGCCCGATGGAGGCCGGCAAGGTCGTGCTGCATGGCAAGAAGGTCGCGCTCGATCTCGTCGATGCCATGGTTGCCGCTGCCGACGACAAGATCAGCGATGAAGACGTCCAGGTCATCGAGCGCTCCGCCTGTCCGACCTGCGGCTCGTGCTCGGGCATGTTCACGGCCAATTCGATGAACTGCCTGACCGAAGCCCTCGGCCTGTCGCTGCCGGGCAACGGCTCGACGCTTGCCACTCACTCGGACCGCAAGGAACTCTTCCTCGAAGCCGGCCGTCGGGTCGTTGCTCTGGCGAAGCGTTATTACGAGCAGGACGACGTGACGGCTCTGCCGCGGACGATCGCTAGCAAGGGCGCGTTCGAGAATGCGATGGCGCTCGATATCGCCATGGGCGGCTCGACCAATACCGTGCTGCATATCCTCGCGGCAGCCCATGAGGGCGAGATCGATTTCACCATGGACGACATCGATCGTCTGTCGCGGCGTGTTCCCTGCCTGTCCAAGGTGGCTCCGGCCAAGTCCGACGTTCATATGGAAGACGTGCACCGCGCCGGCGGCATCATGGCGATCCTCGGCGAGTTGAACCGTGCCGGACTAATAAATGCCGATCTGCCGACCGTTCACGCTGCGACCCTGGGCGAGGCTCTGGCCCAATGGGATATTGCCGTCACCGACAACAAGGCAGCCCTGGAACTCTTCAGCGCCGCTCCCGGCGGTGTTCCGACCCAGGTTGCCTTCAGCCAGAGCGCGCGCTGGGAAGAGCTTGATCTCGATCGTGAAAATGGCGTCATCCGCGATGCCCAGCATCCCTTCTCCAAGGATGGCGGTCTTGCTGTCTTGAAGGGCAATCTGGCGGTCGACGGCTGCATCGTGAAGACGGCGGGCGTCGATGAATCGATCCTGAAGTTCTCCGGCCCGGCCAAGGTCTTCGAAAGCCAGGACGCTGCCGTCAAGGGCATCCTCGGCAATGAGGTTGTTGCTGGTGACGTGGTCGTCATCCGCTACGAAGGCCCGAAGGGCGGCCCCGGCATGCAGGAAATGCTCTATCCGACGAGCTATCTGAAGTCGAAGGGCCTCGGCAAGGCTTGCGCGCTCATCACCGACGGTCGCTTCTCAGGCGGCACCTCCGGCCTGTCTATCGGCCACGCTTCGCCGGAAGCCGCAAACGGCGGCACGATCGGCCTGGTGCACCAAGGCGACATGATCGACATCGACATCCCGAACCGCACCATCAGCCTGCGTGTCGACGAAAAGGAACTCGCAGCTCGCCGCGAAGCGCAGAACGCTAGGGGTTGGCATCCGGCCGAACCGCGCAAGCGCAACGTGACCACGGCACTCAAGGCCTACGCCGCGTTTGCCACGAGTGCGGATCGCGGCGCTGTTCGCGACCTGGGTGGGAAATAACGAAGCCCCTTCGCCCCGCTAAGCGAGGAGAAGGTGGTCGAGCGTAGCTCGATTGCGAGAGGACGGATGAGGGGCTTTCGAGCTCTATCGCAACGGCAGAGCATACCTGTCCCTGCGTTTGCTCCTCACTCTAATCCTCTCCCCGCAGGCGGGGAGAGGGCACACATTCGGCTAAAGCCCCGCAAACCAAACCCTTACAGCGGCCGGTTGATCTGCTTGTATGCCTCATTGAGCTGTTTCAGGCGCTCTTCGTAGGAGGATTTGAGGCAGGCGGCATCGCCGCCGCAGGCTTGACGCTTCTTCAACCACTCGGTTTGCTGATCCTGCATCGTGCCGCGCGAGCCCATGGCGAGCAGACCGGAAAGCAGGTCGAAGGTCGTTACCATCTTCACGTCGGCATCGTTAAGCGCCCTGACGTCGCATATCGTCTTTTCGTCGGGTTTCAGGTTCTGCGCCTCGCAATCGAAGCTGGCGGCCTGTGAGGTGCCGGCCATACCGAATGAGATCAGGAGGGCGGTGGCGGCAAGATTGTTCAATCGCATGTCTGCTTCCCTTTTGACGATTCCCAACGCGAAATGCATGACAGCATGTTTTTGTTCAACGAGCCTGTTTTTTATCGCAGTAAACGTCCATTTATGCTTCATGCTTCCGCCCTCTTTTCTTTCTAGCGTCGGGCGCTACAACGTTGTTTCAAGAGCATTGAAGAAGGAAGTTTCCATGCAAGTCCTCCTGAAGCGCACTGCCGTTTCGATGATTGCCCTCATCATGGCGATGCCGCTTTCCGCTGAGGCTCAGACGGCGAAGACGCTGCCGCAAAGCCAGACGCAGATGCAGCTCTCCTTTGCACCGCTGGTCAAGCAGACGTCCGGTGCCGTGGTGAACGTTTATGCCGAGCGCGTCGTGCAGAGCCGGTCGCCTTTTGCCGGTGATCCCTTCTTCGAGCAGTTTTTCGGCCAGCGCATGCCGAATCGCACGGAGAAGCAGTCGTCGCTTGGTTCAGGTGTCATCGTGGAGGCCAACGGCACGGTCATCACGAACAATCACGTCATCGACGGTGCGGACGATATCAAGATTGCGCTTTCCGATGGCCGCGAGTTTCCTTGTAAGGTCATCTTGAAGGACGATCGCGTTGATCTGGCCGTTTTGAAGATCCAGTCGAAGAATGAGAGCTTCCCGATCCTGCCGCTCGCCAATTCCGATGCTGTCGAGGTCGGTGATCTCGTGCTGGCGATCGGTAACCCGTTCGGCGTCGGACAGACGGTTACGAGCGGCATTGTCTCGGCGCTTGCGCGAAACCAGGTGAAGAACGAAGTCGGTTTCTTCATCCAGACTGATGCGTCGATCAACCCCGGCAATTCCGGCGGCGCGCTGGTGAACATGGCTGGTGAGCTGATCGCCCTCAACACGGCCATCTTTTCGCAGGGCGGCGGTTCGAACGGCATCGGCTTCGCCATTCCCGCCAACCTGGTCAAGGTCTTCCTTGCCGCCGCCGACCGTGGCGACAAAGCCTTCGAGCGCCCCTATATCGGAGCCTCCTTCGAGCCAGTGACCTCGGATGTTGCCGAAGCGCTTGGCTTGGACAAGGTTCGCGGTGCATTGGTGACCAAGGTCGTCGACGGTGGCCCCGCGGCCAAGGCCGGCCTGAAGCCGGGTGAGGTGATCACCGCGATCAACAACATCCCGGTCGAGCATCCCGATGCGCTCGGCTACCGCCTGACCACTGCAGGGCTCGGCGCCACGGTGTCATTGACGGTGCTCGATAGCGGCAAGGAGCATCAGAGCACCATGACGCTCGCGGCCGCGCCGGAATCGACACCACGCGACGAACGAGTGATCGAAGGCAACAACCCCTTCTCTGGTGCAACTGTCGCCAATCTCTCGCCGCGCGTTGCCGACGATCTGCATATGCCGCCGGACGCGAGCGGTGTCGTGATCGAGAGCCTGAAGTCGAACTCACCGGCCGACCGTCTCGGATTTGCCGTGCGTGATATCGTCATTTCGATCAACGGCGTCGCGATCAACACCACGGAGGTTCTTCAGAAGACGGTAACCTCCAACCCGAGCTTCTGGCGGGTGGAGATCGAGCGTGACGGCCAGCGTATCCGGCAGTTCTTCCGATGAGCAATGACCTGTTTGCACCGCGGGTGCCGGAGGAGGTTGCCAACAAACGGCCTCTCGCCGATCGTCTGCGGCCGCAAACATTGGCCGATGTCACCGGCCAGGCACATCTGACGGGTGAGGACGGTGTCCTGCGCCGGATGATCGAGGCGGGCTCGCTGGGGTCAATGATCTTCTGGGGGCCGCCCGGCACCGGTAAAACGACGGTTGCCCGGCTGCTCTCGGGCGAGGCGGGCCTTGCCTTCGAGCAGATATCGGCGATCTTCTCCGGCGTTGCCGATCTGAAGAAGGTGTTCGAGACGGCGCGTCTGCGCCGGATGGATGGTCGCCAGACCCTGCTTTTCGTCGACGAGATCCATCGCTTCAACCGGGCGCAGCAGGATAGCTTCCTGCCGGTCATGGAGGACGGTACCGTCATCCTCGTCGGAGCGACGACGGAGAACCCGTCCTTCGAACTCAACGCCGCTCTTTTGTCTCGCGCCCGCGTCCTGACGTTCCGCTCGCATGACGAGGAAAGTCTGGAGGAATTGCTGCGTCGCGCAGAGGCGGCAGAAGCCAAGCCGTTGCCGTTGACGGAGGATGCCCGCGCCAGCTTGATCCGCATGGCCGATGGCGATGGACGATCGGTGCTGACACTTGCCGAAGAAGTCTGGCGTGCCGCTCGCAAGGATGAGCTTTTCGATCCCGATATGCTGGTCAAGATCGTGCAACGCCGCGCCCCGGTCTACGACAAGGCGCAGGATGGGCACTACAATCTGATATCGGCGCTGCATAAATCCGTGCGCGGGTCAGACCCCGACGCCGCCCTCTACTATCTTGCCCGCATGTTCGATGCCGGGGAGGATCCGCTCTATCTCGGACGCCGGCTGGTGCGCATGGCGGTCGAGGATATCGGGCTTGCCGATCCGCAGGCTCTGGTGATCTGCAATGCCGCCAAGGACGCTTATGACTATCTTGGCTCGCCCGAGGGGGAACTGGCGCTGGCGCAGGCCTGCGTCTATCTTGCCACCGCCCCGAAATCCAATGCGGTCTATACCGCGTTCAAGGCGGCGACGCAGGCTGCCAAGCAGAACGGCTCGCTCCTGCCGCCCAAGCACATCCTCAACGCGCCGACAAAGCTGATGCGCACGGAGGGGTATGGTGACGGCTATCGCTACGATCACGACGAGCCGGATGCTTTTTCAGGCCAGAACTATTTTCCGGAAAAGATGGGCCGGCAGACTTTCTACGACCCGCCGGAGCGCGGCTTCGAGCGGGATATCCGCAAGCGGCTGGACTGGTGGGCCAAGCTGCGCAAGGAGCGCGGGGAGCGCTGATCTCATATCAGCCTTGGGCGCCGTCCTGTGGTGCTTTCTGCATACGCGGCGCAATGGCTGTGTCGACCATCTTCACGCTCGATTCCGCCAGGCTCTTATGTCCCTCCATGTCGACAATCAGATGCCAATGGCCCGATTCCGGAATGGACAACCGGATCGGCGATTTCTTGGCAACGCCGCCGAGGAATTGATGCTTGAGGGTCTCGGTGAAACGCTCGAAATTCGAGCCGTTCATCAGCCTGACATTGGCGATTGCCGAGAGCGTGATTTCGATCACCGTTCCGGCGCGCTGTTCCTTAAGATCGTAGTGGCTATAGCGAAAAGCAGGCTTCGACATCGTGTTTCTATTTTCCGGGACACCCTGGCCGGAAACCTACCCGAATGCGGGTTAAGGAAGCGTTCGGCCGGATGCGGCTGTCGAAGCCTGCAGCCGGTGCGGTTTAATGCAGATTGGATGAGGTGGATGCAAACCCATCCAGGTCGAGGATCGCGCCCTCGGGCGCATGACATATGTCGGCCGGGTTGTGGTTGCATTCCTCGGCAGCGAAGTGCAGGGCGGCGGCTTCGTTGCGGAACAGGCCGCCAACCAGTCCCTCCCGATCCTGGACGATCCAGTTGCCGCGGCGGTCGCGGCCGATGATGAAGCGAGCCGGAAGCCGAGCAAGGCGATTGTGGGTCGCGCGGCGCTGAATATTCAATGCATTTACCATCCTGTTATTCCTCTTGGATCTCTTCAGTTGTACTCAGTGGCCGGCCAGATACATCGCCAACTGCAATGCGCCAGCGATGAAGAGGACTAGTCCCAATCGGGGCGCAACGGCGCCAAGGCCGTGCAAAAGCGCCTCTGAAGAGAAGTGCCACTCGCTCCTGGCAAGGGCGACGGCACGAGGACGTTGGAGGGGATCGGCGGCTAGGCCGGCATGCGTATAACGTGACATCATAGTTCCTTTCCAGTGTCATCAGCACCGTGGGTCGAAGCAGACCGCTTCCAGTGCCATGCCGTTGAATCTATGGGTGATTTGCTAGGATTTCCATTTGGTCGAAATGAGAAAAATATAAAAATCTCATAGGGATAGCTGAGCATTCACAGGCCAAGTCGAAAAGCCTGACGAGAAGCGAGCCGACCGCCGCCATCGATCTGAAGGGGAGTAACGGCGGTCTGGATCTCCGCCGCGGTTTCGGGCGAAACGCGAACCAGAGGCAAGCGTACCTCCGCTTCCATGTCTCGCAAGGCGGCGAGGGCATGTTTCACAGCGGCGGGCTCGCTCTCGCGGGTGAGCGCCTTGAACAGCGGTCGCAAGCGCCCATCGATCGAGTGGGCCGCGGATAAGTGGCCGCAGGCGGCAGAGTATTGCATCGAATGGAAGAGTCGCGGAGCGACATTGGCGGCGGCGGAAAAGCAGCCTTGCCCGCCAGCCGCTGTGAAAGCGAGTGCGCTTGCGTCGCTTGAGGTGTAGAGACCGAACCATTGCGGCAGCGAGGGGCGCCAGAGATCGATCCGGGAGAGATCGCCGCTTGCGTCCGCGATGCCGATAATACCGGGAATTTCGGCTAGCCGTGCGATCGTCTCCGGAGCGAGGTCGATTGCCGTGTGCGATGGCTGGTTGTGGATGACGATGGCCATGCCGCTCTGCGCCGCGACCTGCTCGAAGTGGTGGAGAACACCCTTCTGCGTCGGCTTGGAATAATAGGGCACGGTCACGAAAGCCACGTCGGCACCGAGACGCTGTGCCTGCAGCGTCTCTTCGATCGTTGTCGCCGTGTCGTTCGTACCCGTCGCAACGACGACCGGTGTCTTGCCTTCAGAAAGCTCGACGCAGATCTCGATGATCCGCATTCGCTCGGCACAGGTCAGCGTCGGTCCTTCGCCGGTCAGCGAGCAGGCGAGCAATCCGTCGACGCCGCTCAGCAACTGCCATTCCACATGTGCCATCATATCGACGGTGTCGAGTGCACCGTCTCGAAACGGCGTAACGAGAGCGGTAATCGTGCCGCCGATACGCTTCTGCAAGCCTTGCCTGCCCATGTTCTTATCGCTCAGAGATAGTGGACGAGGATGAAAAGCTCGAGACTGCCGAGCAGCAGCCCGAAGACAAGCATCGCCCAAAACGTGCGCTTTTCGCGGACCTCGCGATCCGGACGCTGGCGCCTTGGCCGGATCCTTGTCGCCGGCGCCGATGCGGCTCCGCGATGGTGTTTCTCGTCGCTGTTATGAACCAGAATCCGAATGGATTCGGCCAGATTGGGTGCGTGCGTCTCAAGCATGGCAATGGTCTCCATATGTCCACCAAAGCGTAATTCCTGGTGGCATAGGAAATCCATTCCCCGCGGAAGGCGAGAAAGTAAGCGCGATATAAAGAGCGGAACGGCCGGGAACTGCGTGCGTATCGGCGCTTGCTGTACCGATAAAGATGGGAGGTGGGGCTAGCCGACCGCCTGCTGGTTCGTGCGGTCGAGCTGCGTCACCAAGGCGAGTATCGTTGCGGAAACGGGTGTCGCCACGCCTGTCAGCCTGCCAAGCGAGACGACAACGCCGACGAGCGGCGTGATTTCCAGCGCCTTACCGGCCAGTAGATCCTGCAGCATCGAGGTGCGTACCGGCCCAATCTGCCGCGAGCGGTCCAGACGCTCCTCGACCGACATCGCCACATGCGCCCCTAAAGCTTCAGCGACCGCCTTAACCTCGCCCATGACTTGGCCGACCATGGATGCAAGTGCCGGATCATTCATGATCTCCGACATCAAGGCTCGTGTCAGTGCGCTGATTGGGTTGAACGATGCGTTGCCCATCAGCTTGCTCCAGATATCGTCGCGAATGGTCGCGGACACCGAGATCTTGACCCCGGCCTTTTGCAGCAGCGCCGCGATGGCTTCGATATCCGTCGTCGTCTCGCCGGATGGTTCGCCGAGGATAAAATGGCCGTTGTTGGCAAGCTTGACCTCGCCGGGCGCGATGACTTCCGCGCCCTGATAGGCGACGCAGCCGATCACCCTTTCGGGACCGACCAGCCGCCAGAGATCACCGTTCGGGTCCAGCTCCTCCATTTGATATTCCGCATGGCCACTCTTCTGGTCCTTGTGGAAATACCACCATGGCACACCGTTGAGGATCATCACGACGCGAGTCCCGGCATGCAGAAGTTTGGCAATTCCGGGCACGGCTGCCGCCAGCTGATGTCCCTTGAGCCCGGTAATGATGAGATCCTGTGGCGGCAATTCGACCGCATCGTCCGTAGCCGTCATCCGCGCGACGAGCGGACGTTCCGCTCCTGGTTCCCAAAGCTGGATGCCGCCGGAGCGAATGGCCGCCAGATGTGCTCCGCGTGCGACGACGGAAATCTGCGCTTGCTCGAGGGAAGCCGCCAATTTTGCCGCAATCGCGCCACCGAGAGCGCCAGCGCCGTAAATACAGATGTTTTTGAAGGGGAAAGACGTCATGGCGTGATGCTCCGGGTAAGATCGCGTGCGCTGCAAAATATGTCATGCCGGCGATTTGGCGAGTAGTTTTTCGAGCCGGCCGCAATCGGAATTGAAATCGCCGCGCTTTCCCGCACGTTGCAATCGTATGAAGATTGAGCCATGTTCGTTCGTACTGGAATGAAATCAATGCGGTAAGCGAAAGTCGGCCTTGGTTTGCCCTGCCGACATCGGTCGATGCGGGTCGCGAACAAGATCATGTTTTCACTGCATGTATTTGGTGGTTTGAAGCTTCTGGATGGTGACGGGCGAGAGGTTGCCTTTCCTGAGAAGGGACTCCTGATTCTGGTCTATCTGATGATGGATCCGAATATGCGCGCGCCGCGCAGCGCGATTGCTCGTTTTTTGTGGGGGCGCGATGACAATGGCAGCGCGCAAGTCAATCTACGCAAACTCGTTTCCCGGATAAGGGCGCGCCAGGCCGAACTGGGTAAAGCGTTTCTCCACTTCACTGAAACCGCTGTCGAACTGAAATCGGCACCTTCGCTGGGCGACCGCCCGTTCTCCAAGGGTGGCGACCCCGGCTCGGCGGTCGCGACACTGAAGTCTCTGGCCGAGGCGCATGAGACCGAGTTTCTGAAGGGGGTGAGTTGCCAGAGCGCGATTTTCTTCCAATGGCGGGAAGCCCAGAGGCACCGGCATAGCCTGAGGCTAAAGGAAGTGCTGAAGGTCGCGGCGGAGCAGGCAAGCACCAGGGACGAGATCGCTCTGGTGAAGGACGTTGCAACCCTGCTTCTCGGTATCGATCCGGACGATCGGGATATGCATCGAATCCTGCTGCGCATCTTCGATGCGGCAGGTGAGGTCGAGCACTTTCGGCAGGTCTTCGAGCGGCGCAGCGCACTTCTGGCGTCATGGTCGGATCGGCAGGACACAGCGCCGGCCTTGAATGGGCAGAGCCCCGTCTTGTCGGAGAAGGAGGTCGCGCCCGCGTCCCGGAAACTTAAGATACCGCTTTTGCTCCTGCCTTCCTTCGACGAGCCAGCCGAGGGTCACGATGTTCCGGCCTTAATTCAGGGCATCACCATCGGCTTGTATGCATTGGAAAGCCTGGACATGGGAGATCGTCGCACCTCCGTTCGGGTCAGCAGGGGTGGGCAGCATACAGCCGCAACCTTCGATCACGGAGATCGTTCCTACATTCTCGATATGCGCCCGAGCATTGGGGCTGCAGAGCCTCAGCTGTTCTCGCAATTGGTCGATGCCGGCACGGATGAAGTGCTTTGGGCCGAGCGCATCGGTCTTGGGCCGTCCTCGTCAAAGCGGGAAGGAGAGACGGTCACGCGCCATATCGCCCTGTCCGTCGCCGGACAGATCGAACGCCGAGAAATGATGCGATCCTATTTCAACAGAAGCCCGATGGCCTATCAGCGCTATCTTGCCGGCAAGCGCTATCTGGAGCGTCTCTCGATCCCGAACCTGCAGAGGGCGCGATCTGAGCTGGTTGCAGCGTTACGGGGAGGTGGCGATTTTGCGCCCGGCTTGAGCTCCATCGCTCGAACCTTTTCGAAGGAATGGGTGCTGACATCGGGTGGCGACAAAGCATTGCTGGATGAAGCCGAAAACTACGCCTTGCAGGCAATTGCGGCTCGGAATGATATCGCCGACGGCTATCGCGAGCTCGGACTGACGAAGAGCTTTCAGCGAGCAAATGACGAAAGCATAGAAGCCCTGAAACTGGCCGAGGCCCTCAATCCCGGCCATGCCGGCATCATAGCCGACCACGCCGAGGTGTTGCTTCATTCGTCACGGCCGGAGCTGGCGCTGGAGAAGATCGAGCGCGCCATCGCACTCAATCCGCTGAGTCCCGATACCTATCTTTGGACCGCCTCCGTGGCGAGCTATACGCTCGGCCGCTTTGAAGCTGCGCTGGACTATATCGGCCGAATGGCCGACCCTCGTCTGGCGGACCGGGTTTCGGCGGCGAGTTGGGCGATGCTCGGTGAGGAGACCAGAGCGGCTTTCTTCGTTCGGCGCATTCATAAAACCATTCCCGATTTCGATGTGGATCGCTGGGTCTCCGTCGTACCCTTCAAGGAGCAATGGCAGCGCGATATCTATCTCGAAGGGCTGCACAGGGCAGGTTTCTGGAAAGATAGCACCAACTAGCGCATGTCCTGCAAGGTGCAGAGCAATCTTGCAGGATATCGAAGACTGAAGCGCAGGGGAGCGGATCTTGAAGATCGCAACACACTTTGGAGCGGCGCCTTGCAGCGAGGCGCATCAAGACTGTATTTCATTCAGGCAGATGTTTTCCAATCGCAATGCGCTCGGGCTATTCTTTACCACAATCACATCCTAACCTCGATCATATCGCGCTGGACCGGGGACAACCGGTACGGTATCGGTTTGTCGTCTTGTCCTTTCTAAGTTGATGAATTCGCCGGGGAAGATCATTGCGTTTCGAAGCCCTCAATCGTCTCTGGGACAATGTTCGGGAGACAAGCCATGATTTCCGCGCCTCGACGGACGTCTTTCCCGTCGTCGATATCGAGAAGCTTGGCTCCACACTCGATCTGAAGGAGAAGGGGGCTGCAGCCGGGCGGCAGAACCGACCGGCGCCGGACGCCCAATCCTTCGACGAAACGGAACAGCGCCTCGTTGCCTGGGTTGAGGCGGAAAAGAAGAGTTCCTACCAGATCCTCGAAGACCAGTTTCAGACCTTCGATAGCCGGTTGCGCAACCTCGATTTTGAAGGGCAATTCGGTCTCATCCGCCAGGCGAATGCCTCCAGCGTCTCGGATTTCAAGGCGGAAGTGGCAAGCGGCGTGGATGAACTTCACGGCCTGCGTCGCAAACTGAAAACCGCCGAGGACGAGATGGTCGGCTTCAAGGCCACCCACAAGCTGCAGCGCGCCGCGAAGGTCTCGAGCAAGGCGGCATGGGGCTTCAAGGTCTCGCTCATCGTCTTCCTCGTCCTTATCGAAATGGTGATGAACGGCAGCTTCCTTGCCAAGGGCAGCGAGCAGGGCCTTGTCGGCGGCGTGACGGAAGCCGCGGCCTTCGCTTTCCTGAATATCGGCGCGGCGCTGATGTTTTCCTTCTTTTGTGTGCGTTTTCTCGTGCATCGATCCTATGCGCTGAAGCTGCTCGGTCTCCTTGGCTTGGTTGCCTATGTCGCCGTCGCGCTGGGCATCAACATAGCGCTCGCGCATTACCGCGAGGTCTCGGCAACGATCCTGAGCGGTGCCGGTGCCGAGGTCATCCAGCGCCTGAAGGCGGCACCGCTCGGGTTGACGGAGCTGAACTCGTGGATGCTCTTTGCCATCGGCCTGATGTTCTCGCTCGTTGCCTTCATCGACGGCTGCTATCTCACAGACCCCTATCCAGGGTTTGCAGGCGTCCAGAAGCGCCTTGATGCGGCGAGAGACAACTACATCGACCGCAAGCTGGATCTGATCGAAGATCTTCGCGAGATCCGTGATGACCACAACAGCAAGATCGAGGAAATCATTCGCGATCTCTCGCTCCGCCGGCAGGAGACGGCTGCCATCATCGCCCATCGTGCGAGGACGGCGGGGCTTTTTGCCGAACACCAGAACCATCTGGAGCGCGCCGCCAATGTGCTACTGACCTCATACCGCGACGCCAACAGGACGGCACGCACCGAGCAGGAACCGTCATACTTCAAGGCAGCCTATAGGATGGAGCGTCTGACACCTGTCATCCGCACAGAAGAGGAATGGGACGACAAGGTCCTCGGCTCGCGCATCCAGAGCGCCCAGACGGAATTGTCGGAGCAAATCAAGCGGATCGGCGACGAATTCGAGCGCGCCATCGAGAAATACCATCAGCTCGACAATCTTTTCCCGGAGAGCATCCTTGGCTCGACGCAAGCGGCGTAGCCGGCGCGGCGGATCCGCCGGTCTCATCATTGCAACGGTTTGCCTCGCCGTCCTGTCTCTCGGGATCGTGGGTGCCTACGGCTGGTTGCGTTACAAGGCGAACGGTAACGTCGCCGTCGATCAGGCATCGCTTTGCCCTGTTGACGGTCCCAAGGCGGAAACCGCCATTCTGCTTGATGTCACCGACCCGATCGCCGATACGACGGCGCTCGACCTGCGCAATCAGTTCCAGAAGATCGTGGCGGACGTTCCGATCGGCGGCGCCATCGATATCTATGCGCTGACCGAGAAGGAAGGCGAGCTCATCCAGACCTTCCATGGCTGCAATCCCGGAAGCGGCGCGAGCGTCGACGAATGGACCAGCAACCCGCGTCTTGCGCAGGCACGCTGGGAGAAGGGCTTTCAGAAGCCGCTCGCCGATATCGCCGGCAAGCTGACCGAAGGCGAATCCGGCCGCCTGTCGCCGATCATGGCGGCCATCCAGAAGATCAATCTGGAGGTCTTCGCCAATGCTCCGCATGGTTTGCCGAAACGCCTTTACATTGCGTCCGATATGATCGAGCACACAGCGGCCTTCTCGAATTATCGCGATGGCGCGTCCTATCCGAAGTATCAGCATAGCCCAGCAAACGACCGTTTCCGCACGTCACTGGATGGTGTCACGGTAAAGATCCTTGCCTTTCAAAGGCCGAATATGAAGTTCAGCATAGAGGATCTTGCGAATTTCTGGGCACAGTGGATCAAGAACAATAACGGCTATTTCGACGGCTTCGTGCGTTTGGAGGGGATACGCTGATGGCTGACACCGAGGCGAGGTATCTCTTCCGGGACTACGGGCCGATGGTGCTCTTCGCCTCTATCACCATCGGCGGCATGATCTTCATCTGGTCGTCGAAACTGATGGAGTGGTCGCTACCCATCGTGACCGGCATACCGCTCGTGCTGATGGCGATCTATTTCATCGTATCGTTGGCTTTTGCCGGCTTTCGGCTGCACAACGAGCAGGCGGGCGACAATCTCTACTACATGGGGTTTCTCTTTACCCTGTCGAGCCTCGGCGTATCGCTCTATCTCTTTGCCGGCGAAACATCGATTGAGACCATCGTCCGCAATTTCGGCATCGCCGTCACCTCGACCATCGCTGGCGTGACGCTGCGCATCCTCTTCAATCAGATGCGCCGCGACCCGATCGACATCGAACGCAGCGTGCGTCACGAGCTTGCCGAGATGACGCGGCGCGTGCGCACCGAACTCGATTCTTCCTCGCGCGAGTTCTCGCACTACCGGCGTGTCAGCAACCAGATGCTGTCGGAAGGCTTTGAGGAGATCGCGCGCCAGGCAGAGCGCAACGGCCAGGAGATCAATAAGATCCTGGAAATGCTGGCGAAACAGGCGGTAACTCCCATCAATGAAGCGGCCGCTCAGCTGACGACGACGACATCGCAACTTTCGGAGATCATTGGTGCCTTCGGCACCGCCGTCGAGAATGTCGGCAGAAAGCTGGAAGAGATCCGCTCGCCGGAGGACGTCGTGCGCGCCGAACTGACACCTGCAATTACCGCGATCAAGGAGATGTCGGAGGCGCAGCTTCAGCCCCTGCGCAACATCGAAGTGGCGCTCGGTCGCATGGCCGAGGCGATGGGGCAAGTGCCGCCAAGAGCCGCTGGCGGTAACCGCGATGTCGTGCCGGCGATTGAGACGGTGCCGCGAAAACGCTGGTGGCATTTATGGTAGCAGGTGGCTCGGACAGCACGCCGAAACTGGAGCACAAGGGCTACAATCGTGGCCTGATCCTTGGCCTGACGATGGCCGAGTCCATGCTGCTTCTGGTCTTTTGCCTGCTGCTCGTCGCCGCCGCAATGATTTCAGCGGAAAGACACAAGCGCTACGAAGTCGAACGCAAGCTTGAGAAAGCGGAACAGCAGGTCGCCGCGCTGGAGAAGAAGCGGACCGAGCAGGCGGCCGAGATCGTTCTGCTGCAGTCCAAGGTCGTCTCAAACGACCTCTCCGCTGCCGATAAGGCCGTTGTGGACAAGCAATGGCGGGAGTTGGTGCTGGCGAAAGAAACGCTCGACAGCATGGCAGACCAGGGCGCAACGCCGGACGATCTGAAATCGCTGGCCAAGGTGGCCGCCGTTCTCAAGGAGCATGGGGTGACGCTTGCGTCAGCGCCCGACCAGCTTGGCAAGCTTTTGGCCGGCAATGGTGGCGGGAACGGCATGCACGACTGGCCGCCTATCATCAATCTTGATGACGCCAAGAAGAACTATTTCCAGTCCGGAAGCGCCGAACTCACCGGCACCTTTGCGCAATTGCTCGATGGCACCATTACAGATGAGATTGCCAGTAATCTCAGCCTCTACGGCGCCAATATCGTCGAAGTGATCGGCCATACGGACGAACAACCGGTATCGCGCGAAAAATCCAATCTCGACGATACGCTGATCAGCGCCATGGCCGGCAAGCTTCCGGTTTCGGCATTGTTGCCCGCAGACAATGCCGGGCTCGGCTTGGCCCGCGCGATCGCGGTCGCCAACGTGCTCAAGGCCAATCCCAAGCTCAAGGATGCCACCATCCTGCCGATGTCGGCAGCGCAGCTGATACTGCCGGGCGATACCATCACTTCGGGCCAGCGAGGCGCCGTCGAGTCACGGCGCCGCATCGAAATCCGCGTGCGGGGCAGGGCGGCGCCCGTTGCGGTCATCAACGCCGGCACCACCCCTTCGATCAACACACAATAGCGCGTCGCTCGACGAGCTATCAGCTCTTGAGACCGGGTGCCTCGTAGCCGGTGCGCTCGACATACTCCGTATAGCCGCCGGGATATTGATGGATGCCCTCGGGCGTCAGCTCCAAAACGCGGTTGGAGAGTGCCGCCAGGAAATGCCGGTCGTGCGAGACGAACAGCATCGTGCCCTCATATTGCGACAGTGCCTGGATGAGCATTTCCTTGGTGTCGAGATCGAGATGGTTCGTCGGCTCGTCCAGCACCAGCAGGTTCGGCGGGTCGAAGAGCATGATCGCCATGACCAGCCGTGCCTTCTCGCCGCCGGACAGCACGCGGCATTTCTTCTCGACATCGTCGCCGGAAAAGCCGAAGCAGCCGGCAAGCGCACGCAGGGAACCCTGGCCGGCCTGCGGAAAATCGTGTTCTAGCTGCTGAAATACGGTGCGCTCTCCATCCAGCAGATCCATCGCGTGCTGGGCAAAATACCCCAACTTCACGCTGGCGCCGAGTGCGACACTGCCTTCGTCCGGCTCCGTTGAGCCTGCCACCAGCTTGAGCAGGGTGGATTTCCCGGCGCCGTTGATGCCCATGATGCACCAGCGCTCGCGACGGCGCACCATGAAATCAAGCCCTTCATAGATGCTGCGGCTGCCGTATTTCTTGTGAACATTCTTCAGCACAGCCACATCTTCGCCGGAGCGCGGCGCTGGCTGGAATTCGAAGGCAACCGTCTGTCGGCGCTTCGGCGGTTCGACGCGATCGATCTTTTCCAGCTTCTTTACGCGGCTTTGCACCTGCGAAGCATGGGAGGCACGCGCTTTGAAACGCTCGATGAACTTGATTTCCTTGGCAAGCATCGCCTGCTGGCGCTCGAACTGCGCCTGCTGCTGCTTTTCGTTCTGCGCCCGCTGCTGTTCGTAGAACTCGTAGTCGCCCGAATAGCTGGTGAGATTGCCAGCATCGATCTCGATGATCTTGGTGACGATGCGGTTCATGAACTCGCGGTCATGCGAGGTCATCAGAAGCGCGCCCTCATAGCCTTTGAGGAAGGCTTCCAGCCAGATCAGGCTTTCGAGATCGAGATGGTTGCTCGGTTCATCGAGCAGCATGACGTCCGGGCGCATCAACAGGATGCGGGCCAGTGCCACGCGCATCTTCCAGCCGCCCGACAGTGCGCCGACGTCCCCATCCATCATGTCTTGGGTGAAGCTGAGACCTGCCAGAACTTCGCGAGCGCGGCCTTCCAGCGCATAACCGTCGAGCTCCTCGTAGCGTGCCTGCACCTCACCGTAGCGCTCGATGATCTCATCCATTCTGTCGGCTTGATCCGGATCGCTCATGGCGGCTTCCAGCTCACGCAGCTCGGCGGCAACCGCGCTGACGGGGCCCGCACCTTCCATCACTTCGGCGACGGCGCTGCGGCCTTCCATCTCGCCGACATCCTGGTTGAAGTAACCGATGGAGATGCCCTTGTCGACGGAGACCTGTCCCTCGTCAGGCTGTTCCTGTCCGGTGATCATGCGGAAAAGCGTCGTCTTGCCGGCGCCGTTGGGGCCGACAAGACCGATGCTCTCGCCCCTGTTGAGTGCCGCGGATGCCTCGATGAAGAGGATGCGATGGCTGTTCTGTTTGCTGATATTTTCGATACGGATCATGTCTACGCGAGGCCCACAAATAAGTTTCGGGGGCCTTATGCCACGCGTTATCGCTTCTGTCGCAGGTTTTTGAGCGGATACTGGCAGGTGAACGTCGCATAGCTGGATAAACCGCTTTCCAGCCATACAGATGATCGGCAGCTTGCCAAATCGCGATAAGCAGGATTGTTGCCAACGGCAGCAGTGCGTGGCGATTGGGTTCCGCATATGTCGGATCAACTCCTTTTAGATAGAGATGATCATTGCCCTTGCTATTTCCGAACCACCAAGGGGAAGGCATGGGCAGCGCGCGGAGTTGCTGCAACACCTCGTCAAATAGACGATTTCATGAATTTCATGGAGGGCTTCGGGCGCTTTCGCCTTCCTTGCATATTCCATCTTTGCGTTGAGCGCGCCTGATCTGATCCAAATGCGGTCGCAACAATCCAGCCCTGCGCATCGGCCTTTCTACGCGGGCTGCGGCCTAGCTGGCCGCATCTTGCGGAGGATCGGGCGCTCAATGAAGAGATAACAGATGATCGCAAAGGCCAGAGATCCCAATACGATCAAGACGGGCTGTGCTGCATGCGGTATCCCGACGCGCAATAGCAGCGCTGTCACCATAATGCCCGTGAGCACGTGCCAGACGTAAATCGAATAGGACGCGTCTCCCAGAAAATGCAGGAGGGCCAGTTTGGGAACGCCGCGCTGCCGTTCAGCGAAAACGGCGCCCGACAGCAATAGCGTTGCCGGTACGCCCCAGCGCACTGCACGGTCGAAATGGGGCAACGGATCAATCGCCAGCAACAGGATTCCGGCAAACACCAAGCCGATCGCAACGCCAAATGGCAGCCGAAAGCCCTGGTTCCACAAGCGTCCAATGACGATTCCCGTCGCAAATTCAAGAATGACCGGCTGGGTGAAAACGCTGACATAGCCGAATGGCAGCAGGTAATGCGCGAGGACGGCAATCACGAGCGCCGCCATCAGGAACGAGAACCGCCTGAGTTCCGGCAAAAGCAGTGAAACGGAAAAAATGAGATAGAAGAACATCTCGTAGGACAGGGTCCATCCCTGCTCAACGACGGGATGTAGTGCATCATCCTTGATGACGGGCACGAAAAACAGTGAGCCGATCAAATTTCCCAAGCTCGAATCCGTGTCGAAGAAAAACTGCGGCCTCAACATGATCGCAGCGAATGTCACTGTCGTCGCAATCCAGTAGAGCGGCACTATTCGGGCCAGTCGGCGAAACATGAATTTTCGCGGGCCGATCGGCTTTCCGTCTGTCGTGATCCACATGATGAAGCCGCTGATAACGAAAAATATATCGACGCCCGCGGCGCCGACTTTGAACCCCAGCCCATATGTCTCGCTGGCATGGAAGCAAAGAACGGAAATCGCGGCAACGGCCCGCAGATATTGAACGCTTGCGATATCACTGCCGATTTTCAAGACGGTGCCTCACGCAACTGAGATATGATTGCCGACGCCCTGCCGGCCGAATTTAGCGATAGAATGCGTCGAAGGGCCGGGCGACTACACAGACAATTCTCAACGGCGCGGCAGATCGAATGACGACGCGGACATTCTCAACGGAAATAGATGATTTCCAGCCGGTTTCATGACCGAAATCGGGCATTTCGGTTTGGCGTGCATGCCGACGGCCCAGTACCGCCTTGATGATATCAAGTTCATCCGCCTGGGGTGAGAGGTTCTTTGTTTGTTCCAGATTTCAATTTCAGGCGGTTCGACCGCCTGAAATCTGGATGCATTAGACCCACAATAGGGCTTCTCGCTTCAACGTGCCCTGTGAGCGGTTGAAGTCTCAGCTGCAGCCGCTTGTTGCGCCGCAGGTGTCGCACTTCTCGCAGGTGCCGTTGCGCACCATCGTGAAGTTCTGGCACTCGGTGCACATGTTGCCCGTGTAGCCCTGCATGATGGAGCGGGCGCGGCGTTCGGATTCCAGTTTCTTGGCGTCCGTCTTGGCCGTTGCCGCGTCGCTTGCAGCCTTGTCGGTGAAGAGGCCGGTGGCCTCAGTGGCTTCGCTCACTTGCTCTTCCGCGATCTCTTCGGCCAGTTCCTTGGCGCGCTCCTCGTAGTCGCGCTTGAAGGCGACGACTTCGGAGGTCGAGACGGAGCTGGTCGGCTCCAGCTTGCGTACCGTGTTGCCGGCAAAAGCCGTTACGGTGCCGAGCGATGCCGCCCGGGCCGGAGCCGCAGTAGCCGCGCCCTTGACGTCCGCTGCCGGACGATCGCCCGAGCTCGGAACCAGCGTCGGCTTGTAGCCGCGGGTCAGGCCCTTGGAGACGACATCGGCCTTGCCTTCGGACACGCCGCGACCAAGCGCCGTGTTGTTGAAGTCCGAAGTGTCGACATGAGCGAGATCGTGACGGCCGAGATAGGAGATCGCCAGTTCACGGAACACGTAGTCGAGGATCGACGTGGCGTTCTTGATGGCGTCGTTGCCGGTGACGATGCCGGCCGGCTCAAACTTGGTGAAGGTGAAGGCGTCGACATATTCCTCGAGCGGCACGCCATACTGGAGGCCAAGCGAGACGGAGATCGCGAAGTTGTTGATGAAGGCGCGCAGTGCCGAGCCTTCCTTGTTCATGTCAAGGAAGATTTCGCCGAGGCGGCCGTCGTCATATTCGCCGGTGCGCAGGAAGATCGTGTGACCGCCGATCTTGGCCTTCTGGGTGTAGCCCTTGCGGCGGCCCGGCAGTTTTTCCTGCGTGCGGATAACCTTTTCGATCACGCGCTCGACGATCTTCTCGGTGATGGTGACGGCCTGTGCGGCAGCCGGAGCCTGCAGGAATTCTTCCAGCGCGTCCTCGTCGCTATCGTCTTCGATCAGCGAAGCATTCAGCGGCTGGCTGAGCTTGGAGCCGTCGCGATAAAGGGCGTTGGCCTTGAGGCCGAGCTTCCAGGACAGCATGTAGGCGTTCTTGCAATCCTCGACGGTGGCTTCGTTCGCCATGTTGATCGTCTTGGAAATCGCGCCCGAGATGAACGGTTGGGCAGCCGCCATCATGCGGATGTGGCTTTCGACCGAGAGGTAGCGCTTGCCGATCTTGCCGCATGGGTTGGCGCAATCGAAGACGGCGAGATGTTCGTTCTTGAGGAACGGCGCGCCTTCCAGCGTCATCGCACCGCAAACGTGGATGTTGGCGGCCTCGATATCCTTCTTGGAGAAGCCGAGATGGTCGAGCAGGTTGAAGCTCATATCGGCCATCTGCTCGTCGGATACCTTCAGCGTGCCCTTCAGGAAGTCGGCGCCGAGCGTCCACTGGTTGAAGACGAACTTGATGTCGAAGGCGCTCTTCAGAGCGGCGTTGACGGCATCGACCTTCTCGGCCGTGAAGCCCTTGGCCTTCAGCGTCGACGGGTTGATGGCCGGGGCCTGGTTCAGGTTGCCGTGGCCGACGGCATAGGCTTCGATCTCGGCGATCTGGCTTTCGGAATAGCCGAGCGTGCGGAGCGCTTCCGGAACGGCGCGGTTGATGATCTTGAAGTAGCCGCCGCCGGCGAGCTTCTTGAATTTCACCAGAGCGAAGTCAGGTTCGATACCGGTCGTGTCGCAATCCATGACGAGGCCGATCGTGCCGGTCGGTGCGATAACGGTGGCCTGGGCATTGCGGTAGCCGTGCTTTTCGCCGAGCTCCAGCGCCTTGTCCCAGGCGGCCTTGGCATGAGCGACGAGATCCTGGTCCGGGTTTTCGGAGTGGATCAGCGCCACCGGATTGACCGACAAGCCCTCATAGCCGGAGGTCTCGCCATAGGCGGCGCGGCGATGGTTGCGGATGACGCGCAGCATGTTTTCGCGGTTCGGCTGGAACATCGGGAACGTTCCGAGTTCGGACGCCATTTCAGCCGAGGTCGCATAGGAAACGCCGGTCATGATCGCGGTCAGCGAGCCCGCGATGGCGCGGGCTTCATCGCTGTCATAGGGAATGCCCGACGACATCAGCAGGCCGCCGATATTGGCGTAGCCAAGGCCGAGCGTGCGGTATTCGTAAGAAAGCTCGGCAATGCGGCGCGAAGGGAACTGCGCCATCATCACGGAGACTTCGAGAACGACGGTCCAGAGGCGGACGGCATGCTCGTAATCGGCGATGTTGATGCGCTTGGTTGCCGCGTCCTTGAAGGTCATCAGGTTCAGCGAAGCGAGGTTGCAGGCCGTGTCGTCGAGGAACATGTATTCCGAGCACGGATTGGATGCGCGGATCGGGCCGGCAGCCGGGCTGGTGTGCCAGTCGTTCATCGTCGTGTTGAAATGCAGGCCTGGATCGGCCGATGCCCAGGCGGCGTAGGAAATGGATTCCCAGAGATCGCGGGCCTTCAGCGTCTTGATGACCTTGCCGTCCTTGCGGGCGGTCAGGTTCCAGTCGCCATCGTTCTCGACGGCGCGCAAGAAGTCGTCCTTGATGGAGACCGAGTTGTTCGAGTTCTGGCCCGATACGGTGAGATAGGCTTCCGAATCCCAATCCGTGTCGTAGGTCTTGAATTCGAGATCCTTATAGCCCTGGCGGGCGAACTGGATGACGCGCTGGACGTAGTTTTCCGGAACCTGATCCTTCTTTGCCGCGCGGATTTCGCGCTTCAGGGCAGGGTTCTTGGCTGGGTCGAAGCAATCGTCATTATCGCCTTCGCAATTGACGGTCGCCTTCATGATCGCCTTCAGATGCTTGGCGACAATCTTCGAGCCGGTAACGAGAGCTGCAACCTTCTGCTCTTCCTTGACCTTCCAGTTGATGTAGTCCTCGATGTCAGGATGATCGATGTCGACAACGACCATCTTGGCGGCGCGGCGGGTCGTGCCGCCCGACTTGATGGCGCCGGCGGCGCGGTCGCCGATCTTGAGGAAGCTCATCAGGCCGGAAGAACGGCCGCCGCCGGAAAGCTTCTCGCCTTCGCCGCGCAGCATCGAGAAATTCGAGCCGGTGCCGGAGCCGTATTTGAACAGGCGGGCTTCGCGAACCCAGAGGTCCATGATCCCGCCTTCGTTGACGAGATCGTCCTCGACGGACTGGATGAAGCAGGCATGCGGCTGCGGATGCTCATAGGCGGACTTGGACTTGGTGAGCTTGCCGGTAAAGGGGTCGACGTAATAGTGGCCCTGGCCGGGGCCATCGATGCCATAGGCCCAGTGCATGCCGGTGTTGAACCACTGCGGCGAATTCGGGGCGACGCGCTGCGTGGCGAGCATGTAGGCAAGCTCGTCACAGAAGGCGGAGGCGTCTTCTTCGGAAGAGAAGTAGCCGCCCTTCCAACCCCAATAGGTCCAGGTGCCGGCAAGGCGATCGAAAACCTGACGGGCATCGGTTTCGGAGCCGGTCTGCTTTTCCTTCGCCAGATCCTTCATGGCGGCATCATCGGGAATGGAGCGCCACAGGAAGGACGGAACGTCGTTTTCTTCGACCTTCTTCAGCTTGGCGGGCACGCCAGCCTTGCGGAAGTACTTCTGCGCGAGAATGTCGGCTGCAACCTGCGAGAACTGCGCGGGAACGTCGATGTTTTCGAGGCGGAACACGATCGAACCATCCGGGTTCTTGATCTCGCTGGTCGCCTTGCGGAATTCAATATCCGCGTAGGGCGATTGGCCGGCCTTCGTGAAACGACGTTCGATGCGCATGGTCCCGATCCTCATTCGTTGGTGCGCGCCGCGTGGAAGCAGGGCGCAAAAATTCTCATTCCGGCATGGCGAATTCAACGCGCAGCCAGCTTTCAATCCGCTATCTGACAGGAGGTGTCATCCGGAGATGGGCTCCTGTATCTTGTGGTGATGGTGGCTGCAAACACTAAATATAGTATTAACAGCTTATTGCCGCCAGTCCCCGCATCCAATTTTTCGGCAGCATCGACATCGGCACAAAAATCCCCGCGGCGTGCACTGCTGAGAGTGTATCGCCCTGAATCCAAATCCGATTTCAAAGTGAGAACCAGCCCTCGTAAAACCGCCTGGTTCAGTCGCCGCCGCAACGTCGTCCATTAACTTTGAAAGACATGAGTCCGTCAAGGGGTGGTTTGAGACGGATTGTTAACCACAATATCTTGTGGGCTTACCTGTGGAAATTGGGGAAACGTCAGGAGGGTAAAAGATTCAACGGCTTGAGGGGAGATGCTCGCCCTTGTTGCGACGACTGATGATGGGAAAGGCATCATCGCAGGAGTCAAAAACGACAAAATTGTGACCGTGGCCTTGAAGCCATTGGCAGCGAGGCAAAAGCATGCCGTCGTGCTTTATGATTCGTGCGGAACGCCTTGAATCCCACGCATTCTCGTTGTTCGGGACCCACTAAATATAGTGGGCGCCGCAGCGCCCACCTCTATTATGACTGTTTCAGTTTGCTTTGACGCCCTGGATGGAATCAGCAGTGATTCGCGGCGAAACCGCTGTGGCTCAGCCGCGATGACCCTTGGCGATCGGCTCCTGATAGGTGAAGCCCATGTCCCAGGGGAAGTAGATCCAGGTGTCCTGGCTGACCTCAGTGATGAAGGTGTCGATTGTGGGAACGCCGGTCGGCTTGGCATAGACGCAGGCGAAATGCGCCTTTGGCAGCATGGCGCGAACTTCGAGCGCCGTTTTGCCCGTGTCGGTGAGGTCATCGACCACAAGCACGCCTTCGCCGCCATCGGCGGACAGTTCCGGGGCGATGCCCTTGAGCAGGTTCATCTGACCTTGCTCCGAATAGTCGTGGTAGGAGGCGATGCAGACGGTATCGATCAGGCGGATGTTGAGCTCGCGCGAGATAATGGCGGCCGGCACGAGGCCGCCGCGGGTGATACAGACGATTGCCTTGAATTCGCGATTGAGGCCGGCAAGCCGCCAGGCAAGTGCGCGGGCATCGCGATGGAACTGATCCCAGGATACGGGAAAGGCTTTATCGGGGAGGGACATGGTTACAGGCTCCGGGGCATGGAATGACGACGCACCGGCGCGCCGGCGACCCTGAGCAGACCCCGCGGCGGGCGCGGACCATGAACCAAATCCGGAACGCGATTCGCTGCTATCGACTTGAACAGGATCGCATCAGGGAAAAGCACCGGCTTTTCGGGATCATGTTCCATGGACCGCGCGAACGGTTCCCTGGCGGGAATTCTGTCATCGGTCGCTGCTTTCTGCTGGATTTACCGTCAAAAGGCAATAGCAGCGGGGCAACGGGGTGGTGCAGATTCCCGCCGGAATCTCATGATTTCCACGTCTTTGAGCGATCAGCGCGCCAGAAGCGTCATTGCCGTCATGGATTGCAGCAAGGTACGCGTCGTGCCGCCGAAGATCATCTGCCAGAGCCAGGAATGGGTATATGCGCCCATGACCAGAAGATCGATGCTATCATCGGCAAGACGGTTTTCGATCACTTGCGATGGTGTCGACTTGCCGGAGCAGGCGGCCGTTTCGAATTTGGCGCGGACACCGTGACGCGTGAGGGCTGCCGCGATCTGAACGCCGCTTTCCTTCGACGGATGCGTTTCCTTCTCGGACGTGCTGACCGAGAGTATCTCGACGGAATCGGCAGCTTTCAGGAAGGGCAGCGCATCGAAGGTGGCGCGCGCCGCCTCCTTCGAGCCGTTCCAGGCGATCAGCACACGGCGGATCGGCTTCGGTTCCTTCAGAATATAGGGGATCAGCAACACCGGTCGGCCGCTGTCGAACAGGAACGTCTCGACATCGACCTGGGTATCGGAATATTTCGATGGATCGGGTTGCACGGCCAGCAGCAGATCGGCGCTGCGGGCTGTTTCGACCAAGGGCTCGGTGCCGTAACCAACGGTGCTGGCGAAGCTGTGCCATTCATAGTCGACGCCGGCATTCTCCATCTTGGTGCGGAATAGTCGCTCGATCTCGATCGCCTGATTGTGAACGACATCCTGAAGCGCCTGCACGGCCACGGGGTCCGGGATTTCCATCGGTGCCACAAGTGGCACGGTCGAGATGACTTCCGCATGCAGGCCGACAAGATGGGAGCCGTGCTCCTTGGCGAAGGCGGCCGCAAAGTCGGCGGCGACCCGCGTGTTGTCGGGATTGTCGAGGACGGTCACAATGGTTTTATAGGACATGACGTGATCTCCCACGCGGAAGGGTTGGATCGCTACATTATATCAGCATTCCGCTTCAGAATAATGCGCCGTGATCGTTTCGGTTCCCCAACAAAATGCACGCCGTCGTTGAACGTTACGCTTCAGCGGACTGATTTTCCTTGGCTTTCGACTGTCGGATGGTTTCGATCATCGCGCGCACTTCGGCTGCGACATTTTCAACCAACTCAGCCGAGCGGCCTCTCACGACGATCTCCGTCGAGAAGAACTGGCCGACATAGCGGGGATAGGAGCCGATGCTGGTATCCGGATGGGCCTTCTGGATGAGGCCGAGCGGTGTGCCGATTTCGCCTTCGC
>NZ_JAELUG010000393.1 GCF_016429255.1 Rhizobium sp. ASV8
GTACTAGGCTCTCTGTGTGGGTTTGGTGAGCGAAGCTCTGTTGGGCGGCCGGGAACCTACGTAAGGTAGTACCTAACCTCAGGGCTGCCCTACCCGCTCCGCTCGCCGCCGCCGGGCGGGTGGTACCCAAGGGTCCACTGTTTAGTATTTTGCTGGGCGCAAGGTGTATTCGAGACCATGGGCGCAGAAACGGATCGTTTTCTAGGCTGTATCTCGCCATTCTGGAACACGCCTGCTACAGCCCCAAACGGCATCAGTCCACTACGAGTACCGATACGAGGAACATGTGCCCTGTGTTTTATCGCTACGAGTAATTACTGGAGCAATATCCTGGACGCCATGGGCCGGGGAGTATTCTACTCTTCGCTTGACCCTTTGTTAACCTTTAAAAATAGATTGCGATTGAACTACTAACAGATTCGTGTATCGGATACGGCAGACAATGGGCGTGTAGACAGAGCCAGTGGGACATGGGAGATG
>NZ_JAELUG010000394.1 GCF_016429255.1 Rhizobium sp. ASV8
GCCGAGCAGGGTTGCAACATCGTCGATTCCAGCCAGTTCGACGATCTCGACACCGGCATGTTCTTCATGCGCGTCTCCTTCATCTCCGAAGAGGGCGTCGGAGAGGCGGCGCTGGTCGAAGGCTTCAAGCCGATCTCCGACAGGTTCGCCATGGTCGCCGAGTTCCATGACAGCAAGAAGCGCATGAAGGTGCTCTTGATGGTGTCGCGCTTCGGTCATTGCCTCAACGACCTGCTCTATCGCTGGAAGATCGGCGCCCTGCCGATCGACATCGTCGGTGTCGTCTCCAATCATTTCGAATACCAGAAGGTCGTGGTCAACCACGATATCCCCTTCCACCACATCAAGGTGACGAAGGAGAACAAGCCGCAGGCGGAAGCTCAGCTTCTGGATCTGGTCGAGCAGACCGGCACCGAGCTGATCGTGCTCGCCCGCTACATGCAGGTTCTGTCGGATGCGATGTGCCGGAAGATGTCGGG
>NZ_JAELUG010000395.1 GCF_016429255.1 Rhizobium sp. ASV8
AGACAGCCGCAGGAGGTGTTTGGTAAGATGGCTGTGAGTCGGAATTTGGATCATATGATTGAAGCGCAGATTCATGGTCCTGTACGGCTAGATACTGATGTAGAAGCCCTCGTGGCTGATCCTTCGTTTCGAGGCACAGAGATCGGACAGGCCTTGGACGCCATGGCAGAGCGGTACAAGATCCCGCTAAGATATCATGGTGGGTTTGCACTCGATGTAGGTGCTGTACCGTTAGACTATCGGGGCTCTAGTATGCCATCGCTTGCTGCGAGGGTAGCGAAAGAGGGCGTAGTCGATACGGCATGCTTGGGAGCTGCGGTCCAGGCTCTGACACTAGACCCGGAGTCGTGGGCAGATCGGGGAACCTTGGAAGAGGTGCTGCAGGAGCTGAAGCTTCTTTGGCATGTTCTGGTCCGATATGGCGTTCCAAAATAACTGTGTGAGGTTTTTTTCGGATTAAATGTGTCTTTCTTTGTTC
>NZ_JAELUG010000396.1 GCF_016429255.1 Rhizobium sp. ASV8
CCTCTTCGTGCTCTCGTGTGATGTCTCGTAGGCGAAGCAAAGCCTCTCGCAGTCGCTCGTTTGATCGCTCCATTTGTAACCATCCCGTGCTGGAACGCTCTTCTGCAGTCATGCCTTTACTAAACTCTGAATTCTCCTCGCGGAGGACATCGACTTCCAACTCCAGTTCTTCGCTCTTTTGCTTCAAAGCGTCAACCTCCTCCCGCAGCGCTTCGGCCGTCTCTTCAGCCATTTCCCGATCAAGAGTCGCTAACTCCAGTGCAGTGTCATGGTCAGCTTGCATGGTTTCGACGGATTCGAACCTCACTTCAGCCTCTTTGAGCTGCTTTCTGAGATCTGCCAGTTCTTGCTGCTGGGGCTGATATTTTTGCTGAAGTTTCTGAATGATCCCCTCGTACTTGTCTCGTTCTTCTTGGACCCTGTCTCTTATACACATCTGACGCTGCCGACGACGTGTCGTGGGTGTTGGTGTGGGTGG
>NZ_JAELUG010000397.1 GCF_016429255.1 Rhizobium sp. ASV8
GTCTCTGTATACGACGAGTACTCGGAGCACAGCGGCCACGCTCCCTCGAATCGACGGGACCGCCACTCGGGTTGGTTTGGAGGAGGTCGTCCATCTTCAGTCAGTGATCGACGTGAGAAGTCTTCTGGCAAGAAGTGGCTTGGTCTTGCGGGCGGCGCAGCCACTCTCTTGGCTTTACTCAATATTAAGAAGGACAAGCGTTCGGACCGCAAGGCGCCTTCGCGCTACACTGACTCCTATTACAGCTACTCCGACTATACGAGCCCAAGTAAGTAGTGAATTTCGACACGCAGGCAAATACCGGAGTATCCAGACTAACAATTCGTGATAGGTAGCGCCAGCTCGGGTGACAGAACTGCCCGCACCGGCCGCAGCAGCAGAAATAGTCGCACGACTCGTACGACTCGCACTACAAGGGGCCCAAGGTCGCAGTACACAGCGAGGTCCAGCCGCCGGCCATAGTCTTGCCGAACTGAAG
>NZ_JAELUG010000398.1 GCF_016429255.1 Rhizobium sp. ASV8
AAAGTGGCTTGAGAATAAACGCCACCGGCCAATTCCACCAACCATCTTACTGCATGGTGTGAGTCGCCAAGAGGACATCGGCCGTATATCGTAACGCGGTCCGGTGCCGACGTGGTAGAAGCTCAGTACCTACCTTTCTGCTGTTGCCGGTCGTATGTCACAGCAGGAAAAAACAAGAGAATGAAAGCTAAATTGATTTGCACGTGGACAGGAGATAATCTGTAGCATGTCAGTGACTTACTCGTACCGGCTATCCCCGGCTTTCACGTGGGCAAGGCTATTGGCCCGGATAGTCCCTTCCTGCAACCCCAAGGGTGGGCACGCGACAGCTGGGGGAATCGCGGCTATGCGTATTAATACAACCCGCCTATCTCGGGCATCCCTGTAATTTTTTTTTTGACAAGGGTCGAGGAGCTTTCTGCATTGCAAATTGTGAGGTGCACGCCGCTTCCCTCTAAGTGGCTGCTTTCTCTGTGAA